>NZ_JBFAPO010000006.1:0-306397 GCF_040676755.1 Dactylosporangium sp. NPDC049525 | reverse complement strand
CTGGTGCAGGAGGACCTGCGCACGCTGTGGCAGCGCACCGCCGGCTTCTGCGACCCGCACCTCGATCACTGTTTCGGTGCTTCTTCGGTGCTCAGCGGCGCGCTGAGCGGTATTCGAACTCGCGCTCCTGGTATTCGCGGCTGGCCTCACGCTCGCGGCTGAAGTCCCAGCCGCCGGCCGCCTCGCGACCCGGGCGGCCGCCGACGGCGAAACCGCCGACCTCCTGGCCCCGGCGCCAGCCACGGAAGTAGCCGGTGGTGTGCGCGGCGATCTGCGCGGCGTCGCGGACGATGCGCAGCGGGCGCTCCGGGGAGTTGATCGGAGAGCCGGGAACCAGGTTCTGCTGCGGCACGCGCCGCGGCAGGCCGGTCGAGGTCTCGTCGCCGAGCTTCGGCTGGGCGGCCTCCTCGGCGGCCCGCCAGGCCGAGTCGTTCTGGTTCTCCCAGCTGACGGCGGGGCGCTCGGCCGGGGTCTCCGTCTCGCTGTCGGCGTCCCAGTCGGTGAACCACGCGGAGCGTGCCGCGGCGAATATCAACAGGTCGCCGTCGGCCTCGTCGGAGGGCTTCGTGGTCGCCTCGGCGCGTTCGGCGGCGGCGCGGCGGCTGCGGCCCGCGCCGGTGCCGTTGCTGCGGGCGGTGGCGCGTTCGGCCGGGCCCTCGACGAGGCGCAGGGCGGGCGGTTCGAAGCGGAACTCGCCGCTGTACTCCCCGCTCAGCTCGTCGGCATACCCGGTGAGCGCCGGGTCCGGCACGGGGGCGGGCTCGACGAGGCGGAGACCGGCGGGCTCGGCCGGCAGGTCGCCGGTCTGCCACGGGGGCGGGACGCGACCCTCACGCTGGCGGGGCAGTTCGACCGGGCGCTCGGCCCGGGACCGCTCGCTGCGGGGGATCTCGGTGCGGGAACGCTCGGACCGCGGGATCTCGGTCCGGGACCGCTCCGAACGGGGAATCTCCGTGCGGGGCCGCTCGGCCCGATCGGTCCGCTCGGCCCGCGAAGGCGCCGGCTCGGCCGCATCGGCCCGGGACCGCTCGCTGCGGGGGATCTCGGTGCGGGCCCGCTCGGCGCGCGAAGGCTCGCGCGAAGTCTCACGGGCAGCCTCACGGGAGGACTCGCGCGACGGCTCGGCGGCCTCGGCGCGGGAGCGCTCCGAACGGCGGCCTTCCGACCGTCCGCTGGAGGCTGCCTCGTCGGCACGGCTGGCGCGCCGTCCCCGGCTCGGCTCCGCGGCCGGCTCCCCTTCGGGGGCCGACAGGTCGGAACGGTTGAGCGGGTCGCGGTCGGTGCGGTTACGGTCGGCCCGGTTGCGCTCGGACCGGCTCAGCTCGGAGCGGTTGAGCAGCTCCGCGTGCTCGGAGCGGCCGGCGGGCTCGGTGGCGCCGCGGCGGCCGAAGTCGCCGGGCGTCTCGAGGTCCCGCAGCTCCACCGGCGGCTTGGGCAGGTCGCTCAGGCGCGGCAGGCTGCTCAGGTCCGACGAGAACGACGGGGTCTCGGCGGCGAACGACGGTGGCTCGACGGCGAACGCCGACGTCGTCATGTTCAGCGGGTCACCGTCGAACGCGTCGGCGCGGTCGGTGCCGGTCAGCGGCCAGCTGCTCCGCGTCCCGGGCGCCGGGGTCGCCGGGTCCAGGGTCGGCGGCTCGCCGAGGGAGCTGAGGTCACTGAGCCGGATCGCGCCGCTGTCGCTCTCCTGGGCCGCGGCCGGAGGCGCGGAGGAGGGACGGGTGAAGTCGAAGCCACTGTCGGCCAGCAGCGGAGCGATGCCCGGCGGAGGCGGCGGCATCAGCGACGCGAACGTCGGCTGCTGGTCGGTCGCCGCCGGCGGCGGGATCACCGGGGCCGGGGCCACCGGCGGCGGTGCGACCGGGGCCGGCGCGACGGGCAGGGGTGCGACCGGCACCGGCTGCGGCGGCGCGGGCTGCAACGGCACCGGGATCGACTGCATCGACGCCGGGATCGGCTGCTGCTGGTAGGTCGGCGGGATCGGCGGCGCGGGCGCATACGTCGGCGTCGGCGGCTGGTAGGCGGCCGGCTGGTACGGCGGGGCGACCGGCTGGCCGGGACCACCGGCGGGCGCGCTGTCGAAGGCGCCCGGGAAGGTCGGCGAGTAGCCGGGCGGTGTCGACGTGACCGGCTGCCCGTAGGTGGGCGGCGCGGTGTACCCGGGCGGCGTCGAGGTGACACCGTACGCCGGGGGCGTCGACGGGACGCCGTAGCCGGGCGGGGTCGACGTGACCGGCTGCCCGTAGGTGGGCGGCGCGGAGGCGACCTGCTGCCCGAACCCGGGCGGGGTCGAGGTCACGGGCTGCCCGTAGCCGGGCGGCGTGGACGTGACGGGCTGACCGTACGCCGGAGGCGCGGAGGCGACCTGCTGCCCGAACCCGGGCGGGGTGGACGTGACCGGCGGCCCGTAGCCGGGCGGGGTCGAGGTCACCGGCTGGCCGTAGCCGGGCGGCGTGGACGTGACCGGCTGGCCGAACGAGGCGGCCGCGGGCTGGTAGCCGGGCGGTGTCGCGGTCGCCGGCGGGGTCGAGGAGACCAGCGGCGGGCCGGACACGACCGCGCGGCGCGACGGCGGACCCGACACGACCGGGGCGGCCGGCGGAGCGGACACCGCCGGCGGCTGGGCCTGCGTGGGCAGCTGAGGAGCCTGGGTGGGCGCGGCCTGAGCGCGGCGGCGGCCACCGGTCGCCTGCGCGGCGGTGGTGCGTCCGGCGGCGGCAGCGGGCTGGGCCCCTGCCCCGAAGGCGGCCGCGGACCCGGGCGCACCCTGGGCGGCGGTCGACTCGGCGGCGCGGGCGACCTCGGCGGCGCGGGCGGCGACCCGGCTGCGGGTCGGCGGCGCGTCCTGGCCGACGGCGGCCACGGAGCCGAGGGACCCCGCGGAGCTGGGGGCGGAGGCGGGCACGGGCGGCGCGGCACGCAGCGGCGCGACCGGCGTCAGCGGCGACCCGGCGCGCTGGCGGCCGGGCTGGAGCCGGGACGGGCTCATCTTGTCGGCGAGGACGCCGACGAGTGAGGACGCGGCGGCGTCGCAGGCGCGGACCGCGGCGACGGACTGCCGGATGGTCTCGGCGACGGCGGCGGTGAGCGCCCGGTTGACCCCGGTGCGACGGGGGGTCTCGGCGATCGCGACCCGCAGCGCGGTGATGGCCTCGCCGAGGGTGGTGGCGTCGGCGAGGCCGCCGGCCGCGAGCTCGGTGACGACCTGGGCGTCCCGGTTCCGTCCGGCGGCGCCGCCGCCGAGGATGCCGGGCTCGGGCAGCGCGTCGAGGATCGCCAGGGGGATCGCCTCGGCCGGGTCCGGGTAGGCGCGCAGTGCGGCCGGGTAGAGCTCGCGCAGCACCTCCCGCAGCGTCGCCGCGGCGCTCTGGCGGCCGGCGACGACCGCGGCGTGCGCGGCCAGGACCGGCTTGAGCGGCAGCATGTCCCGCGGCGGGGACTGCCCGACCGCGGAGAGCACGCCGGCCTGCAGCGCGCGGGCGAGGCCCACGGCGCGCCGTTCGGCGGCGTTGGACTGGATCTCCTCGGGCGACTCGTCGTCGGCGAACCGCTCGGCGTAGTCGTCGGCCGAGTCGTCGTCGGTGAAGGCGAGGTTGCGCCCGGCCGCGGTGAGCAGCTGGGTGACGACGTGGTCGTCGCTCTCGGCCGCGACCGCGACGGCGGACTGCCCGCCGGAGCGTTGCGCGAGCAGCGCGCTGAGCTCGGCGTAGCCGCCGGCGTCGTCGCTCACCTCGCAGATGTCGATGAGTCGGCCGGCGTCGTCGACGACCGCGACGGTCAACCAGATTTCGGAGCTTGACTGCGGCTCGGCGAGATCAGCCGACGCCAGACCGCAGTACACCCGAACGAGCGCCACCGCGTCGTCCTCCTCTCGGGACAGCAAGTTGAGCTTTCATCACGTCGGCGGGGGCGTGTCCCGGCGCCCCGCCGTGTGTTGCCGCAGGTCAAACTGAACGACCTCTACTAAACAGGTTACGAGCGGGTGGCGCGATCAGCCGTTTCGGTTGAATGCCCTCATCGGCTGATCGTCGCTCAGCGCCGCACCCGTCCGGTCAAAGGTCGGGTCTTGCCCGCCGTGCCAAAATGCCCACGGCTTAGATCCTGTCGGTCACAAATCAATCACGCCAGTCCACAGCGGCAGAAATCTTGCCGATTATGGTCCGCCAGCCGAGCGCTGCCTGTTGTGCCCCGATTTTCTTCAGCCGCCGCTTGGCGAAGAAGCCGCCGACGCCGCCGCCGGCCGCCGCGCGCAGCGCCTCGTCGAGGTCGTCGAGCGGGGAGCCGGGGGAGAGGGCGGTGCGCACCGGCTCGAGGCGCAGCGAATATGCCAGGTCCCGCGCGGCCTCACCGGCGGCGATGAGCAGCTCGCCGTCCCAGGCGTCCTGGCCGCCGCGGAGGTTCTCCACGACGAGGTCCAGCTCGTAGCGGTCCTCGTCCTTCGGCACGACCGAGGAGGCGGTGATGCGGGTCTTCAGGCTGCTCCACGTGTCGAGCTGGAGCAGGTCGTGCTCCTCGTCGGACTTCACGAACTCGACGAGACCCTCGACGCTGCGGAAGAGCAGCAGCTTGCCGCGGTGACCGAGGAACGCGGGAACCTCCTCGGGCTCCTCCTCGTCCTCGTCGTCGGCAATGACGTCCGGCTCGTCCGCGGCATCCTTGTCCGCGTCGTCCGATTCGTCATCCTCGTCCGACTCGTCCTTCGCGACGGCGTCGTCCGACTCGTCGTCCTCGTCCTCGTCCTTGTCCTTGGCCTCGTCGTCGTCACGAGCGGACTGCTTCTTCGAGGACTTCGTCAGCGCCGCCGGCTCGGGCTCGTCCTCGGCGAACAGCTCGGCGTTGTCGTCGAGGATGACGACCTCTTCGTCGTCCGCGTCCGCCTCGCGGCGGTGGAGGATCGCGAAGTCGTCCTCCTCCTCGTCCAGCTCGGTCGGGGTGAGCTCGGTCGACAGCCGGTAGGCCCGCAGGGTGTAGCCGACGCCCTTCGGCAGCGCGATCTCGACCGGCTCGATGTTGACGTCGGTCCACATCGCGTCGGCCTGCGCGGAGCGCTCCCGGCCGCCGTCCTCCTCGTTGAAGTCGGCGTCGTCGTCCAGCGCCTCGACCTCGTCGTCCTCGGTGCTGTCGAGGCCCGCCTCGACGTCCTCGACGTCCTCGACGTCCTTGACGTCTTCGACGTCCTCGACGACGTTGGCCGTCTCAGTGCTGTCTGAAATGTCCGAAACCTCTTCGGCGGCGACCGGCTCGGGCGCCGGGGTACTCTTCTTCGCTGCCGCTGGGCGCGAGGACGCCGGACGTGAAGAAGACGGACGGGAAGACTGGCGGGCCACTGTGACCTCCGTAGTCGGCTCGGCGTGCGGGCACACTGCTCACTTACATGGCCTCGCGCACAAACACCCTAGTGTGCCCGGTTGGCGACGGTCAGACCCCCTTGGGGTGCCAGACCGTCTTGATCTCCAGCAGTGCCAGCATCCGCGACACTCCTGGATCGGTCGTCCAGTCGGGGCTACCAGGTCGGATCACCCGCTTCAGGTTCTCCGCCGCGGCAACTTCCAACGCCGTGGCGAGCGTGTTGTCCGTCACACCTGTGAGGTCGATGGCGTTGACGTCCATGTGCGCCGCGAGCCACGGCGCCATCTCCTCGACCTTTCCGGTGAGCATGTTGACGACGCCACCCGGGAGGTCGGAGGTGGCGAGGACCTCGGTGAGCGAGATCGCCGGCAGCGGCCGGTCGGTGGCGGCGAGGACGACGACGGTGTTGCCGGTCACGATCGCCGGCGCGATGACGCTGACCAGGCCGAGCAGCGACGAGTCGGCGGGCGCGACCACGGCCACGACCCCGGTCGGCTCCGGCGCGGACAGGTTGAAGTAGGGACCGGCGACCGGATTCGCCCCGCCGTGGATCTGCGCGATCTTGTCCGCCCAGCCCGCATACCAGACCCACCGGTCGATCGCGGCGTCCACCTGCGCGGCGGCCTCCTTGCGCGAGACGCCCTCGGCGGCTTTCACCTCGCTCACGAACTGCTCGTGGCGGCCCTCGAGGACCTCGGCGACCCGGTAGAGGATCTGACCGCGGTTGTAGGCGGTGGCGCCGGACCACTTGCCGACGGCCGCGCGGGCCGCCTTGACCGCGTCGCGGGCGTCCTTGCGGGAACCGAGCGCGGCGTTGGCCAGGAACGCGCCGGAGGCGGAATGCACCTGGTAGGACCTCCCGGATTCGCTGCGGGGGAACGCGCCGCCGATGAACAGTTTGTACGTCTTGCGAACGGCGAGCCGCGCCGGTGACTCAGTGCTCAAGGTATGCCTCCAGCCCGTGACGGCCGCCCTCACGGCCGTAGCCGGACTCCTTGTAGCCGCCGAAGGGTGACGTCGGGTCGAACTTGTTGAACGTGTTGGCCCACACGACGCCGGCCCGCAGCTTGTCCGCGATGTGCAGGATGCGGGAGCCCTTCTCGGTCCAGACCCCGGCGGACAGCCCGTACGGCGTGTTGTTGGCCTTCTCGACGGCCTCGTCGGGGGTGCGGAACGTCAGCACCGACAGCACCGGGCCGAAGATCTCCTCGCGGGCGATGCGGTGCGCCTGGGTGACCCCGGTGAAGATCGTCGGGGCGAACCAGTAACCCCGCGAGGGCAGCTCGCACGGCGCGGACCACCGGGCGGCGCCCTCGTCCTCGCCGATCTGCGACAACTGCCGGATGCGGGCCAGCTGCGCGGCGGAGTTGATCGCACCCACGTCGGTGTTCTTGTCGAGGGGATCGCCGACCCGCAGCTGCGCCATCCGCCGCTTCAGTGCGTCGAGGAATTCTGAGGCCACGGACTCCTGCAGCAGCAGCCGGGACCCGGCGCAGCAGACGTGCCCCTGGTTGAAGAAGATGCCGTTGACGACGCCCTCGACCGCCTGGTCGATGGCGGCGTCGTCGAAGACGATGTTGGCGGCCTTGCCGCCCAGCTCCAGGGTGAGCCGCTTGCGGGTGCCGGCCACCGAGCGCGCGATGGCCCGCCCGACCTCGGTCGAGCCGGTGAACGCGACCTTGTCGATCCCGTCGTGCTCGACCAGCAGCCGGCCGGTGTCCCCGGCGCCGGTGACGATGTTGACCACGCCCGGCGGCAGCTCGGCCTGCTGGCAGATCTCGGCGAACAGCAGCGCCGTCAGCGGCGTCGTCTCGGCCGGCTTCAGCACCACCGTGTTGCCCGCGGCCAGGGCCGGCGCGATCTTCCACGCCAACATCAACAACGGAAAGTTCCACGGGATGACCTGTCCGGCCACGCCGATGGGCTTGGGATCCGGCCCGAATCCGGCGTACGCCAGCTTGTCGGCCCAGCCCGCGTAGTAGAAGAAGTGGGCGGCGACGAGCGGCACGTCGACGTCGCGGGACTCCCGGATCGGCTTGCCGTTGTCGAGGGATTCGAGCACCGCCAGTTCGCGGGCCCGTTCCTGGATGATCCGGGCGATGCGGAACAGGTACTTGGCCCGCTCCCGCCCTGGCATCGGGCCCCAGACCGTGTCGAAGGCGTGGCGCGCCGCCCGCACCGCCGCGTCGACGTCCTCCGAGGAGGCGGACGCGATGTCGGCGAGGGCCTCCTCGGTGGCCGGGTTGACCGACTTGAACGACTCACCCCGCCCGTCGACGAACTCGCCGTTGATGAACAGGCCGTAGGAGGACCGGATGTCGACGACCGAGCGTGACTCCGGCGCGGGTGCGTACTGAAAGTCCATCGCCCTAGTCCAAGGTGAAGTAGTCGGGGCCCGCGTAGTGGCCGGTGGCGAGCTTGGTCCGCTGCATGAGCAGGTCATTGAGCAGCGTGGAGGCGCCGAAGCGGAACCGGTCCGGCTCCAGCCAGTCGGGGCCGGCGGTCTCGTTGACCATGACGAGATACTTGATCGCGTCCTTCGCGGTGCGGATGCCGCCGGCGGGCTTCACGCCGATGATCCGGCCGGTCGCGGCCCGGAAGTCGCGCACCGCCTCGAGCATGACCAGCGTCACCGGCAGCGTCGCGGCCGGCTGGATCTTGCCGGTCGAGGTCTTGATGAAGTCGGCGCCGGCCAGCATCGCCAGCCAGGAGGCGCGGCGCACGTTGTCGAGGGTGGCCAGCTCGCCGGTCTCCAGGATGACCTTGAGGTGGGCGTCGCCGCACGCCTCCTTGATCGCCACGATCTCGTCGTGGACCTCGGCATACCGCCCGGCCAGGAACGCGCCGCGCTTGATCACCATGTCGATCTCGTCGGCGCCGTCGGCGACCGCCGCTCGGGTGTCGGCGAGCTTCACGTCCAGGGGTGCCTGCCCCGAAGGGAATGCGGTCGCCACGCTCGCCAGGTGTACCCCACTGCCGCGCAATGCCTCGGCCGCCACGGCGATCATCGCCGGATACACGCAGATCGCGGCGGCGCTCGGGCAGGTCGGGTCGGCGGGGTCCGGCCGGATCGCCTTCGCGCACAGCGCCCGGACCTTGCCGGGGGTGTCGGAGCCTTCGAGCGTGGTCAGGTCGACCATGCGGATCGCCAGGTCGAGGGCCTGGGCCTTCGCCGTCGTCTTGATCGACCGGGTGCCCAGCATGGCGGCGCGCTGCTCCGCGCCGACCTGGTCGACACCGGGCAAACCGTGCAGGAAGGTCCGCAGGGCGCCTTGTGAGCGCGCGACCTCGGCGGTGAGGGTCATGCCCCCGAGTCTAGGCTTATGCCTCGTGGACGTACTCGTGGTGGATCACCCTCTGGCCAAGTCGCGACTGACCGCGATGCGTGACGAACGCACCGACAACGGCCAGTTCCGTGCCGCGTTGCACGAGCTCACCACGATGCTGGTGTATGAGGCGGCCCGCTCGCTGGCCACCGAGCAGTTCCCGGTCAAGACGCCCGTCGCCGTGGCCGAGGGCACCCGCCTGGCCAACCCGCCGCTGCTGGTGCCGGTCCTGCGCGCCGGCCTCGGCATGGCCGACTCGGCCCTGGCGCTGCTGCCGGAGTCCTCGATGGGGTTCGTCGGGCTGGCCCGCGACGAGGAGACCTACGAGCCGCGCGCCTACATGGAGTCGCTGCCCGGTGACCTCAAGGGCATCCCGGTGCTGGTCCTCGACCCGATGCTGGCCACCGGCGGCTCGCTGCTGCACTGCGTGCGGCTGCTGGTCGACCGCGGCGCGACCGACATCACCGTGCTGTGCGTCCTCGCCGCGCCGGCCGGCATCGAGCGGCTCGCCGACTCGGGCCTGCCGATCCGCCTGGTCACGGCCGCGATCGACGAGAAGCTCAACGAGCGCATGTACATCGTCCCGGGCCTCGGCGACGCCGGCGACCGGCAGTTCGGCGGCATGCCCCGTTTCTGAGGGGCGGATTAAGTTTGGTCGCCGGAACGGGGGACTTCCGCTGCTCAGCCATTGCCTGGCGGGCTGAGTAGCGGCCTACGGTGACCGGCGATGAAGCACCGACGCTCGTTCCTGCGCACCCATCCAGTCCTCGCCGTGGCGCTCGCCGTCGGGGTCCTCGTCGGCTCGGGCGCCCTCGCGGCGACGGCCGTCGGCAGACCCGAGCCGCGGGCTGTCGCCGTACCGGCGGCGCAGCGACCAGACGACAGCGGCCTCGGGACCGCCGGCGCAACCCCGGCACCGGCGAAGTCCGCGGCCCCTTCGCCGAAGGAGAAGACGCAGGAGGGCACCCGCGGCTGCGGGCTGAGCGCCAAGCTGGTGCCGAGCTGCGGCCTGCTGTGGGGGGTCGCGCCGGGCGCGTTCACCGATCTGCCGTCGTCCAAGGCGCTGGGCAACTTCGAGCGCACCACCGGCCGGCCCGCCGACATCCTGCACGCATACCACCGCGGCGACGAGGTCTGGCCGACCGCCGACGAGATCGCCACCGTGCGGCAGTCCCGCAAGCGGATCCTGTTCGCCAACTGGAAGGTTGCCTGGGACACGACCTGGGCCGACGTCGCCGCCGGCGGGCAGGACGCCCGCATCGACCGCGCCGCCGCCCGGCTGAAGGCGTTTCCGGGCAAGCTGTTCGTCGCGCTGCACCACGAGCCGGAGAACGACGTGCGGGCCGGCGGCGGCATGACCGCCCGCGACTACGCCGCGATGTACCGGCACACCGTCCTGCGCCTGCGCGCCGCCGGCGTCACCAACGTCGTCTTCGTCATGGTCTACATGGCCTACGAGCCGTGGTGCGTGCAGCCGTGGTTCGGCGACCTGTACCCCGGTGACGACGTCGTCGACTGGATCGGCATGGACCCCTATCTGTTCGCCAAGCCCGGCGGCTACGGCCACGGCGACTTCGCCTACCTGGTCGACCGCACCTCGGACCCCGCGAAGTGGCCCGGGTTCTACACCTGGGTCACCCGCACGCACGGCAACAAGCCGCTCATGATCGCGGAGTGGGGGGTGTACGAGCATGCCGCCGACCCCGCCCAGAAGGCCTGGATCTATTCGACGGTCCGTCAGCAGCTCGGGCGCTTCCCCGCGATCAAGGCGCTGGTGTACTTCGACTCGCCGAACGCCCCCAAAGGCGACACGCGGCCGGACAGCTCCCGGGCCGCGCTCGCGGAGTTCCAGAAGCTGGCCGCGTCGACGGTCTTCGCGGTGACGCTCTAGATCTAGAGCCCCAGCGCCTGCGCGGTCTCCGTGCGCAGGGCCGCCAGTGACGCCCGGGCCTTCTCCCGGGCGGCGGCCACGTCACCGTCGACGACCGGCTCGACCACCTCCAGGTATGCCTTCAGCTTCGGCTCCGTCCCCGACGGGCGCACCACGACCCGGGTCGGGCCGGCCCGCACGATCAGCACGTCGGCGTCCGGCAGCAGGTCCTCGACCGCGTGGACCGGCTCGTCGAGCAGCTCCACCGGCGGCCGCCGCCGGATCGTGGCCATCGCGGTCGCGATGTCGGCGAGGTCGTCGACGCGGACGCTCAGCTGGTCCGTCGCGTGCACCCCGTGCCGCAGCGCCAGCTCGTCGAGGCGGTCGCCGAGGTCCTTGAACTCCGACTTCAGCCCCGCGGCCAGCTCGCACACCAGCAGCGCCGCGGTGATGCCGTCCTTGTCCCGGACATGGGTGGGCGCGACGCAGTACCCCAGCGCCTCCTCGTAGCCGAAGACCAGGTCGTCGCCGGCCCGCACGATCCACTTGAAGCCGGTGAGCGTCTCGCCGTAGGGCACGCCGTGCGCCTCGCACATCCTCGACAGCAGGCTCGAGGACACGATCGTGGTCGCGTAGCGGCCCTTGACGCCGCGGCGCATCAGGTGGTCGGCGAGCAGGACCCCCACCTCGTCACCCCGGAGCAGCCGCCATCCCGCGCCGGCCTTGTCGCTCTTGTAGGCGACCGCGCACCGGTCGGCGTCGGGGTCGTTGGCGATCGCGATGTCCGCGCCCGTCTCCGTCGCAAGGGCGAGCAGCAGGTCGGTCGCGCCCGGCTCCTCCGGGTTGGGGAAGCTTACGGTCGGAAAGTCGGGATCGGGCTCTGCCTGCTCCGCGACGACCGCCGGCGCGGGGTAGCCCGCTTCGGTGATTGTCCGGAGAAATACGTCTTTTCCGACTCCGTGCATCGGGGTGTACGCGACGACGAGGTCCCTGGGCACCTCCGGCTCGACGGTGCGCAGCGCCCCGTCGACGTACGCGTCGATCACGTCCTCGCCCAGCGTCTCGCCGGCGTCACCCAGCGGAACGTCCAGCAGCGGGCCGACCGCCCGGATCGCCCGCTCGATCTCCCGGTCCGCGGGCGGCACGATCTGCGAGCCGTCGCCCAGATACACCTTGTAGCCGTTGTCCTGCGGCGGGTTGTGGCTCGCGGTCACCATGACCCCGGCGGCCGCGTTGAGGTGCCGCACCGCGAACGCGAGGACCGGCGTCGGCAGCGGCCTGGGCAGCAGCAGCGCCCGCCGCCCGGCGCCCTGCGCCACCCTGGCCGTCTCTTCGGCGAACGCTTTCGAGCCGTGGCGGGCGTCATACCCGACGACGAGCGGCCCGTCGACCGCGCTGTCCTCGAGCCACCGGACCAGCCCCGCCGCCGCGCCCCGCACGACGGCGAGGTTCATGCCGTTCGGGCCGGCCCGCAGCGGACCCCGCAACCCGGCGGTCCCGAACGTCAACGGCCCGGCGAACCGGTCCTGCAGCTCCTGGTGATCGTCGAGCACGGCCCGCAACTCGTCCCGGCCGGCAGGGTCGGGATCGTCGGCCAGCCAGGCCTCCGCTTCGGCGCGCAGATCACTCATCCGTCGTTCTTAGCACGCCCCGCCGCCACCCGAGCCGCCCCCGCTTTTCCCGCGGCCCTTGCCTGCAGCCCTTGCCCGCGGACGGGACGATGCCCCGCCGGCACGGTCACTGGCCGGTGGAGGCGCCTGTCGACGGGGTGACGAGCTTGAACGAGCGGACCATCTCCTCGAAGATGACCTTGCTCTCGGCGAACTTGGCCTCGGGCACGGTCACGAAGAAGTGGTAGCTCTTGCCGTTGACGACGACCGCGTTCCAGAGTGCGTGGCGTTGCTGGTCGCCGGCACCGCAGGTGTATTCGAGGACCGCGGCATCGTGGCCGTCGAGCTTGTTGTCGGTCATGTCGACGTGCGCGTAGGGCTGGGTGCAGCTGGACGCGGTCGACTTCAGCCGGTTCTCCGCGCCCTCGAGGAAGGCGCGAGGAGTGTTCGACGCCTTCTCGATGTTGATGCGGATGCGGCGGTTGGGGTCGGCCGGGTCGGTGATGTCGAAGTAGGGCGCGGTCGCGTTGCCGAGCTGCTTCTTCGTCCAGCCCTTCGGGATATTGACCGCGATGCCGCCGGGGTGGCTGAAGGACTCCACGTCCAGCAGGGGCCGGGCCGGGGCGCTCGACGCGGTCGTCGGCGGCTTGCCGCTCTGCGCGTCGGAGCCGCCGCCGGAGAACAGGCCGGACATGGACAGCGCGATGACGAGGACGACCACGACGCCCGCGGCGACGGCGATCTTCGCCCAGCGTGGCGACTGGGTGACCATGCGCTTCAGGTCGGCGCCGGGCTGCTTCGGCGGCTCGGCGGGGGCCTGGGTCCAGTCGGTGGTGCCGAGCGGACCGTCCTGGTAGGCCGCGTAGCGGCTGGCGTCGGTGCGCTCGAGCTCGGGCTCCTGCGCCTGGTGGGACGGGCCGCCGGAGTGCATGCGCCGCAGGGCGCCGCTGACCGTCTCGCCGGGGGCGATCATCGCCCGGCCGCCGATCTGGCCGGTAGGGGAGTGCTGCGGGGTCGCGACCGTCGGCTGGTGGGTCGGGCGGACCACCGCATAGGGGTCCGTCATGTGCGCCGGGGCGTTGCTGGCGAGGGGGCCGGCGAGCAGGTCACGCAGGACCGCGCGGGCGGTCTCGACATTCCAGCGGCGGGCCGGGTCCTTCTCCAGCAGGCCATAGAGCACACCGGCGAGCGGGCCGGCGCGGACCGCCTGGGCCGGCGGCTCCTCGACGACGGCGCGCATCGTCTCGAACGGGTCGCGCCGGTCGAACGGCGGGCGGCCCTCGACCGCCGTGTAGAGCGTGACGCCGAGGGAGAACAGGTCGCTGGGCGGCCCGAACTTCGCGCCGATGGCCCGCTCGGGGGAGATGAAGTGCGGCGAGCCGAGCACCATGCCGGGCGTGGTCAGCTCGCTGTCGGTGGGCATGCGCGCCACGCCGAAATCGGTGAGCACACAGCGGCCGTCGCCGGCGATGAGAACGTTGGCCGGTTTGACGTCGCGGTGCAGGACGCCGGCGGCGTGGGCGACCTCGAGCGCGCCGAGCAGGGCGATGCCGATCTTGGCGACCGCACGGGCGGCGAGCGGGCCGTCCTCCACGATCATCTCGGCGAGGCTGCGGGCCTGGAGCAGCTCCATGACGATCCATGGGCGGCCGGCCTCGGTGACCACGTCATAGACCTGGACGACGGCGGGGTGGGACAGCGCCGCCGCGGCCCGGGCCTCGCGCAGCGTCCGCTGATACATCGAGTCGCGGTCGCTGGGGGCCATGTTCGGCGGCAGTATCACTTCCTTGACCGCCACGTCGCGGCGCAGCACGGTGTCGCTGGCGCGCCAGACCGTGCCCATGCCGCCGTGGCCGATGGCGGTGCGCAGCGCATAGCGCCCGCCGATCACCACGCCAGGCGCGGCACGCTGGCCGGGCACGGGCATGCTCGTGGAGCCAGGCTCGCGGGGTTCCCGCTGGTCGGGGCCGCGCGCAGAATCACGCCCGGCTCCGGCGGAGGCCAGAGCGCCGGTGGGTGGCAGGGGCTCGCCGTGCCACGTCGGGAGCTGAGTCACAGGCTGTAAACCGTCGTCATGGAGGGGAGATGACTTTCTCGCTGTACGACCGCGGTCCCCACTATCTTGCGTGCTGGCCGCCGGTTAAGAAAGGTGGGGTCCTGTCCTTCACCGTACCGTGACCCACAGGCAACCGTGCGTGCTGATCTTGTCGCGCTGCTGGAACGGTTGGATTGAATCCGCTCATTCGGGGAACCCGAACGGTACGGCGGAGCGTCTACGCAGGGGTACTGAAACGCATCCGGAACATCGGGGGACTACTTTCCCTGGATTTCCAGGTGCGCCTGCCGATCGGGGGGCCGGACGCACGCATGGTGCGGTGCCGACCCCCAGGTTCATGCCACTCTGCGACGTCTTCCGTCACTGTGCGTCGATCATTGGCAATCATGGCGGCAGCACCGAGGCAAAAATTACTCGCGACACCACGTGACCGTGGCGCCTGTCACCCGTTGTAGGAGGTGAGGGTTACTTGTCTGAAGCGGACCGCTCACTTCCGACGAGGCCAGCAGCTTTACGCCTCCAGTACCAATCAAGTGACGCTCAGCTATCCGAACATCACGAGAATGATGTTGCGCTCCGTCACCTTGACCCAGTTAGTCTGTCCATGGCACGCATGGGGCGGGCCGCTCCTTTAGACCGAAATAGAGAACTCACCGTGACGAGAGCGCTGACGCTGCCCGATCCTGCCGCTGCGGCGGCACGGGTCAGCAAGTTGACGTCGTCCTGGCCCGAGACTCCACCCGGGGCCGATCCGCTGCCCGGTCAACTCGACCGCTGGCTCACCTCCCGGGGTGCCGAGCTCGTAGCCGTCCGACGTCACATTCACGCGCATCCGGAGCTCTCCGGCCAGGAGTTCGAGACGGCGGCCCTGGTCGCCCGCGAGCTGACCCGCGCCGGTCTGTCGCCCCGCATGCTGCCCAAGGGCAACGGCGTCATGTGCGACATCGGCTACGGCGACCGGGTCATCGCGCTGCGCGCCGACCTGGACGCGCTGCCGCTGCCGGACACCAAGGACGTGCCCTACCGCTCCACCGTCGACAACGTCTGCCACGCCTGCGGCCACGACGTCCACACCACGATCCTGCTCGGCGTCGGTCTCGCCCTGGCCCAGCTGGCCGAGCGCGACGAGTTGCCGGGCCGGGTGCGGCTGCTGTTCCAGCCGGCCGAGGAGACGATGCCGTCGGGCGCGCCCGAGGTCATCGCCGCCGGCGGCCTCAAGGACGTCGCCGCGATCTTCGCGCTGCACTGCGCGCCGCAACTGCCGGTCGGCCTCGTCGGGGTCCGCTCCGGGCCGTTCACGGCCGCCGCCGACAAGATCGAGGTCCGGCTGACCGGCCGCGGCGGGCACACCGCCCGGCCGCACCTGACCGCCGACCTCGTCCACGCGCTCGGCCGGATCCTCGTCGACGTGCCGTCGCTGCTGGACCGCAAGCTCGACGCCCGCGCCGGGGTCTCCATGGTGTGGGGCGCCGTGCGGGCCGGCGAGGCGGCCAACGCGATCCCGATCGAGGGCATCGCCCGCGGCACCATCCGCGTGCTGAGCCGCGACGCCTGGCGCGACGTGCCGGAGCTGGTCACCAAGCTCGTCCACGACGTCATCGCGCCCACCGGCGCCGACGTCGAGGTCAAGTACACCCGCGGCGTGCCGCCGGTGGTCAACGACCGGCTCGCCACCGCGATCATCGCCGGCGCCGCCGGTGCCGCCCTCGGCCCGGACCGGGTCGTCGAGGCGGAGATCAGCATGGGCGGCGAGGACTTCGCGTTCTACCTCGAGAACGTGCCCGGCTCGATGATCCGGCTCGGCGTCGGCGTGCCCGGCTCGGACCAGAAGTTCGACATCCACCAGTCGTCCTTCGACGTCGACGAGCGCTCGATCGGCTACGGCGTCCGCGTCATGGTGCACACCGCGCTCGCCGCCCTGAGCGCCGGGGCGTTCTGAGCCGGCCCGCGTTCTCAGCCGGCACGGGGGCTATCTAAAAGCGTCACTGGTCTGGTAGCCATGGGCCGTGGTCACTGAGTTGCGTGTGCACGGCGTCACGGGCACCCCGGCGGAGGACGTCCTCGACCGGCCGCTGCTGCGGCGGGTCGCGGGCGACACCGACGCCGGGTTCTTCCGGCCCCGCGCGGAGTACGGCGCGGTCACCGGCCCCGGCGGCGTCACCCTGGAGGCCTACCGCTGGGGCAACCTCACCGCCGGCGCCGCCGCCCGCGCGCTCTGGCTGCTCCTGCTGCCCTTCATGTTCGCCAACGTCGCCATCTGGCTCCGCCCGGACGTCCGCCCCGGGCCCCGGGCCGCGATCCGGGCCCTGACCCGCGTCTTCGCGCTGACCATGACCGCGTCATTCGTCCTGTCGTTCGTCGAGATCTCGATGGACCTGGTCGGCTGGCAGTGCGCGGCGCTGCCCCGCTGCCTGCAGGACCGCGGATACCTGTCCGTGCTCGCGGACGGCACGTTCGCCACGACCAGCCGGCGGCTCGCCGTCACCGCACTGATCCCCGTCTTCGCGATCGCGTTCCTGTGGTTCCTGGGCCGGCGGACGTGGGCGCGGTACGAGGCGTACCCGATCACCACCGACGGCGACGGCGACGGGCTCGCGCACCCGTGCTTCTGGAACGGCCGGCCCCTCGTCGGCCGGCTCCGGTCGGTGCACATCGCGGTCGCGTTCGGCACCCTCGACGCGGTGCTCCTCGGCGTGCTCGTCCCGCACGACCGGCACCCGCTCGGTTACGCCCTCGCCGGCGTCACCGCCGTCATCCTGCTGCTGGGGTTCCTCGCGGTGACCCTGACCGCCGTCGTGCACCGCGACAGCCCGGCCGCCTGGGCGAAGCCGTTCACCCGCGTGCTCAGTCACGCCACCGTCGTGCTGACCGGCTTCGTGCTCGCGTACGCCTGCCTCAAGCGCGACCCGTGGACGGCCAAGGACCGGCTGCCGGTCTTCAGCGGGACCATCACCGTGCTCTTCGGCGTGCAGGTCCTGCTGATGCTGGTGCTCGGCGGCGTGGTCCTGGCGACCCGCCCGAAGCGCACGTTCCTGCAGGGGCTCGCGGGCCCGCTGATCGCCAGCACCGGCCTCGGCGTCGCCGTCGCGTTTGCCGCCGGGATGGCGTACCGGGTCGCCGACTTCCTCGACCGGCGGGGGCTGCCGTCCACCGCTGACTACGCCGGTCGTCGCCAGGTGATCGAGCCGCCGCCCGCCTACGAGTGGGCCGCCGCCGGCTTCGTCCTGCTGCTGGTGCTCGCGGTGCTGGTCGGGCTGACCATGGGGCTGCCGCTGGTGCGCCGCCTGCGCCGGTACGCCCGGGTCGTCACCGACGCCGACTTCCGTGGCGGCCGGCAGCGTGACCCGCGGCGGGCCGGGCACATCGACACCGCCGTCGCCGATGCCCTCGTCACCGACCACGTCGGCCGCATGCTCGTCTGGGTGTTCGTGCCGGCCGCCGCGGCGGCGGTCGTCGCGACCGGGTTCGCGCTGCTGGGCCGGCGGCCGATCCGGCTGGCGTCGTCCGGTTCGGCGACGGCCGAGGCGGTGTCGACGGTCGTCAACCTCGGCACCTATCTCATCGGCCTGTCGGTGCTCGCGCTCGTGTTCATCGGGGTGCTGGCGTACCGGTACCAACGCTTCCGCCGCATCGTCGGCGTGCTGTGGGACCTCGGCACGTTCTGGCCGCGGGCCGCGCATCCCCTCGCGCCGCCCTGCTACGCCGAGCGGGTGGTGCCGGAGCTGGCCCGGCGCGCCGGGTGGCTGGCCGCCGAGCAGGGCGGGGTGATCCTGTCCGGGCACAGCCAGGGCACCGTCCTGGCCGCCGCGACCGTCCTGCAGCTGCCACCGGAGGCGCAGGCCCGCACCACGCTGCTGACCTACGGCTCGCCGCTGCGCCGCCTGTACGCGAGGTTCTTCCCCGCCTACGTCAACGACGCGGTGCTGGAACGCATCGGCGCGGTGCTGGCCCACCCCGAGGATGGCGTCCTCGACGCGGGTCAGCACAGCCCCCGTTGGGTCAACCTCTGGCGGGACACCGATCCGATCGGCGGCCCCGTGCAGTCACCGACCGCACGGGATGTGCGGCTGGTGGATCCGCCGGGCTTCGGCATCGCACCCGGTGACACGGTGTTCCCCAAGGTTGACGGACACTCCGGCTATCAGCTGCGGCCCGCGTACGGCGCGGCGGTGGCCGGACTCGTGACGGTCCTGTCGGGCACCTCGGCCGAGCCGCCGACGGTGGAGAACCCGTCGGCGCACTCGACCCCCTGACCGGACGCTGCTCAATCGGTGGTGCGTGACCCGTCCGGCGGTCACTGGTCCTTTTCGTCGTCCTCGTCGCGCTTCGCCGGCACCTGAGACGGTGCCTGAGACGGTGCCTGGCTCGGTGCCTGAGACGATGCCTGGGTCGGTGGCTGGGTCGGTGGCTGGCCCGGCCCCCGGCCGCCGGCAGGCGGCGCGGAGACCGGACCGGCACCGCCACCGTCAGCCGGACCGCCGGCAGGCGGCGCGGCGACGGGGCCGGTTCCGGACGCCGCCGCGGGACCGGCGGCGGGCGGTGCGGTGACCCGGCCACCGGCAGCGGGCGGCGCGGAGACCGGCCCGGCCGAAGGCGGTGCGGCGACGGGTCCCGCCGCGGGCGGCGCGGAGACGGGTCCGGTCGAAGGCGGCGCGGCGACGGGGGCGGGCGGTCCGGAGACCGGGCCGCGAGCCGGCGGGACGGGCGGGCCGGGGCGCGGGCCGGCCCCCGGGCGCTGGGCGGCCGGGAACGCGGCCGGCGGCGGGTTCCAGCCCGGCAGCGAACCGACCGGCTGAGCGCCCGCACCACCCGCGGCGGCCAGCGCGGGACGCCTCGGCCGGAAGCGGCGGACGAGCCAGACCAGGACGTACGCCGGAACACCCAGCAGCAACAGCCACGGGACCAACCAGCCCAGCACCGTCAGTGCCACCTGCAGCGAGGCCAGGAACGCGTTCAGGCCCGACTTGAAACCGGCCACGATGCCGATCTCGTCCTTGTCCTTGGTGACGGCAGCCTCCGGGCCGAGCAGCTGCAGCGTGATCGTGGACAGCGCGGTCAGGCCGTCGAGCTTGCGCTTGCGGGCCTGCAGGGACTCCAGGTCGGACAGGCGGCGCGACAGCTCCGACTCCAGCGAGGTGATCTCGCCGATCGTGGTCGCCCTCGCCAGGAGCGCGCGGATGCGGTCGACGCTCGCCTCGGCGTTGTCCAGCCGCGCCTGCACGTCCACGACCTGGTCGGTCACGTCCTGCGCGGTGATGGTGCGGTCCTCCTCGTCGCCGAGGTCCTTGAGCAGCTCCAGCGTCGGCGTGAACTTCGCCGCCGGGATCCGCAGCACCAGGGTGCCGGTGGAGCGGCGGTCGTCGCGCCGGCGGTTGTCGCCGCCGACGAAGCCGCCCGCCGCGGTGGCGAACGAGATCGCCTTCGCCGCCGCGGCGTCGACGTCGTCCACGCGGACGGTCATCGTGCCGGAGTAGATGATCGAGCGGTTCTCGACGTCGAGGTTGTCGGGGACCTTGTTCGGGTTCTGGTTGGGGTCCTGGACCGGCTCCTTGGCGGGACCGGCGCCGGGGCCGCCGCCACCCTCCTGCGCCACCCCGGGCGCGGCCGCGCCGCGGTCGGCCGAGCTGGGCACGGAGGAGTCCTTGCTGTCGGCCGCGCAGCCGCCCACTGCGACGAGCAGCGCGGCACCCACCGCCGTGAGGAACACTCTGGTGCGCCTGACTGACATGACGCCTCCTGGGTAGGGTCGATCGGAGCGATCGAACTGCACCCTGGGACGTGGCCGGACGGCATCCCGGTTCCCGCCCTTCGCGTCACGGTTGCGACACAGCAAAGCCACGGCCAGAGCACGGCGAAGCAGAGGAGACGGAGCCCATGCGCATCACCAAGTTCACGCACGCCTGTCTGCGCATCGAGCACGACGGCGGGGTGCTGGTGATCGACCCGGGCGTCTTCAGCGAGGCGGAGGCCCTCGACGGCGCCGACGCCGTGCTCATCACGCACGAGCACTTCGACCACGTCGACATCGAGGCGCTGCGGGCGCTGAAGCGCCCCGAGCTCACCGTGCACACCCATGCCGACGTCGAGGCGCAGCTCGCCGACCTCGACGCCGACGTCTACGCGGTCGCGCCGGGCGACGTCTTCGTCGCCGCCGGGATGACGGTCCGCGCCCACGGCGGCAGGCACGCGGTCATCCACCCGGACATCCCGCGGGTCGTCAACATCGGCTTCGTGATCGACACCCCGGACGGCCCGCTGTATCACCCCGGCGACGCGTTCCACGTGCCGGACGAGCAGATCGCCACGCTGTTCGTGCCGGTGTCCGCGCCGTGGCTAAAGCTCGCCGAGGCGATCGACTTCACCCGGGAGGTCGCGCCGGAGCGCGCGTTCGCGCTGCACGACAGCCTGCTGGTGGACGCCGGTCAGCAGATGGTCACCGGGCACATGACCCGGCTGGCCGACACCCGGTACGCCCGCCTGGAGCCCGGCGAGAGCATCTAGGGCTCCGTCTAGGGCTCCCAGACCATCAAGTTGGCGAAGAGCTCCGCCTGCTCGACGGCGTCGTCCAGGGCGTGATGGGTGTGCCTGCGCTTCGACAGCAGGTGCGCCGGCATCCGGCTCTTCACGGCGGCGCCGATCGGGACGCCCGCGCGGACCGCGTAGAGGGTCTTGATGTCCAGACAGCCGGAGTGGCCGAAGACGCTGCGGCCGGTGAAGCGCAGCAGGTACCAGTACAGGAACATCCAGTCGAACACCGCCGGATAGGCGACGATCACCGGCCGCCCGGTGCCGGCGGTGCGCGTCACCCACTGGCTGAGCTCGCCCATGGCGACGGCCGGGTCGGCGCCGTCGCGCAGCAGGTCGGCCCGGTCCAGCCCCGACACCGCCAGGGCCTCCGGGACGAAGTCGTCGCTGATCGGTCGCAGCTCCCGGTAGAACGTGTCGGCGGTCGGGTCCGTCGCGACGAACACCCCGTCGGAGCGTCCGGCGACCGCCAGGCCGAGGCTCACCATCGAATACGGCCCGGGGATCGGGCCGTCGGCCTCGACATCGAGGGAGAAATAGACGTCCGCGCGCATCCGCTGATCCTACGATCGGATGGTGGACGATGCGCTCGCCGCCGCGGTGGCCAGGTTGTATGCGGTGCCGCCCGAGGAGTTCGTCGCGGTGCGCGCCGAAGAGGTCGCCAAGGCCCGCAAGGCGCGCGACACGGGACTCGCCGGCGCGATCGGCAAGCTGCGCAAGCCGACGGTCGCGGCGTGGCTGGTGAATCTCCTCGCGCACGAGCGGCCCGACCTGGTGACGGAGCTGCTCGAGCTGGCCGCGGAGCTGCGCGACGCGCAACGCGAGCTGCGCGGCGCCGAACTGCGCGAGCTGTCGACCAGGCGCCGCTCCACCGTCGCCGCCCTGGCCAAGGAGGCCGCCCGCCTCGCCGGCCCCGACCGGGCCAACCTTCCGCTGCAGGAGGTGGAGGGAACCTTCGCGGCAGCGCTCGCCGATGCGACGGTGGCGGCGGCGGTACAGGAGGGGGCGCTGACGAAATCGCTCGAGTACACGGGTTTCGGGGAAACCCCGCGACCGCAGCTGCGGCTGCTCCAGGGCGGTGAGGACGCGCCCCGGCTGAGCACCGTGACCGCGAAACGGTCCACGCCGACGCAGGACGACCGGGAGCAGCGCGCCGAGGCCCGCCGGCGGGAGGAGGAGCGGCGCCAGGCCGAGGCGGAACACGCCCGGGTGGTCAAGCAGGCCCGCCGCGAACTCATGACCGCGCTGCAGCAGCTGACCGATGCGGAGACCGCGAAGTCCGAGGCGGAGCGCGCCGTTGCCGCCGCGGAGAAAGCGATCAAATCAGCTGAGAAGCGGGTGAAAATCGCGCAGGACGCCCTCGCGGACCTGTCCTGAACCCGACCGGATGCCCTCCCCCGAACGTGTGCCTACTCGGTGATCCACCCGAGCAGGCAGAATGAGCCGGGTGACTCCCGAGCAGGCGGCAGCGGCAGCGAAGCAGGCCGTCCTGATGCTGGGCGGCGCGTTCAGCGACGACCCCAAGACCATGCGCCGCGCCCGGCAGATCGGGCTGACCGGCTGGGCGTTCTACGTCGCCGGTCGCGGCGGTGCCCTCGGCGACGTGCGCGCCGACACCGTGGCCGCCGCACTCGGGTTCATCGCGCCCGAGGCGGTGCAGGACGGCTGGGACGCCGCCCGCAAGGTCGCCCCGCCCGAGCAGATCGCCGCCGACAACCTCGACGAGTGCTGCCGGTGGGGCCGCGAGCACCTGGAGAGCTTCTACGCGCTGCCGAAGCTGGTCGAGCTCGCCGAGCGGGTCGTGGTCAGCGCCGAGACGGCCGGCATGCCGCTCTTCGCGGCGTGGCGGGCGATGCCGCTGCCCGACGACTCACCGGGCGCCCGCGCCGCCGTCCTGGCCCACCTACTGCGCGAGCACCGCGGCGCCGCACACCTCCTCGCCATCCGCGCCAGCGGCCTGACCCCTCTCGAGGCGATCATCGCCGGCCCCGAGGGTGAGGCCGGCGCGACGGCGTTCGGCTGGCAGCCGCCGTTCCCGCCGTTCGAGCCGCTCGTGCGCCGCCGCAGCTGGGCCGAGGCCCTCACCGACCGCATCGCCGGGGAGGCGTTCCGGGCCCTGGCGCCCACCGAGCGGATCGAACTGGTCAACCTGCTCGACGCGGCGGTCACCACGGTCCGCGAGGCGGCGCCGGTATGACCCGGCCGCTGGAAGGGCTCGACGGCTGGACCGTGCGCGGCTGCACGCTGCGCGACGTGCCGGCGATCCTCGCGATCACCCGGGCCAGCGACGTCGCCGCCCTCGGTGAGCCCGACTGGTCCGTCGACGAGATCGTGGCCACGCTCACCGCGCCGGCCGAGGACCCCGCCGTGGACTCCTGGCTCGCCGCGGGTCCCGACGGCGAGCCGGTCGCCTGGGCGTATGTCGACAACCCGCAGCGCGGCGTCCGCGACAACGTCGAGGTCTACGGCTGGCCCGGCCGCGGCGAGCCGGCCTACGGCCCGCTGCTGGACCTCGCCATCGCCCGGGCGGGTGAACGCGCCCGCCGCAACGGCTTCGAGCGGGCCGTCCTGCGCGCCGGGACGCTCGCCTCGGAGACGGCGCTGGTGTCGGAGCTGGACCGGCGCGGCTTCTCCTTCGTCAAGCGGCACGCCCGGATGGGCCGCCCGCTGACCGGCGACGAGCGCGCCCCGGCCGGCTTCGACATCCGCCCGGTCCACCCCGACGAGCTGCCCCGCTTCCACGAGGTGCTCGAGTCCGCGTTCGCCGACACCCCGGACTTCCAGCCGACCGGGTATGACGACTGGCGGGCCGCGGTCGACGGGCTGCCGTCGGTCAGCTGGGACGAGTGGTTCGTGGCGCTCGCCGGCGGCGAGATCGTCGGCGTGCTGCAGTCCGCCGACCAGGCGGTCGAGCACGGCGAGGGCTGGATCAAGAACCTGGCCGTCCTGCGCGGGCACCGCAAGTCCGGCATCGGCGGGGCACTGCTGCGCACGGCCTTCGCGGCGTACGCGGCGAAGGGCCGGACCAGCGCCGGGCTCGGGGTCGACCTGACCAACCCGACGGGTGCCTACCGGCTGTACACCGGGGTCGGTATGTCGGTGACGTTCGCGGCGGACGTCTACGAGCGCCCGCTCGACGTGCCGGTCACCGGCGCGGGCTGAACCGGCACAAATCACCCATGCCGCCCCGCGCCTCGGCGAGGGGCCGACGGCGGCTAGGGCATCGCGGTCTTCGTGGGGTGGGCGCGCAGCGCGTCGAGGTAGTCGGCGGGGGCGCCGGCCTTCGCGGCGGCGTTGGCGATCTCGGCGAGATACCAGGCCGTCGGCAGGCCGCCCTCGTACCCGTTGAAGACGTAGACCCACGCGGTCGCGTCACCGTCGAGGGTGGCCACGCGCAGGTGCAGCTTCTGGTACGTGCCCGCGAGCGCGCCCTCGACCTCGTCGAGCTGCTTCTCGTCGTTGGGGTGGACGTCGTAGAGCGCGACGAAGACCCGGTCGCCGGGTGACTCGACGATCGTGGTGACCGAGCCCTCCCAGCCGAGGACATCCTCACCGGCGAACGTCAGCCGCCAACCTTCCAGCCAGCCGGTGCCGATCATCGGCGAATACGGACAGTAGGCCCGCATGCGGGCTGGGTCCAGGTTCGAGCCATACGCGGCGTAATGGCGCACGGCGATGACGATAAACCCGTCAGGGTGCGGGAGAGAATACTGCGGAGCGTGTCGGATTCGGATCCACTCGTCGGCGCGGCGCCGCCGTTCGGCTGGGTCGCTGCTCGGAGGCCCCCGCCGTAGGGGGACAATGAGGCGACAAGGGGCGAGAAGGGGTGGCGTTCGTGGGCCGGATCGTGATCATCGGAGGGGGCCCGGCGGGCTATGAGGCGGCCCTGGTCGCCGCGCAGCTCGGCGCCGAGGTCACCGTGATCGAGGCCGAAGGCGCTGGTGGCGCGTGCGTGCTGCACGACTGCGTGCCGTCCAAGACCTTCATCGCCAGCTCGAGCGTGGTCACCGCGCACCTGGACACCGAGGAGTTCGGGGTCATGGGGCCGCCCGGCGACGACGTGCGGGTCGACGGGCCGGCGGTGCACCGGCGGGTGAAGCGGCTGGCCGCGGCGCAGTCCAGCGACATCCACTCGAAGCTCCTCAAAGCTGGGGTCGAGTTCGTCGCGGGCACAGCCCGCCTCGGAGAGGACACGCTCGGTCACACCCATGCGGTGCAGATCACACCCGCCGGTGGTGACGCTCCGTATGTGATCGCGGCCTCAACGGTGTTGCTGGCCTCCGGCGCGACGCCCAGGGTGCTGCCGACCGCGGCGCCCGACGGCGAGCGGATCCTCGACTGGCGCCAGGTGTATGACCTGCCGCAGCTGCCCGAGCACCTGATCGTCGTCGGGTCCGGCGTGACCGGCGCCGAGTTCGCCTCGGCGTATCTGGCGATGGGCATCGACGTGACCCTCGTGTCCAGCCGCGACCGGGTCATGCCGCACGAGGACCCCGACGCCGCGATGGCGATCGAGCGGGTGTTCCGGGCGCGGGGCATGACGATCCTCAACAACTCCCGCGCCGCCGCCGCCCGCCGGGTCGACGGCGGTGTCGTGGTCGAGCTCGCCGACGGCCGCGCCGTGGAGGGTTCGCACGTGCTGATGGCGGTCGGTTCGGTGCCGCAGACGGCCACGCTGGGGCTCACCGAGTACGGCGTCGAGGTCGCCCCCGGTGGCTACGTCACCGTCGACCGGGTGTCGCGCACCAACGTCCCCGGCATCTACGCCGCGGGCGACTGCACCGGGCTGCTGCCCCTGGCCAGCGTCGCCGCCATGCAGGGCCGGATCGCGATGTGGCACGCGCTCGGCGAGGCCGTCGCGCCGCTGAAGCTGCGCACCGTCGCCGCGAACGTGTTCACCGACCCCGAGCTCGCCTCCGTCGGCATCACCCAGTCCGACATCGACAGCGGCAAGGTCCCGGCGCGGTCGGTCATGCTGCCGCTCGCCGGCAACGCCCGCGCGAAGATGGACGGGCTCGACGACGGGTTCGTGAAGATCTTCTGCCGGCCGGCGTCCGGGCTGGTCGTCGGCGGGGTCGTCGTCGCGCCGAAGGCGAGCGAGCTGATCATGCCGATCGCGATGGCGGTGGAGAACCACCTGAGCGTCGACCAGCTCGCCCACACGATCACGATCTACCCGTCGATCTCCGGCTCGATCGCGGAGGCGGCCCGGCAGCTGATGCTCCATGCTGAGGATTAGGGCAGCTCGCGGTAGATGTCGCGGGCGTAGTCGACGACCGCAGCCTTGGTGACCGTCGCCTCGATCGGCAGGACCTCCAGGCAGCGGCGCAGTGCGTCGGTGAGGATCGGGCGCGGCACCCGCATCGAGACGGTGCAGTGCGGCACCCACTCGCCGGGGTCGTAGAGGGGCAGGCTCTCGATGCCCGCGCCCGTGAGGTGCCGCCACACGTCGGCCTGGTGGCGCATCAGGTCCGGGGTCGGCGCCAGCCCGAGGAACACGACCCGGCCGACGAACACCCCGGCGAACTGGAAGTTGAGCCGCAGCGGCGTGGCGACCCGCACCGGGGCGAGGGCCTCGGCGACCGCGTCCGGGTCGAGGGCGCGGGCGCCGATCAGCGACACGTGCGGCCGGTGCTTGCCGTCGTGCGGGGTGCGCAGCGTCTGCACGCCGAGTTCTTCGAGCAGGTCCCACAGCACGCGGATCCGGCGGGTGGCACGCTCGTCGAGGTGCATCTCCAGGGCGGCGACCATCAGCGCGTCGCCTGGCAGGTCGGGCACCAGTACGCGTTGCGGGCGTTGAGCTCCGCCGTGCGCACCGTGGTGCCGCAGACGAGGCACGGGAGGTTCGCGCGGCGGTACACGTACACCTCGCCGCCGTGCCGGTCGACCCGCGGTGCGCGGCCCATCGCCTCGGGCAGGTGGACACTGTGGACGGTGTCGATGCGGCCGTCCTGCACCCCGGCGCGCATCAGGATCCGCAGGTCCTGCCAGATCCCGTTCCACCGGGGGCGGGTCAGCCGCCGGCCGGGGACCGTGGGGCGCAGCCCGGCCCGGAACAGGGCCTCCGTCACGTAGATCAGGCCGGCGCCGGCCACGATCGACTGGTCCATCAGCAGCGCCATGAGCGGCCGGTCCGACTTCTTGACCGCGGCGAACGCCTTGACGCCGCCGTCGTCCTCCTCGGCCAGGGGATCCGGGCCGAGCCGGGCGTGCAGCGCCTCGACCTGCAGCGGGTCGAGCAGCTCGCACGCCGTCGGGCCGCGCAGGTCGAGCCAGTGCGCGCCGTTGGCCATCCGCAGCCGGACCTCCCCGACGGCCGGCGGCGGGTCCGCGTCGCCGTCGGTGAACTTGCCGTACAGCCCGAGGTGGACGTGCAGCGCCACGTCGCCCTCGTAGTGGTGCAGCAGGTGCTTGCCGTGGGCGGACGTGCCCAGCAGCACCCGCCCGTTGACGCGGGCGGCGCCGTCGGCGAACCGGCCCTGCGGGCTGCTGACCGCGACGGCGCGGCCCGCGAAGAGCGCACGGTGCCGCCCGGCGAGGCGGTGGATGGTGTGACCTTCAGGCACCGAACGTTTATACCCGTCGTACCGCGGCCGTGGCGCGCTATTCTCAGGGGCATGAGTCGCAGCGCACTGTCCACGACGACGCCGGGTCCACCCCGGCGGCGCTGACACTCGCTGTCCAGCAAAGCTCCGGGGCGTGCGCTCCGGAGCTTTTTCGTGCGCGCGCCCCTTTCCATCACCGCGAAAGGGAGCCAGCGAAATGCAGGACCACCGCAAACTCGGCCGCGACCTCGAACTGTTCCACTCCGACCCGCTCGTCGGCGCCGGGCTGCCGCTGTGGCTGCCCGCCGGCGCCGCCGCCCGCCGCGCCGTCGAGGACTACCTTCACGCCCTCGAACGCCGCAGCGGCTACCAGCACGTCTACTCGCCACCCCTGGCCAAACAGGAGATGTACGTCAGGTCCGGGCACCTGCCGCACTTCGCCGACGACATGTTCCCGCCGATGGCCCTGAGCGAGCACGACGCGTTCGTGCTGCGCCCGAGCCTCTGCCCGCACCACGCGGCCGTGTTCAACGCGCGCGGCCGGTCCTACCGTGAGCTGCCGCTGCGCATCGGTGAGATCGGCGGGCAGTACCGCGCCGAACGCTCCGGTGTCCTCGGTGGACTGTCCCGGGTCCGGGCGATATCCCTCAACGACGGGCACGTCTTCTGCACCGAGGAGCAGGTGCACGACGAGGTCGTCGAGTCGCTGCGGCTCATGCGGGTGGCGCACGACGCGCTCGGCTTCAAGCCGTCGTCGTTCCGGCTGTCGCTGCGCGGAGAGGGCGGCAAGTACGTCGACGACCCCGCCATGTGGGACAAGGCGACCTCGGTGCTGCGCAACGCCCTGGACGACGCCGGCGTGTCCTATGTGGAGGCTCCCGGGGAGGCGGCCTTCTACGGCCCGAAGCTCGACGTGCAGCTGCTCGACCACGCCGGCCGGGAGAGCACCCTCGCCACCGTGCAGGTCGACTACTTCCAGCCGGCGCGGTTCGACCTGTCCTATGTGGACGCCGGCGGCGAGCGGCGCCGGCCGGTCATGGTGCACCGCAGCGCGGCCGGCAGCATGGAACGGCTCTTCGCGCACCTGATCGAGGTGCACGACGGGGCGTTCCCGGCCTGGTACGCGCCGCTGCAGGTGGCCGTGCTGCCCGTCTCCGACGCCTGCGCGGGCGGCGACTTCCTGCGCGCCTGCCGCGCCGCGGACCTGCGGGTCGAGGAGTGGCCCGCGGGCAGCCTCGGCGCCCGGATCCGCCAGGCCGCGGCGCGGAAGGTGCCGTTCGTCGCGGTCGTCGGGGAGCGGGAGGCCGCCGCCGGCGCGGTGTCGCTGCGCCCACGCGATGCCGGCGCGCTGTCGGGGGTGCTGCCGATCGGGTCGGCGGTCGCCGCGCTGTCGGAGGTGTGCTCGGCCCCATAAACAGCCGGCCGGTGCCGGCGCGTCAGTCCAGGTGTGCGGATCTTGCGGATCGTCGTGATGCTCGTCCTCGTGGCCGGCTGCTCCACCACACCCTCGTTCTCGGCTCCCGCCTCGCCGGCGCCCACCTCGGCGGCCCCGTCGTCGCCGGCGCCCTCGCGCGGGCCGGCGACGATCGACGTGCCGGTCATCCGGTACCCGGTGCAGGGCGGCGGCACGTTCGACTTCGCCCAGGCCGCCGGGGCCGTCGTCGGGGCCAAGGGCACGCTGCTGAGCTACCGGGTCGGCGTCGAGCGCGGCATCACCGGCGTCGATGCCGCCACGTTCGGCGACGCCGTCGAGCTGATCTACGCCGACCCGCGCAGCTGGCCCGGCACCGGCAACTGGCGGCTGCGCCGGGCCGGCCAGGGGGAGCGGTTCGACTACACCATCTACCTCGCCACCCCCGCGACCCGCGACGTCCTGTGCGGCAACGGCTACGACCGGTACACCTCGTGCAGGAACGGCAACACCGTCGTGGTCAACGTGGCACGCTGGGTGCGCGGCATCCCCGGCTACGGCGCCGACCTCACCGCATACCGGCAGTATGTGGTCAACCACGAGACCGGCCACCGCCTCGGCCGCGGCCACGAGCTGTGCCCCGGGCCCGGGCGCCCGGCGCCCGTCATGCAGCAGCAGACCCTCGGCCTGCACGGCTGCGTCGCCAACCCGTGGCCGATCGTCGACGGCCGGCCCTATGCGGGCCGTTCCGGGCAGTACAACGATCCGACTCCCGAGGACTCGCCATAAACGCCCGGGCACCCCGGCCCCGTCTAGGAGGTGAGGGGGTGCTGTGTGCAGGACTTCGACGACTTCGTGACGGTGCGCAGCGGGTCGCTGCTGCGGTTCGCGTATCTGCTGACCGGGGACCGGCATCTCGCCGAGGACCTGACCCAGGAGGCGCTCGTGCGGGCGCACCGCCGCTGGCACGCGATCACCGGCGAGGACGGTCCCGAGCCCTATGTCCGTCAGGTGATCCTGCGGCAGTACCTGTCGTGGCGGCGCCGGCGCGCGAGCACCGAACGGCCGATCGCGGAGCCACCCGACGGCCCCTCCGGTGCCGACCTCGCCGACCGGGTCGCCGACGCCGATGAGATGTGGACCGCGTTGCACACGCTGCCGCGCTCGCAGCGCGCCGTCGTCGTCCTGCGCTACTACGAGGACCTGCCCGACGCCGAGATCGCCAGGCTGCTCGGCTGCGCCCAGGCGACCGTCCGCGTCCACGCGTTCCACGCACTGCACCGGCTCCGGTCCGTGCTGACCCCCGTGCCGGCCACCGTCCCGTCCCGTGGGGGCACGTCATGAGCTCCCGTAGGGACCTGTCATGAGCTTCCGTGGGCCTGTCATGAGCTTCCGTGGGGACACCGTCATGAGCTTCCGTGTGGACCTGTCATGAGCTTCCGTGGAGACGAGTCATGAGCGACGTCGAGCGCCGCGTCCGCGACCTGCTGCAGCACCACGCCACCGACGCCCCGGCCGGCGCGGCACTGCTCACCGCCGTGCGCACGGAGAGCCGCCGCCGCACCCGCCGCACCCGCGTCCTGCTCGCCGCGGTCGTCACGGTGCTCGCCGGCGCGGGCGCGGCCCTGCCGCTGCGCCTGGCCGTCGCGCCCATGACGGTCGCCGCGCCGTCCACGCTGACCGAGCCGTCCAGCCCCGCGACGGTCACGTTCCCGCTCAGCCTGCCCGAAGACCCTGGCGCGGCACCGCTGGCCGGCCCGGCCGAGATCCGGCTGGCCGCTGGGCTGCCGACGCTCACCCTGCCGCTGCCGGGCGCCGACGGCGTGACCGCCACCGTGACCGCGAGCCCGACCCGCCCGGCGGTGTTCGCCGCCGCGACCCGCGCCACCCCCATGTCGGTGCGCGGCCACCCCGGCCACGCCGTGGAATGGAGCGACGCCGGCGAGCCGGAGCTCTCCCTCGTGTGGCAGGAGAGCGCCGAGCAGTGGTTCGAGGTGCGGGCATTTCCCCGGGTACCGGTGGACCGCCTGGCCGGGTTCGCCAAGATCCTCGTGCCCGTCCCGGTCACTGCGCCCGCGCCGTTCACGTTCGCCCTCGTCCCCGACGGCTACACGGTCGACAACGTCAGCCCCGCCGCGGTCACCTTCTGCCCCCCGGACGGCGCCTTCGACCAGTCCTTCGTCGGCAAGATCACCGTGATGCTGGGCGTCACCGGCGAGCAGTCCGACGGCCGCCGCGTCGACGTGGCCGGCCACCCCGGCACGCTGACCGACCCGGCGGACGGCTTCACCGCGCTGCAGGTCGACCTGGGCGACGGGCGGCTGTTGGTGGTGCAGTCCGCGGTGCGGGTACCCCTGCCGGAGCCCGACCTGATCCGCTTCGCCGCCGGCATCACCGTCAACCCCACCGCCACGCCGGGCCAAGGCTAGGGGAGCGATGGGGTGGTTCACAGTAGATGCACCCTAAACCGTACATATGTGCATACGATTCATTTGTGCTGGTTGTAACCACTGAAGGCTTACCGGGGTACGAGATCACCACCGTGCTCGGCGAGGTGCTGGGCGTGTGCCCGACGTCGCGGAACCCGTTCGCGGCGGGGCTGCGGTCCACCGAGGGTGGGCCGGGAATGGACATGTCGCAGTTCCTGGTGCAGACCAGGGCCAAGGCGGTGGGGCAGATGGTGCACGTGGCGGAGCAGCGCGGCGCGAACGCCGTGGTCGGGATGCGCTTCCACCACCGCGACTTCACCAACACCTGGGCGGAGATGTGCGCCTACGGCACGGCCGTGGTCGCCGTCCCGCTGCACGTCAGCTCGGGCGCCCACGCGGCGGAGAGGTCTACTTCAGGGTCGCGATGACCGCGCCGGCGGAGACGACCTCGCCGACGGTGGCCGACAGGTCGGTGACGACGCCGGACTTGTGTGCGTTGAGCGGCTGCTCCATCTTCATCGCCTCCAGCACGACGATCAGGTCGCCCTCGGCAACGGTGTCCCCCTCCGCGACCGCGATCTTGATGATGGTGCCCTGCATGGGGCTGGTGAGGGCGTCGCCGCCGGCCGGCCCGGACTGCTTCTTCGCCGCCGTTCGGCGGCGCGGCCCGGCAGCGGCGCCGGCATTGGCGGGAGCGGCACCGGCACCGAAGCCGGCCGGCAGCGAGACCTCCAGGCGCTTGCCGCCGACCTCGACGACGACCGTCGAGCGTTCCTCGGCGGCGGGCAGGTCCCCGGCGGGCGCGGTGAACGGCGGGACGGTGTTGACCCACTCGGTCTCGATCCAGCGGGTGTGCACCCGGAACGGTGCCGCGGTGAAGGCCTCGTCGCGCAGGACGGCGCGGTGGAAGGGCAGCGCGGTGGCCATGCCGTCGACGACCATCTCGTCGAGGGCCCGGCGGGCCCGGTCGATGGCCTGCTCGCGGGTCTCGCCGGTGATGATGACCTTGGCCAGCAGCGAGTCGAAGTTGCCGCCGATGACGCTGCCGGACTCGATGCCGGTGTCGACGCGGACGCCGGGGCCGGTCGGCAGCCGCAGCACGGTGACGGTGCCGGGGGCGGGCAGGAAGCCGCGGCCCGGGTCCTCGCCGTTGATGCGGAACTCGATGGAGTGCCCACGCGGCGCGGGGTCGGCGTCGAAGCGGAGCTTCTCGCCGTCGGCGACGCGGAACTGCTCGCGGACCAGGTCGATGCCGGCGGTCTCCTCGCTGACCGGGTGCTCGACCTGCAGGCGGGTGTTGACCTCGAGGAAGGAGATGGTGCCGTCGTTGCCGACCAGGTATTCCACCGTGCCGGCGCCGTGGTAGCCCGCCTCGCGGCAGATGGCCTTCGCCGACTCGTGGATCTGGGCGCGCTGGGCGTCGGTGAGGAACGGCGCGGGCGCCTCCTCGACCAGCTTCTGGTGGCGCCGCTGCAGGGAGCAGTCGCGGGTGCCCACGACGATCACGTTGCCGTGCTGGTCGGCGAGGACCTGGGCCTCGACGTGCCGGGGCCGGTCGAGATACCGCTCGACGAAGCACTCGCCCCGCCCGAACGCGGCGACGGCCTCGCGGGTCGCGGACTCGAACAGGCCCGGGATCTCCTCGATGGTGCGGGCGACCTTCAGGCCGCGGCCGCCACCGCCGAAGGCGGCCTTGATGGCGACGGGCAGGCCGTGCTCCCGCGCGAACGCGACGATCTCGTCGGCGTCCCGGGCGGGCTCCGCGGTGCCGGGGACGAGGGGCGCGCCGGCCCGCTGGGCGATGTGCCGGGCGGTCACCTTGTCGCCGAGGTCGCGGATCGCCTGCGGGGTGGGCCCGATCCAGGTCAGGCCGGCGTCCATGACCGCCTGGGCGAAGTCGGCGTTCTCGGACAGGAATCCGTAGCCGGGGTGCACCGCGTCGGCGCCGGCCGCGACGGCGACCTCGACGACCTTGTCGATGCGCAGGTAGGACGCCGCGGCGGTGTCGCCGCCGAGCGCGTAGGCCTCGTCGGCGAGTCGGGTGTGCAGCGCGTCGCGGTCCGAGTCGGCGTAGATCGCGACACTGGCCAGGCCGGCGTCGCGGCAGGCGCGGATGACGCGGACGGCGATCTCGCCCCGATTGGCGATGAGAACCTTGCGCACGCTGAACGCTCCCTCGGGTAACCCTCCAGCGCAGTCTAGGCGACCTGATGTGCCGCCACCGTTGCCAACAATGTCACTGAGTGCCGTAGTCAAAAAAACCCATTACGATAGTGTCGTGTCTACTACGCGTCTGATGATCATGGGGCTGATCTCCTATCTGCAGCCCGTCCACGGCTACGACATCCGCAAGGAGTTGACCAGCTGGAATGTGGAGAGCTGGGCCAACGTGCAGCCGGGGTCGATCTATCACGCGCTGCGCCGGATGACCGAGGAGGGCCTGCTCGAGGCGGTCGACACCGAGCAGGTGGACGGCCGCCCGGCCCGCACCCGATACCAGCTGACGAAGGCCGGCGAGGTCGAATACCAGTCGATGCTGCGGCGGTACTGGTGGGAGTACGCGGAGCCGGTCGACCCGTTCCTGGCCGCCTTCGCGTTCCTGCCGTCGCTGCCGCGGGCCGAGGCGGTCGGTGCGCTGCGGGCCCGGGCGAGGCTCCTGGAGAGCTGGGTGGCGACCTATCGCGATAGCGGCGAGGAGTGGGCCGCCGGGAAGCCGCCGCACGTGGGCTGGCAGTTCGAGCTGACCATGGTGCGCGCCGAGGCCGAGGCCCGCTGGTGCCACGACGTCGCCGCCCGGGTCGAGGCCGGCGAGGGGATGCACTTCTCCGAGGACTCCCCGGAATACGGCGCCGAGGCGTGGCGCAAGGGCATCCGGGAGCAGTTCGGCGAGCCCGTCGACGACGAAGACTAAAACGCGATATATAACGAGCTTGACCACAAGCACTATATCGCGTTAGGTTCCCCCTGCGAGACACGAGACGACAGGGGAGACCGTCATGATCGAGACGAAGGGTCTGCGGAAGTCGTACCGCTCAAGGGCCGGCCGCGAGACCAAGGTCGTCGAAGCGGTGCGGGGGGTCGACCTCTCCGTCAAGGAGGGGGAGATCTACGGCTTCCTCGGCCCCAACGGCGCCGGCAAGACCACGACGCTGCGGATGCTGGCCACACTCATCACGCCCGACGGCGGCGAGGCGGTCATCGCCGGCGCCGACCTGCTGAAGGACCCCGGCGAGGTGCGCCGCCGGATCGGCTACGTCGCCCAGGGCGGCAGCACCTGGGACGAGAGCACCGCCCGCGAGGAGCTGGTGCTGCAGGCCCGCTTCTACGGCATCCACAAGGCCGAGGCGCAGCAGCGGGCGACGAAGGCCCTGGAGGCCTTCCAGCTCACCGAATACGCGGACCGCAAGACGAAGACCTACTCCGGCGGCCAGCGCCGGCGGGTCGACATCGCGCTCGGCATCATCCACGGGCCGAAGGTGGTGTTCCTCGACGAGCCGACCACCGGGCTCGACCCGCAGAGCCGCGCCCACATGTGGGTCGAGGTGCGCCGCCTGCGCGACGAGGGCATGACGGTCTTCATCACCACGCACTACCTCGACGAGGCCGACGCCCTCTGCGACCGGATCGCGATCATGGACCACGGTGAGATCGTCACCGAGGGCACGGTCGACGACCTCAAGCGCGAGGTCGCCGGCGACGTGGTCACCGTCGGCGTCAACGGCGCTGCGAAGGTCGCCACCGACCTGCTCAAGAGCCAGGACTACGTGCGCAAGATCGAGGAGAACGACGACCACTCGCTGCGGCTGTATGTCGACGAGGGCGCCGTCGCGATCCCGCACATCCTGCGCGTCCTGGACACCGCGGGCGTCGAGCTGAAGCAGATGGAGCTGCACCGCCCCAGCCTCGACGACGTCTTCCTCACCAAGACCGGCCGTTCACTTCGGGAAAGCTGAGTAGCGATGAAATTCCTCCGCGACACCTGGCTCGTCTTCAGCCGCCAGATGCAGCTCATGCTCCGCCAGCCGGTGTGGCTGATCGTCGGGGTCGTCCAGCCGCTGTTCTACCTGTTGCTGTTCGCCCCGCTGCTCAAGCCGGCCCTCGGCGTGCAGACCAACGCCGAGGCGTACAAGCTGTTCGTTCCCGGCCTGCTGGTGCTGCTGGCGATGTTCGGCTCGCTGTTCACCGGCTTCGGCTTGATCGCCGAGCTGCGCGCCGGCGTCATCGAGCGCAGCCGGGTCACCCCGGTCAGCCGCCTGGCCCTGTTGATCGGCCGCTCGCTGCGCGACGTCGTGTCGCTGCTGTTCCAGGCGGCGCTCATCGTCATCATCGCGGTCGGGTTCGGCCTGAGCGTCAACGTGCTCGACGTGCTCGCCGCCTTCGCGCTGATGGCGGTCATCTCGCTGATGCTGTCGGCGTTCTCCTACGCGATCTCGTTGAAGCTGCGCAGCGAGGACGCCCTCGCGCCGCTGCTCAACACGATCTCGCAGCCGCTGCTGCTGACCGCGGGCATCCTGCTGCCGCTCACGTTCGCCCCGACCTGGCTCAAGCGCGTCGCCGACTGGAACCCGTTCTCGTGGGCCACCGACGGCGTCCGGGCACTGTTCGCCGGCGACGCGGGCGCCGACTCGGTCTGGCAGGCCGCCATCGTCATCGGTGGCCTGACGCTGATCACCGTCGTGTGGGCATCCCGGGCCTTCGCCAGGGGTGTGCGGTAGCTATACCGGTAACGACCGTCACCGTCTCGGCCCCTTCCAACCTTGGGAGGGGCCGTGACACCGTCAGGTGGTGCCGCGACTCGTCCGTGACCGCCTCACCTGGGTCATCTATGTGCAGCTGTCCCTGTGGTGCTACTTCCTCTACGGGTTCGGGCCGGTGGCCCCGCTGCTGCGCGACGAGCTGCACATCAGCCGCACCCTCGCCAGCCTGCACGGCACCGGCTTCGCGGTCGGCGGCATCATCGGCGGCGCGGTCATCCCGGCCCTGACCCGAAAGTACGGCCGCAACCGTCTCATCTGGGGCGGCTTGACGCTGGTCAGCGCCGCCGCCGTGGGCATGTTCGCCGCGCACCACCTGGCGCTGACCCTCACCTTCGCGACGCTCGCGAGCTTCGGCGGGTCGCTGCTGGTCAACGGCGTCGTCGCGGCCCTCACTGAGCACCACGGCACCGCCGGCCCGGCCGCGATCAGCGAGGCCAACGCCGCGGCGGCCGCGGTCGGCCTGGTCGCCCCGCTCGTCGTCGGCCTGGCCTACGGCATCGGACTCGGGTGGCGGGTCGGCCTGGTCCTCGTGGTCATCCCCACCGTTGTGGTGGCGGTGTTCGCGGGGGTACGAACACCCGAACCCCTCCAGCGCGACACCACCGGCGGCCCGCGCGTCCGCAAGCTTCCTGCCACCTACTGGCTGGCCGCGACGAGCCTGTTCGCGACGGGCTCGGTCGAGGTCTGCCTGACCCTGTGGGGCAGCGACGTGCTGCGCAACCACGCCGGCGTGTCGACCGGGGTGGCCACCGCGGCGGTGTCGACGATGATCGCCGGGATGCTGATCGGGCGGCTGGTCGGCGGCCGGCTGCTGCTGCGGTACCGCCCGACCCGCATGCTCCTGGCGGCCCTCGGCGTGTCGGCGGCCGGCTTCGCGCTGTTCTGGTCGGCGACGGTGCCATGGCTGGCGGTGTCCGGGCTGTTCGTCTGCGGCCTCGGCGTCGGCCTGCACTACCCGCTCGGGATCGGGCTCGCCCTCGCGCACTCCGACGGCCAGCCGGACCTCGCCGCGGCGCGGGCATCCTTCGCCGTCGGGATCTCCTTCGCGGTCGCCCCGTTCGCGCTGGGGTCGATCGCCGACGCGGTCGGCACGCACACCGCGTTCCTGCTCGTGCCCGCGTTCCTGCTGCTCAGCGCGGTGGTGGTGGCACGGTTGGAACGCGCCACCCTGCCACCGGTGCCGGTCAGAGCCGTCGAGCCAGTGTGAGCCCGTCGGCGATCGGCAGGATCATCGACTCCACCCGGTCGTCGGCCAGCACGTGCCGGTTGAACTCGACCATCGCGACGGTGCCCACGTCGGCCGGGTCCGGGTCGATGATGTGGCCGTGCCGCAGCACGTTGTCGACCAGGATCAGGCCGCCGGGCCGCATCCGGGGCACGACCGCCTCCCAGTAGCCGAGGTAGCCGGTCTTGTCCGCGTCGATGAAGACCAGGTCCAGGTGCGGCTCGGCGGGCAGCGCGGCGACGGTCTGCGCGGCCGGGCCGATCCGCAGCTCGACGCGGTCGTCGAGGCCGGCGCGCCGCCAATACCGCCGGGCCATCGACGTGAACTCCTCCGACACGTCCAGGCAGGTCAGCCGCCCGCCGTCGGCGAGCCCGCGGGCGATGGCGATCGACGACAGCCCGGTGAACGTGCCGATCTCGAGGGCCCGCCGCGCGCCGGTGACCCGGGTCAGGAACGTCAGGAACGCCGCCTGCTCCGGCGCGACCTGCATGCCGGCGTCGTCGGGCAGCGCCGCCGCGGTCTCCGCGATCAGGTCCCGCACCAGGTCGTCGGGCTCGCTGCCGTTGGCCACGACGTAGGCGTGCAGCGCGTCGGTGAGGGGAAGTGTCTGTCTCGTCATGGTTCGATCCTGCCCGACCAGTAGTCGGTCAACCGAACTCCGAGGATCGCCATCAGCACCCGCAGCGTCGGCAGCGACAGCCCGACGACGTTGCCGTGGTCGCCCTCGATCCGCTCGATGAACACGCCGCCGAGCCCGTCGATGGTGAACGCGCCCGCCACGTGCAGCGGCTCGCCGGTTGCCACGTAGGCGTCCACCTCCTCGTCGCTGGGCTCGGCGAAGTGCACGACCGTCTCGACGGTCTTCGCGGTGGTGTTCCCGCTCGCCGTGTCGATCAGGCAGTGCCCGGTCTGCAGGACCCCGGTGCGCCCCCGCATCGCCTTCCAGCGGGCCACCGCGTCGGCGGCGTCGACGGGCTTGCCGAGCGCCTCGCCGTCGAAGGCCAGCATCGAGTCGCAGCCGAGCACGAGTGCGCCTTTGAGGGACGGGTCCAGCGACTCGGCGACCGCCTGGGCCTTGAGCTCGGCGAGGGTGCCGGCCAGGGCGGTGCCCCCGGAGGCCTCGACCGCGGCCTCGTCGACGCCGCTGACGATGACCCGCGGGTGGATGCCCACGGACTGCAGCAGCTTGCGGCGGGCGGGACTGGCCGAGGCGAGGATGAAGGTCTTCACGCGACGGACGTTAGTACCATCGCGGCCATGCGGAAGCTCTGGGCGGAGTTCAAGGCGATCGCGATCGGCGGCACGGTGCTGGACCTGGCACTGGGCTTCATCATCGGCTCGGCGTTCGCCACGCTCGTCCAGTCGTTCGTGACCAACCTGTTCCTGCAGGCGGTCGCGTCCGTCGTCGGCGAGCCCGACTTCCAGAAGCTGGAGGTCACGCTGCACCGCACCCCGATCAGGTACGGCGTGTTCCTCAACGACCTGCTGCAGTTCATGCTGCTGGCGGTCGCCCTGTTCGTGATCATCAAGTTCATGACCTGGATCGGCGTGGAGCGCGGCCGGCCCCTCGACCAGCGGCAGTGCCCGTTCTGCTTCGACCGGGTCCCGGGCGCCGCGCTCATCTGCCGGTCCTGCGGGCAGCAGCTCGTGGCGGAGCTGCCGACGCTCGCGGAGGCCGAGCACCTGCTCGACGAGCGCGAGGCGCGGCGCTGGCCGACCCTGCCGGCGCTGCCGCCGATCGCGATCCCCCGCAGAAGACCCCCGGCGGCGGCCGACCCGGTGCCGGGGCAGGACGGGCCGCCGGCCGCGGACCCTACCGCCAGCGGGGACGAGACCCCGGCCGGGCGCTCTGCCGCCAGCGGGACACCGGACCCGGCGCCGGAGCGGCGGGGGCCGGCCGGCTGAGCAACACCCCGACGATCGCCGCCACCTCTTCGGCGGTCGGTGTGCCGCGAACGACCTTGAACAGCGGTTCCTCGGCCACCGTGACTCCCTGAAAGTGTGCGAAACGTTGCCGTCCTGCGAGCATACGCACGCATCGGCGGCGCATACTCAAGCGGAACGGGAGTCGATGGCGAGTTTGGGGGGCGCATTGACAAACGTCCCATTTCGGGCCGCATCGATGCTCTTCATCGGCGTGCTCCTCGCTACGCTGCTGCCCGCGGCGCCGGCCGGGGCCCGTGAGGGCGAGCAGCCGGCCTCGATCTCCGCGTCGCTGCGCTACCAGATCACGTTCGTGGCGCGGTCCTGCGACTCCTACGCCGACGTCATGGCCAACCGCGTCCGCGACGACCGGATCGAGGCGGCGTCCGCGCCGGGCCGCGGCAGCGCCTACGAGGACGGCCAGGCGGTCGACCCGGCCGTCGAGGCGGCCAACGGCACCGGCTGCGCCCCGCTGCCCGGCTGGCACTTCTCCCTCGGCCCCGGCCAGGAGAAGAAGGGCGCGCTGTCGACGGTGACCACGCCCGCCGTGGACTCCGGCGAGACCGTCGCCCAGGTGCCGCTGCTGGACGCCGCCGGGCACAAGACCGACAAGGTCATCGCCGGCGCGGTGACCATGCAGCTGTCGCCGGAGCAGGCGAGCGCGTCCACACACCGGCAGCTCTGGGTGCAGGGCGGCACGCCCGCCGACCCGCTGCTCGCCGCCACGCGGCCCGGCTACGGGTTCGGCGCGCTGCGCTGCGCCGCCGACGGGCACGCCGGCGGCAACGTGCAGTGGCTCGGCTTCCCGGCCGGGACGCGGCACGTGTTCTGCTTCGCCTACTACGTGAAGTCCGCGCAGCCGCCGGGCACGCTCGTGGTGAAGGCCCGCACCGCCACGCCGGTCGGCCACCCGCAGCGCTTCACCTTCGACGCCACCGCCAGCTACACCGCCGACAAGCAGATCCACGCCGACGCGACCACCGACGCGACCCTGGTGCGCAGCTCCGGCGGATCGCCCGGCACGGTCGTGTCGCGGACCCCGGCCGGCTGGACGCTCACCGACCTGAGCTGCGCGAAGAGCGGCGCCGGTCGGAGCCTCACCGCGACCGACGTGCCGACCGGGACCGCCACCGTGACCCTCGCCGCCGGTGAGATCGTCACCTGCGTGTTCACCTACACCCCGCCGGTCGCGCCGGCCGGGCTGACCCTGCGGCTGTTCGGCGACGCGCCCGGCGGCGCGTTCAACGTGTCCGTCGCCTCGGGCGGCGGCGCCGACCCGCCGCGCCTGCTGCAGGCCGCGCCGACCGGTGACGGCTCCGCCACCGTCGCGACCGGCGCCGACCTGTCCACGCTGCTGCCGGGCGCGTATCCGGTGACGCTCACCGCCCCCGCCGGCGAGGCCGCCGCGTGGACCCTCGCCGGGGTCGGGTGCGGCGGGACGGAGCTCAAGCCCGAAGGGCTGTCGGTCACGGTCATGGTGGCCGCCGGCACCCCCACCGACTGCACGCTGCGGGTCACCCGCAAGGGCGGCGCCATCCAGCTGCGGTCCGTGACCGTCGGCGGCGTCGGCGCGGCGTCGTTCATGGTCGCGCCGCGCACCCAGGGCTCGCCCGGCTGGGCCGGCGTGGCGACCACCACCGCCTTCGGCGAGGCCGCGATCGCCCAGGGCATGCCCGGCGCGCTGCCGCTCGGCGAATACCTGGTGACGCCGCTGCCACCGCTCGCCACCGTCGAGGGCAGCTGGCGGCTCAGCTCGTTCGCCTGCGACCCGGGCGAGTCGCAGGACGTGCCCAACGTCGGCGCCGACGTCGTGCCGCTCACCGCCGCCGAGTCGGCCGCGAAGTGCACCGCGACCTACCTGTTCACTGAGGCGCACCAGCTGCAGGTCATGGTCCGCTTCGCGGGCAGCACCAGCGGCCGCGGCGGGCCCGTCGTGCTCGACCTGGAGTGCCTGGACGGCTCGACCGGCCGGGTCGTGCTCGCCGAGGACGACAACAGCGAGGCCACGCTGCCCGTGCCGCTGGGCTTCCTCGACCCGACGAAGTGCACGCTGCAGCGCCCGTCGACCCCGACGGCGGCCGGCGCCACGGTGAGCATCGGCGCGACGCTCGACCCCGCGCCGGGCAACGCACCGCTGTCGATCCCGGGCACCGTCGCCATCGGCGAGGACGCGGGCAAGGACGTCGACCTGTACACCGTGACCGTGACGGTGACCTTCACCGCGGACGACGCGGCGCCGACCCAGCAGAAGGTGCTGGACACGTTCCGCATCCTGCCGGTGGCCCTGATCGGCGCCGGACTGGTCGGTATCGGGCTCGTCATCCTATTGGTCATGGTCCTGCGGTCCCGCACCGACTGAATAGAGTGATCTGAGCAGGATCCGGGCTGTCTGGAACCGGTGCTCGTTGGGTAGCGTTTGCAGTGATGATGCAGTCCAGATCCCTGATCGCCGAGCGTTACCGACTGATCGAGTCGCTCGGTGCCGGTGGCATGGGCCGCGTGTGGCTCGCCCGCGACGAGATGCTGCGCCGGGACGTCGCGATCAAGGAGGTCATCCCGCCCGAGGGGCTGACCGCCGAGGAGCGCGAGGAGCTGCGGCTGCGCACCCTGCGTGAGGCCCGCGCCGCGGCCCGGCTCAACGACGCCAACGTGGTGCGGATCTATGACGTCGTGCAGTCCGAGCAGGCACCGTGGATCGTGATGGAATACGTCCCGTCGCGCTCGCTGCACCAGGTGATCACCGACGACGGGCCGCTGCCGCCGGAGCGGGCCGCACAGATCGGCCTCGCCGTGCTCAACGCGTTGAAGGCCGCGCACGCCGCCGGGGTGCTGCACCGCGACGTCAAGCCCGGCAACGTGCTGCTCGCCGACACCGGCCGGGTCGTGCTCACCGACTTCGGCCTCGCCGTCTTCGAGGGCGGCGACGGCGCGGTCACCCGCCCCGGGCTGATCCTCGGATCCCCGCAGTACATCTCGCCGGAGCGGGCCCGGGAAGGCATCTCCGGCCCGGAGTCCGACCTGTGGTCGCTCGGCGCCACGCTCTACGCGGCCGTCGAGGGCCGCTCACCGTATGCGCGCTCCACCACGTATGCGACGCTGACCGCGCTGGCAACCGAGGACCCCGACCCGGCGACCCGCGCGGGCGTGCTCAAGCCCGTCCTGAACGCGTTGCTGCGCAAGGACCCCAAGGCGCGCGCCGGAGTGGCCGAGACCGAGCGGCTGCTGCAGCGCGCCATGTCCGGTGAGGGCCGGGCCTGGTCGTGGACGCTGCCGCGGCCGCGCCGGTCGCGGGAGGGCCACCCGACCGGGCTGCGCAGCATCTCCGGTGGCTCCTCGCGCGGCTCGTCGCAGCCGCTCGGCAGTTCGGCGTCGCAGGCCGACGCGCCGGTCAGCTCGCCGCCGGCGGGCCTGGAGCAGGCGAGTCCCGCGCCGTCCGGCGCCGGGGTGGCCGCCCAGTGGAACCAGGGGCCCTTCGCCGACGCGCCCGTCCCGGCGCAGATCGAGTTCCCCGGCAAGGCGCGCGGCAGCGCGACCGTGCCCGAGGCGGCGCCGCCGGTCGGCGCCGGTCTCTACTCACGCAACGCGCGGCCGGCGATCCCTCCCCAGGTGATCGGGGCCAGCGACGACAGCGGCGCCTTCGACACCGTCCCGCGCGGGCGGCACCGGGGCCGCTGGATCGGGGCGATCCTCGGCGCGACCGTCCTGCTCGTCGCCGGCGTCATCGTGTTCACCGACTCCGGCGGCGACGGCGAGCGGCAGACCCAGCCGACGGGGGCGCAGGCCACCAACCTGCCGGCCGGGCCGGCGACGCCCGGCGCGGCCAGCCCGACCCCGAGCGTGTCGCCGCAGGTCCGCGGGAGCATCGGGGCGACGGTGATGGACCTGCCGCCCGGCTTCCACTACGAGACCGACGACAAGTACGGCTGGGCGGTCGCCGTGCCGAACGGCTGGGTGCGCTCGGTCAAGAAACCCAGCTACCCGTCGATGATCTCCTTCACCGACCCGCTCGACTCGCGGTGGGAGATGGCGATCGACACGTCGTTCAAGCCGCCGCAAGGGGACCCGGTCGCCGACTGGAAAGACCAGGAAGCGGCGCGGCTCAGGGACGGGCTCTACGCCGACTACGAGCAGGTCCACATCCAGCCGTTCACCTTCCGCGACGGCTGGACCTGCGCGGACTGGCAGTGGCGCTACACGGCACCGAGCGGGCGCCTGCGCATCTCCAACATCGGCTGCCGGGTCAACCCCGGCCGGGGCCACGCCATCTACTGGCAGACCCCGGACGGGCAGTGGGACGACTTCGCCACCACGAACAAGTTCAACATCATCCAGGCGTCGTTCCGGGTCACGGCCTGACGCGGCTTCACCGCGTAGGTAGTCAGAGCGGGATGTTGCCGTGCTTCTTCGGGGGCAGGGTCTCCCGCTTGGTGCGCAGCAGCCGCAGCGCCCGCACGATCTCCACTCGCGTGGTCGACGGCGGGATGACTCGGTCGATGTAGCCGCGCTCCGCCGCCACGTACGGGTTGGCGAGGGTGTCCTCGTACGCCCCGATCAGCTCGGCGCGCAGCCCCGCCGGGTCCTTCGCGTCGCGCAGCTCCTGGCGGTACAGGATGTTGACCGCGCCCTGCGCGCCCATGACCGCGATCTGCGCCGTCGGCCAGGCGAAGTTGAGGTCGGCGCCGAGGTGCTTGGAGCCCATGACGTCATACGCGCCGCCGTACGCCTTGCGGGTGATGACGGTGACCTTGGGGACGGTGGCCTCGGCGTAGGCGTAGATGAGCTTCGCGCCGCGCCGGATGATGCCGTCCCACTCCTGGCTGGCGCCCGGCAGGAAGCCCGGCACGTCGACGAAGGTGATGATCGGGATGTTGAACGCGTCGCAGGTCCGCACGAACCGCGCCGCCTTCTCCGACGCGTCGATGTCCAGGCAGCCGGCGAAGTGCATCGGCTGGTTGGCCACGACGCCGACCGGGTGGCCCTCGACCCGGCCGAAGCCGATCAGGATGTTCTGCGCGAACAGCGGCTGCACCTCGAGGAAGTCCTCGACCACCGACTCGATGACGGTGTGCATGTCGTACGGCTGGTTCGCCGAGTCCGGGATGACCGTGTCCAGCGCCAGGTCGTCCTCGGAGACCTCCAGGGACGCCGGCAGCGGCACGACCGGCACGTCGTCCATGTTGTTGGACGGCAGGTAGGACAGCAGCGCCTGCACGTATTCGATCGCGTCGTCCTCGTCGGAGGCCAGGTAGTGCGCGTTGCCGGACTTCGTGTTGTGCGTCCGCGCCCCGCCCAGCTCCTCGAACTCGACGTCCTCGCCGGTCACCGTCTTGATCACGTCGGGGCCGGTGATGAACATGTGCGAGGTCTGGTCGACCATCACGGTGAAGTCGGTGACGGCGGGGGAGTACACCGCGCCGCCCGCGCACGGGCCCATGATCAGCGAGATCTGCGGGATCACGCCGGACGCCCGCACGTTGCGGAAGAAGATCTCCCCGTACAGGCCGAGCGAGACGACGCCCTCCTGGATGCGGGCGCCACCGGAGTCGTTGATCCCCACCACCGGGCAGCCGATCTTCATCGCCAGGTCCATGACCTTCACGATCTTCTCGCCGAAGACCTCACCGAGGCTGCCGCCGAAGATCGTGAAGTCCTGCGCGAACACGCAGATCTGGCGCCCGTCGACGGTGCCGTAGCCGGTGACCACCCCGTCGCCGTAGGGCCGGGACTGCTCCATGCCGAAGTTGGTCGACCGGTGCCGGGCCAGCTCGTCGAGCTCCACGAACGAGCCCGGGTCGAGCAGCAGCTCGATCCGCTCACGGGCGGTCTTCTTGCCCCTGGCGTGCTGTTTCTCCACCGCCCGGGCCGAGCCCGCGTGGACCGCCTCGTCGGTGCGCCGGCCCAGGTCGGCCAGCTTCCCGGCGGTCGTGTGGATGTCCGCGCCGACACCAACCTGCTCAATGGTCACGTCCGGCATCGTAATCGCGCGGGGATACGGTCGACCTGTGAACATTTACACCGGCTACAGCGACCTTGAGCGCCCACCGCTGCACACGAACGCGCTCCGGCGTGCGCTGGTCGTCCCGGGAGGGTTCTGGACGGACCTGCGGGTGGTCGAGGAGACCGGCTCGACCAACGCCGATGTGGCCGCCGCCGCCCGGGACGGCGCCGCCGAGGGGCTGGTGATCGTCGCCGAGCGGCAGACCGCGGGCCGTGGCCGGCTGGGCCGGCAGTGGCAGTCGCCGCCGCGCGCCGGGCTGGCGCTGAGCATCCTGCTGCGCCCGGCGGTGCCGGTGGCCCGGTGGGGCTGGCTGCCGTTGCTCACCGGGGTGGCCCTCGCCGAGGCGGTGCGCCGGGTGGCCCGCCTCGACGCATACCTGAAGTGGCCCAACGACCTGCTGCTGCAGGGTGACCGCAAGACCGCCGGCATCCTCGCCGAGGGCGTCGGCGACGGTGCCGTGGTGGTGGGCATCGGGCTCAACACCACGCTGCGTGAGCACGAGCTGCCCCGCCCCGACGCGACGTCGCTGGCCCTCGCGGGTGCCACCAGCGCCGACCGCGACCCGCTGCTGCGCGCCCTGCTGCGCGCCTTCGAGGACGTGTACGCGCGGTGGCAGGCCGGCGACGACGAGGGGCTCCGGGAGGCGTACCTCTTCCACTGCGGCACGATCGGCCGCCGGATCCGGGTCGAACTGCCCGGCGGGACGGCGCTGACCGGCGTCGCCACCGGCGTCGACACCGACGGCCGGCTGCAGGTCACGGACCATTCGGGCGAGGTGCACACGGTCGCCGCCGGCGACGTGGTGCACGTCCGCCCAGAGATGACCGGATGACGACCGGGTAGGCCAATGTCGGGCGCGCCGTGAAGGGTCTAGCCTCACCTCGACATTCATGAACGAGGAGGTTGGCGTGGGGTTCCCGGAAAGCGTCCTGACCAAGGACGAGCAGGTGGTGCTGCACCTGCACCCCCACTGGAAGGCACTGTTCCTGCCGGTGCTCTGGTTCGTCCTCACCGCCGCCGCGGTCGTGGCCATTTCCCTGTTCACGGGTGTGGGCACGATCGGCACGCTGATCGCCGCCGGCGTCGGCCTGGTGGTGGTGCTCGTGGTCACCGTGTGGCCATGGATCAAGTGGAAGACCACGCACTACGTCTTCACCAACGAGCGGGTGATCATGCGCAGCGGCGTGTTCTCACGCAGCGGCCGGGACATCCCGCTGGGCCGGGTCAACGACGTGTCGTTCTCCCACTCGCTGTTCGAGCGGATGCTCGGCTGCGGCACGCTGACCATCGAGTCGGCCGGCGAGCGGGGCCAGGTCCAGCTCACCGACATCCCGCAGGTGGAGAAGACCCAGAGCATGCTCTACGAGCTGGTCGACGCGGACCGGCAGAAGCACACCTTCGGCGACGACGACCGTCAGGCCCTCGTCGACGAGATCAAGAACGACTGACGGCGCGCCCGTGATCGCTGCGCCGGCTCGGGCAGAGCCGGCGTGGCGATGGCCCGACAGGGCTCAGCGGTGGCTCAGCGAGGGCTCAGCGGTGGCCGGCGGGTGATTCCAGCTCGTCGAGGGTCAGCTCGTCGTCGTCGTGCGAGTGGCGCGGCCCGGGCGCGACCGCGACCTCGGTCAGCGCGACCTCGAGCGCCTCCACTTCGGCCTCCAGTTCGGCGTCCGCGATCGCCTGCGGGTCGTCCGAGACGACCGGCGTGTGGAACACGAACGTCCGGTATGCCCAGAAGCGGAACACCATCGCGATGGCGATGCCGACCGCGCTGGCGATGTTGAACGCGAGCCGGTCGTCGCTGTTGGTCTCGCTGAAGCCCAGCCCGTACTTGGCGACGGCGAGGACCGCGCTCTGGATCAGCAGGCCGACGCCGTTGAGTGCGAAGAACAGGGTGTATTCCCGGCGCAGGCTCTTGCGGTCGCTGCGCTGGTAGGTCCACTGCCGGTTCAGGATGTAGGACGCGGTCGTCGCGACCACCGCCGCGACGATCTTCGCCTTGAGCGGGCCGATCGACAGCAGCAGGTTGAGCACTGCGAAGTCGATGATCGTGTTGATCCCGCCGACCGCCAGGAACTTGAACAGTTCGGTGGCGAGCGAGCGGTGCCGCTCGGGGACGAACCGGTCGCGGAGGTTGCTGGCTAGGCGCACCGTGCAACCTTACGGTAGGTCGCCAAGCATCGCCCCGGTTACACCGCAGACTGCGGGGCAGCTCACCCGCATCTTGACCACTGTGCAACCGGGCTGTTACCTGCTGCCGAGTTTAGACCGCGTCCGGAGTCTTCCGGAACACAATGTTGCGATACGACCAGAACCTGAACAGCGTCCCGAATGCCATGCCGACGATGTTGGCGGCGATGTTGTCGGCGAGCTTGCCCTGGAAGAACGGCCAGATCGAGCCGAGCCCGTAGTGGCTCGCCCACAGGCAGGCCAGGCCGATGATCAACCCGACCAGGTTGAACAGGAAGTACAGGCTGTATTCGCGGCGCAGGTTGGTCCGCTCCCGGTCGCGCCAGGTCCAGAACCGGTTGCCGATGAACGCGACCGTCGCGGCGACCACGGTGGAGATCGTCTTCGCGACCAGCGTCGGCGTGCCGCTGAAGAGCAGCACGTTGAAGATGGCCACGTCCACCACGAACGCCACGATGCCGACCGTGCCGAACTTGCCCAGCTCGCGGACCAGGTGCTCGAAGCGGGCGAACAGTCCGCGCAGGCCGCCCGGGCCCGGCTCGGTCGCCACCGACTGCAGTTCCGTCACGTCGCAGAGGGTACGGCACCGCTGACCTCAGCGGGCGCATCGGCCGCAGACCGCATGCTTTGCGCGTTGGTGCGCGGTTGACGAAAAGTTCACGCGTGATTCTGCGAACGGGTGCGAGATTCTCCTGCCCTTGTGCAGCTTTTCACAAGCTCTCACACTGCCCGGCCGGGGTAGCCGGTTTACGCTGAGGGAAATCAGACGAACGTTTCCACGGCCGCTCGCAGTATCGCGCGCCGTGCTTTGGCGTATGCCCGTTGCTTCCTTACGCCGCTTGAAAGTCCAGGTCAACGCCGACCACGAGGAGATCTTGAACATGTCCGCACCGGTCACCGTCCCCGGCCTCGACCAGGCACCCACCGCCCATTCCAAGCTGCTCGCGTGGGTCCGCGAGGTCGCCGAGCTCACCGGCCCCGACCGGGTCGTCTGGTGTGACGGCTCCGAGGGGGAGTGGCGCCGCATCACCGACGAGCTGGTCGACAAACAGGTGCTGGTGCGGCTGCGGCAGAAGCCGAACTCGTTCTGGGCCCGCACCGACCCGTCGGACGTGGCCCGGGTGGAGGAGCGCACATTCATCTGCTCCGCCGACGAGGCCGACGCCGGCCCGACGAACAACTGGATGGCGCCCGCGGAGATGAAGCGGGTCATGACGGAGCTCTACGACGGCTCGATGCGCGGCCGCACGATGTACGTCGTGCCGTTCTGCATGGGCCCGCTGACCGCCGAGCAGCCGATGTTCGGGGTCGAGCTGACCGACTCGCCGTACGTGGTCGCCTCCATGCGGATCATGACCCGGATGGGCGCCGACGTGCTCGACCGGATGGGCGACGACGCCCCCTTCGTGCCGTGCCTGCACTCGGTGGGTGCACCGCTCGCGCCTGGGCAGGACGACGTCGCCTGGCCGTGCAGCGACACCAAGTACATCTCCCACTTCCCGGAGAGCCGCGAGATCTGGAGCTACGGCTCCGGCTACGGCGGCAATTCCCTGCTGGGCAAGAAGTGCTTCTCGCTGCGCATCGCCAGCGTCATGGGCCGCGACGAGGGCTGGCTCGCCGAGCACATGCTGATCCTGAAGCTGACCGGGCCGACCGGGCAGGTCAAGTACGTCGCGGCCGCGTTCCCCAGCGCCTGCGGCAAGACCAACCTGGCGATGCTGGAGCCGACCATCCCCGGCTGGAAGGTCGAGACGCTCGGCGACGACATCGCCTGGATGCGCTTCGGCGAGGACGGCCGCCTCTACGCGGTCAACCCGGAGTTCGGCCTGTTCGGCGTCGCTCCGGGCACCGACTGGAAGACCAACCCGAACGCGATGCGGACCCTCGCCAAGGGCAACTCGGTCTTCACCAACGTGGCGATGACCGACGACGGCGACATCTGGTGGGAAGGCATGGGCGAGCCGCCCGCGCACCTCACCGACTGGAAGGGCCAGGACTGGACACCTTCGATGGACGAGCCGTCCTCGCACCCGAACTCGCGCTTCTGCACCCCGATCGAGCAGTGCCCGATCCTCGCCGACGAGTACGCCGACCCGCGCGGCGTGCCGATCGACGCGATCCTCTTCGGCGGCCGGCGCAAGACCACGATCCCGCTGGTGACGGAGGCCCGCGACTGGGTGCACGGCGTCTACCTGGGCGCGACCCTGTCCAGCGAGACCACCGCCGCGGCCGCCGGCAAGGTCGGCGTGGTGCGCCGCGACCCGATGGCCATGCTGCCCTTCATCGGCTACCACGCCGGCGACTACTTCGCGCACTGGATCGCGATGGGCAAGGGCGCCGACGGCGACGCCACGAAGCTGCCCCGGATCTTCTACGTCAACTGGTTCCGCCGCGGCGACGACGGCCGCTTCCTGTGGCCCGGCTTCGGGGAGAACGCCCGCGTGCTGAAGTGGGTCGTCGAGCGCATCGAGGGCACCGCCGCGGCGGTGGAGACCCCCATCGGCCGGGTGCCGGCGCCCGGCTCGCTCGACGTCACGGGCCTGGACCTGACGGCCGAGGACCTGGCGCTGGTCCTGCGGGTGGACGCCGACGAATGGCGCGCCGAGGTCCCCCAGGTGGCCGAATGGTTCGAGCGATTCGGTGACAAACTGCCCGGCGTGCTCTGGGCCGAGCTGGACGCGCTGAAGGCCCGCCTCGAAGCCGCATAGCCGCTGGTGGGCGGCCGGTCAGTCGGGAGATCGGCCGCCCACGCACCCGCCGTTCAGTACTGTCTGGTGCACGGCTGACGGTGTCGCTTTGCCCGGTAGGTCGCTACTCTTCTCGACCGTGGGCCTGCGTGACGTGGTGTATTCGTTGTACGAGAAGCGTCTCGCCCGACGGCTGCACGGCAAACCTCAGCCGCGACACGTCGGGGTGATTGTCGACGGCAATCGGCGCTGGGCGCGCGAGATGGGCTACGTCGACCCCAACGACGGCCACCGCGTCGGCGCCGAGCGGATCAAGGAGCTGCTGCGCTGGTGCGACGGGGCGACCGTCTCGCACGTCACGCTGTGGCTGCTGTCGACCGACAACCTCTCCCGGCCGTCCGCCGAGCTCGACCCGCTGCTGCAGATCATCGAGAACCTCGCCGCCGAGCTCGCCGCCGACGGCAACCCCTGGCAGCTGCGCATGGTCGGCGCCCTCGACCTGCTCCCCACCGCCAGCGCACAGTCGCTGAAGGCGGCCGAGGAGCGCACCGTCAACCGCACCGGCGGGGCGCAGGTCAGCCTCGCCGTCGGCTACGGCGGCCGCCGCGAGATCGCCGACGCGGTCCGCTCCCTGCTGCACGAGCACGCGAAGGCCGGCACGTCCATCGAAGAGCTCGCCGAGATCCTCGACGTGGACCACATCTCCGACCACCTCTACACCCGCGGCCTGCCCGACCCCGACCTGGTGATCAGGACCAGCGGCGAGCAGCGGCTGTCAGGCTTCCTGCTGTGGCAGAGCGCCCACTCGGAGTTCTACTTCTGCGACGTGCACTGGCCCAGCTTCCGCCGGGTCGACTTCCTGCGCGCCCTGCGCTCCTACGCCAACCGCCAACGCCGCTACGGCGCGTAGCACGGTTGCCGTCCGTGCATAGATGGTGTGCGATCCACCCGCGAGTTGATCTTTGGAGTGCGGGTAGATCGCACACCGTCGATGGCACAAAAGCCACAAATACGGGCATTGACCAACGTCTGTTCGGGGGCGATGGTGGCACCGCGCTCCGGACGGCGATCTTCCTGCCTGGCGCATGATCGAAGGGCGGCCGTGGCCGCGCGGACGGCCACCCGGATCCTTCGATCAGGACGGGAGTGGGGTTGGATCTTGGCGCACACGTTGGGCGCCGCGGTCGCGGTATGGGTGATTTGTTCGTGTTTGAAGCCGGCGACGGTGTGGCACCACCGAATGACGACCTCGACGGCGCTGGATCATGCGAGTGCGGACCTGGCTTGGCATCACCGCAAGACGGCACGGACGGCAACCGCGCCACCCCTTCGCGCGGCCGGAGGCTGCGCGGAACCACAAAGGCCGCCGCCGTGCTGGATTTTCTATTACGGGGATGACGATCACGCACGCGAACCTGGACGCAACGTGGCGAATGCTACGTCAGCTGGTCCAGCAGGGATCTCAGGAGGGCAGGGACGTCCTCGGGGGCGTCGACGTGGATGTCGGCGGCCTCGATGAGGGCGTGGCCGCTCTCGGCGTTGGCGACGGCCACCCGGACCCCCACGAAGTCCGGATCGACCTCCTCGCGGGCCGCCAGGGCGTCGAACGCGCGCAGGTCGGCGACGTCGTCGCCGAAATACCAGGCGCAGCTGTGGCCCTCGGTCTCCTCGCGCAGGACGCTGCCCTTGTCGCGCTGGCCGGGAGGCTTGAGCTCCAGGACCATGCGGCCCGCCTGCACGCGCAGGCCCAGCTCGCTGGCCCGCTCCTTGCCCCACTGCTCGACCTCGGGGCCGAGGTGCGGCGCGTTGCGGTAGTGCACCGCGACGGACAGCCGCTTGTATTCCACCCGGGTGCCCGCCGGCAGTTCGGCCCGTGCGCGGTCGGCAAGGTCGCTCATGACCTGCACGAACGGCGCGGCGCTCGGGTCGGTCTCGACCAGGCCGCCGGGGCGCTGGACCTCCAGGCCGTAGAGGCCGAAGACGGCCACGTCGGGCAGGGCCGCGAAGCGCTGGCGCAGGAATTCCGCGGGCCGGGCGGAGACGATGACGACCTTGCCGAGGCGCCGGTTGACTTCGGCGAGAATCTCGACGATGCCGTCGGCGGGGTGGACCGTGTCCGGATCTTCCTGGATCGGTGCGAGGGTGCCGTCGAAGTCGAAGAAGAAGGCGCAGTGCCCGGCTCGCTCCGCGGTCAGCTGGAGGATGGCCGCGCGGGAGCGTGCTGTGTCAGGAGCCGCCATATCCACAGCGTACTGAACATTTCGCGGTCCGTGTGGGTGGCGGGGCGTACCTCACAAGGCGGGCGTTCGCCGGCAATCAACGACTCGATCTAGTGGATTTTGCTTGCAGCGGTTAGCGTCTGTGCTGTGGCTAGGGGTTTTCCCGGCCATCCGAGGCCCGGACCGAGCGATCCATGTGAAGCCACGGGGCCAAGCACCCGACCCCGTGCGGGCGTCGGAGGACGCGAGTGCGGGCGGCGAGGTGCCCGTCCCCGGAGATCCCGTGACCGTTCGCCGCAGTCCCTCTGATTCCAGTCCCGCTCCTCGCAGCCGTGCCACCAAGGCCCAGCCGGCGAGCGCCGCCCCGGTGGGCGCCGCCCCTGCGGAGGCCGCCGTGCCGGAAAAGCCGGCCCGGCGCACCCGCAAGAAGGCCGAGCCGGTGGTCGCGCGCCGCACCTTCGTGCTGGACACCTCGGTGCTGCTGGCCGACCCGGGCGCGTTCCTGCGCTTCGGGGAGCACGACGTGGTTCTGCCCCTGGTCGTCATCTCCGAATTGGAGGGCAAGCGGCACCATCCCGAGCTCGGTTATTTCGCGCGGCGTTCGCTGCGGTTCCTGGACGACCTGCGGGCCAAGCACGGCCGGCTCGACCTGCCGCTGCCCCTGACCGACGCGGGCGGCACCCTGTGGGTGGAGCTCAACCACGCCAATCAGAACGTGCTGCCGGCCGGGTTCCGGGCCGACACCGACGACGCCCGCATCCTCGCCGTGGCCCTTGCGCTGGCCGCCGAGGGCAAGGACGTCCTGCTGGTCACCAAGGACATGCCGCTGCGGGTCAAGGCCGGCTCGGTGGGCCTGGCCGCGGACGAGTACCAGCCGGGTCCGGCGACCAACCAGAGCTACACGGGCATGGTCGAGCTCGGCATCGCCGAGGACGACGTGAAGCGGCTCTATGCGGGCGAGGCGATCGACCTCGACGGCGCCGGTGACCTGCCCGTGCACACCGGCCTGGTGCTCACCTCGCAGAACGGCTCGGCCCTGGGCCGGGTCTGCTCCGACAAGTCGGTGCGGCTGGTCCGCGGCGACCGGGAGGCGTTCGGCGTGCGGGGCCGCTCCGCGGAGCAGCGCATCGCGCTGGACCTGCTGCTGGACGAGTCGATCGGCATCGTGTCGATGGGCGGGCGGGCCGGCACCGGCAAGTCCGCGCTGGCCCTCTGCGCGGGCCTGGAGCAGGTCATGGAGCGGCGCAAGCACAAGAAGGTCATCGTCTTCCGCCCGCTGTATGCGGTCGGCGGCCAGGAGCTGGGCTACCTGCCCGGGGACGCCGCCGAGAAGATGTCGCCCTGGGCGCAGGCGGTCTTCGACACGCTCGGCTCGCTGGTGCACGACAACGTGATGGAGGAGGTGGCGGCCCGCGGCATGCTCGAGGTCCTGCCGCTGACCCACATCCGGGGCCGCAGCCTGCACGACGCGTTCGTGATCGTGGACGAGGCCCAGTCGCTGGAGCGCGGTGTCCTGCTCACCGTGCTGTCCCGCATCGGCAGCAACTCGCGGGTCGTGCTGACCCACGACGTCGCTCAGCGTGACAACCTGCGGGTCGGCCGGCACGACGGCATCGCCGCGGTGATCGAGGCCCTCAAGGGTCATCCGATCTTCGCGCACGTGACCTTGACCCGCTCGGAGCGTTCTCCTATTGCCGAGGTCGTGACGGACCTGCTGGAGGACCTCCCGTTCGAGCGGTAACTTAAGCAAAAGAGTCCCAATTGTCACGTGATTAGAATCACAGAAGGTACCGTTTGGGTTCTCACCCGCGAATGCACTAGGCGATGGTGGGGATCGAGCGCGTGACGCCGACCAGCTTCCAAGCATCTCGGCATCAGGCGCTCACGGTGCGTCACTGGCCCGGACGGGTGCCCCGCTCAGCGCAGCGGGCGCCCGTCCGGGCCGTGCACCGACCATGTCCCCGACGAATGGATACCTTCGTGATCCGGCTGTGGCAGCGGGTCGGCAAGGTCAGAGCCATCGCGGTTCTCGTGCTGGTTGCGGGACTCGCCGGTGGCCTGCTCATTGCCAACCGACAGACCCAGCACAACGCGACGGCAGAGCCGGTCAAGGCCGCCGACGCCGCTTCGCTTCCACGGGCGTCCGCCAGCCCTTCCGCCGCGCCCGCCTCGTCTGATCAGGCCTCCGCGCAGAGCAAGGCGCAGGATGCCGCCGCGGCCGCCGCAGCGCAGGCCAAGGCCGCCGAGGACGCCGCTCGCAAGAAGAAGGAAGAGGAGGCGAGCCGCTCCAACACGCGCAGCGCGGCCCCGCCGGCCTACCCGGCTCCCGCCTCCTGCGACGTGTACAGCGGCAACAAGAAGACCGGCTGCACCCTCATGGTGGCCGCCGGCTTCGGCCTGGACCAGATGCCCTGCCTGGAGAAGCTCTGGAACAAGGAGAGCGGGTGGAACCCCCTCGCTCACAACAAGAGCAGCGGGGCGCACGGCATCCCCCAGGCGGTGCCCGGCGACAAGATGGCCGCGTACGGTCCGAACTGGTACAACGACGCGGCGACCCAGATCAAGTGGGGCCTGAACTACATCAAGGGCCGCTACAAGACGCCGTGCGGCGCGTGGTCCCACAGCCAGAACACGGGTTGGTACTAGCCATGGACGTCGTGACGCTGCTGTGGCGCCGGATCGGCAAGGTGCGGGCCATCGCGGCCCTCGCGCTGGTCGCGGCGCTCGTGGGCGGCCTGGTCGTGGCCAACTGGGACAGCGGCAAGCCGGCCGAGCCGGTCAACGCCGCCGCCGACGCCACGCTCCCGCGTGCCTCCGACGGCTCGCCGGGCAGCCCGAGCGCCGCCGCCGGGCAGGCCTCTGAGCAGGCATCCGCACAGAGCAAGGCGCAGGACGCCGCGGCGGCCGCCGCCGCGCAGGCCAAGGCCGCCGAGGACGCCGCACGCAAGAAGAAGGAAGAGGAGGCGAGCCGGTCCGTCGTACGCACGCTGGGCCCGCCGACCTACCCGATCCCCGCCGAGTGCGACGTGTACAAGGGCAAGAGCGACAACAAGTGGCGCGGCTGCGGGCTGCTGCACGTCGCCGGCTTCGGGATGGACCAGATGGGTCCGTGCCTGGAGAAGCTCTGGGACAAGGAAAGCCACTGGACCACGACGGCGAAGAACAAGAGCTCCGGGGCGTACGGCATCGCCCAGGCGCTCCCGGGGTCGAAGATGGCCTCGGTCGCCAGCGACTGGTCGTGGAACCCGGAGACCCAGATCAAGTGGGGCCTTGGCTACATCAAGGGCCGCTACAAGACGCCGTGCGCCGCCTGGGCACAGAGCCAGTCCAGCGGCTGGTACTAAAAGAACGGCATACCCGGAGGAAACCCGCCACCCCGATGAACACGGGTGGCGGGTTTTCCCCGGACCTGTTACCACAGTGGCGTGACTCTCGACGAGACCCGCCAGTCCGACCCCTCGCGCTTCGGCACGGAGGCGTTCTATGCCGCCGTGGGCAGGGCCTTCGTCGCGATGTGCGCGTTCGTGCCGGTGCTGTTCGCGATCGAGTTCCTCGACCGGCTGACCGGTGAGCGCCTCGACCAGGACGGCGGCATCCGGCCGCACCACCTCGACGGGCTCGACGGCATCGTCTTCTCGCCGTTCCTGCACGCCGGCTTCGCCCACGTGCTGGCCAACAGCATCCCGCTGATCCTGCTCGGCACGTTCGTCCTCGCCGCCGGGACCACCCGGTTCCTGCTCACCACCGTCTTCATCGCGCTGGTCGCCGGGGTCGGGGTGTGGTTCATCGGTGACCCGGACACCGTGGTCGTCGGCGCCAGCGGGGTCATCTTCGGCTACCTCGGCGTGATCCTGATGCGGGGCGTCGTCGAGCACAGCTGGTGGCACATCGCCGTCGGGGTGCTCATCGGCCTGTTGTACGGCTGGCAGCTCTTCGGTGTCCTTCCCGGCGAGGAGGGTGTCTCCTGGCAGGGGCACCTGTGCGGGTTCATCGGCGGTCTCGTCGCAGCGGTGGTGTTCCGGCGGCGCCGCCCGCGACGCACCGACGACCCCCTGGCGATCGGCACCGATGCCGCATAGCGTTCGCTTATGCGGGAAGTCGATCTGGCCATCGTCGGCGCGGGACCGGCCGGCCTCTTCGGTGCGTACTACGCCGGTTTCCGGGGGCTCACCACGGCGGTGATCGACGCCCTGCCGGAGCCCGGCGGGCAGGTCACGGCCATGTACCCCGAGAAAATGATCTTCGATGTCGCGGGCTTCCCGGGCATCCGCGGCCGGGACCTGGTCGCCAACCTGGTGGAGCAGGCCGACCAGTTCCACCCCCAGTACCTGCTCGGCGTGCGGGCCGACGGCCTCGCCTACTCCGAGGACCGGCCCGTGCTGACCCTGTCCGACGGCACCGTCCTGCACTGCGGGGCCATCCTCATCACCGGCGGCCTGGGCAGCTTCACGGCCCGCCCGCTGCCCGCCGCCGCGGGGTTCACCGGCAGCGGCCTGGTCTTCTTCGTGCCGCACCTGGCCGACCTCGCCGGGCACGACGTGGTCATCGTCGGCGGCGGCGACTCCGCCTTCGACTGGGCCCTCGCCCTGGAGCCCCTCGCGAAGTCGGTGACCCTCGTGCACCGCCGGGAGAAGTTCCGGGCGCACGCCTCCACCGTCGCCCGCGCGCAGGCCCTGCCGATCGAGATCATCGTCAACGCCGAGGTCACCCGGATCCACGGCGACGGGCACTGCACCGGTGTCGACGTCACCGTCCGCGGCGCCGGGCCGCGCACCCTGCCCGCCGACTCGATCGTGGCCGCGCTCGGCTTCACCGCCGACCTCGGCCCCCTCGCGGACTGGGGCCTCGAACTGGACAAGCGCCACATCAAGGTCGACTCGACCACCGCGACGAACCTGCCCCGGGTGTTCGCCGCCGGCGACATCAGCGAATACCCGGGCAAGGTCCGGCTGATCGCGGTCGGTTTCGGGGAGGCCGCGACCGCCGTCAACAACGCCGCCGTGATCATCGACCCGGCCGCCCATCTCTTCCCCGGGCACTCGTCGGACAACGGATGAGCAACTCCTCAAAAACCTGAGCGCACCGCCGATCTGAGATGCGTGGTGGGCGTCCGTCTCCAGGTGTTCGGGGTGGTGCTCCTCGGCCTGCTGGTCTCCGGCGGCGCGGGGCTGCTGATGCACCGTGTCGAGCTGGACAACGCCGGGCAGGCCCTGGACCGGCGGGTCGCCGCGGCGCAGGAGGCGGTGGCGTCCACCGCCCAGCGCTACGTCGACGCGGTGCAGCTGACCGCCGGCGGCCTGGAGGCCCTGCCGGAGCTCGACGCCGTCTCGTTCACCACGGCCACCGCCCCGCTCGGCCAGCTCTGGCTGCCGGGCGCCACCTCCATCGACTTCATCGTCGCGGTGCAGGACTCCGCCGTGGCGGCCGCGCAGGCCGACTGGCGGGCGCGCGGCGCGACCGGCCTGACGCTGCACGCCACCACCGGCGCCGGCCGGCGCTACTTCACCGTGCTGCAGCGCACCCTTGACGAGGGCGGCGCCGGCACCGGCGTCGGGCAGGACCTGACCACGTCCGCGGAGGCGGCCTCGGCGCTGGAACGGGCCCAGCGCGTCGGCCTGCCCGCCATCTCGGACCCGTACGTGCTGCCGCGCGACGCCGGCCTGCCCGCGCCGCGCCAGCAGCAGTCGGTGGTGCTCCTGCAGCGGGTCCTCGACCGGGACACCGGCGAGGTGCTCGGCTTCGTCGAGATGGCGGTGCGGATGCAGGACTTCTTCACCGGCACGATGCTCCAGCCGTCCCGCGAGCTGCTGGACGTGACGCTGTCCGCGATCGAGGACAACGGATGGCGCTCGATCGCCCACATCGAGCGGCAGGACGTCGGCGCCGGCGACCTGCGCCGCAGCGTCATCGTGCAGGTCGCCGACCAGCAGTGGCAGCTGACGGTCGGCACCGACGGCACGGCCCTGATCGGCGCCGACGGCCACCTCGACGACGGCATGGTGTTCAGCGGCCTGGCGCTCACGCTGGTCACCGCCGCGCTGGTCTACACTCTCGCCACGTCCCGCCGCCGGGCCGAGGACCGGGTCGTCCAGGCCACCGTCGACCTGCGGCACCAGGCGACCCTGCTGTCCGCGGTGATGAACACGATCGGCGACGGCGTGGTGGTCTTCGCCGCGGACGGCGCCGCGCTGTGGGTCAACCCGACCGCCCGGGAGCTGCTCGGCCGTGACATCGACCGCCACCCGCCGGCCGAGTGGCCCGAGCTGCTGGAGGCGTACGAGGCGGACGGCACCACCCCGTACCGGTTCCGCGACCTGGTCCGCAACCGCCTGGAGTCGCAGGTCGAGCTGATCGTGCGGGGACGCCGGCTGGACGTGCGGCTGCGGGCCCTGGTCCGGCAGGACGGCGCCGGCGCCGGCGCCGACGCCGGCGGCGCGGTCGCGGTGCTGCGCGACATCACCGACCTGCACGACGCCGACGAGAAGGTCCGCGCCTCGGAGGAGCTGCTCCAGCTGCTGCTGGACGGCGCCCGCGACTACGCCATCTACATGCTCGACCGGCAGGGTGTCGTGGTGAGCTGGTCGGCCAACGCCGAACGGCTCAAGGGGTACCGCACCGACGAGGTCGTCGGCCGCTCCTACGCGATGTTCTTCACCGCGGAGGAGGCCGCCGCGGGAGTGCCGGAACGCATCCTGGACCAGGCGGCGGAGCACGGCCAGGTCGAGATCGACGGCCCGCGGGTGCGCCGCAACGGCAGCCGCTTCTGGGCGCACGGCCTGCTCACCGCCGTGCGCGACCCCGACGGGTCGATCCGCGGCTTCGTCAAGGTCAGCCAGGACGTCACCGACCGCAAGACCGCCGAGCGGGCGGTCGAGCAGCTCAACGCCGAGCTGGAGGCGCGCGTCGCGGAGCGCACCGCCGACCTGCGGGAGGCCAACGCGGAGCTGGAGTCCTTCTCCTACAGCGTCTCGCACGACCTGCGGGCGCCGCTGCGGGCCGTCGACGGCTTCGCCAAGATGCTCGCCCTGGACCACGGCGACGCGCTCGACGAGCAGGGCCGGCGGTACCTCGGCCGCATCCGCGCCGGCGCGCAGCACATGGGTGACCTGATCGACGGGCTGCTGGCCTTCTCCCGGCTCCAGCGGCAGGAGATGGCGAGCCTGCGCGTCCACGTCGACCAGCTGGTCGCCGACGTCTGGGACGAGCTGAGCGTCGAGCGCGGCAGCCGCGACATCGTCCTCACCGTCGCGGACCTGCCCGACGCTCAGGGCGACCCGCGGCTCGTCCGGCACGTGGTGGCCAACCTCGTCGGCAACGCGGTGAAGTACACCCGCGACGTCTCCCCGGCCCGCATCGAGATCGGGCACCGGGTGGGGCCGCTCAGCGGCGAGGTCATGTACTACGTCAAGGACAACGGCGCCGGCTTCGACATGCGTTACGCCGACAAGCTGTTCAAGGTCTTCCAGCGGCTGCACCGGGCCGAGGACTACGAGGGCACCGGCATCGGGCTCGCCCTCACCCACCGCATCGTGCTGCGGCACGGCGGCCAGATCTGGGCCGACGCGGTCCCCGGCGAGGGCGCCACGTTCTACTTCACCCTTCCGGCCCTCGACCACGCTGGACACACCGGACACACGTTGTTGGAGGTGGGCGGGTGAAACCGCTGTCCAATCGGGTCCTGCTCGTCGAGGACAACCCCGACGACCTGGAGCTCGCCCGGCTCGCGTTCGAGCGGGGCAGGTTCGCCCGCAACGTCGACGTCGCCCGCGACGGCGCCGAGGCCCTCGACCACCTGTTCGGCCCGGCCGCCGCCGACCCGCCGCAGGTGGTGCTGCTGGACATCAAGCTCCCGCTGGTCGACGGCATCGACGTGCTGCGCCGGGTCAAGGCCGACCGGCGCACCCGGCACATCCCGGTCGTCATGCTCACCTCGTCCGCGCAGGACCGCGACCTGCACGCCTGCTACGAGCTCGGCGCCAACAGCTACATCGTCAAACCGGTCGACATGGAGCAGTTCATGTCCGCCGTCAACAGCATCGGCCTGTACTGGCTGGGCCTGAACCTGACCGATGCGCACTCATGAGGATCCTGCTCCTCGAGGACAACCCCGACGACGCCGAGGTGCTCGTGTTCGAGCTGCGGCGGGCCGGGTTCGCACCCGTGTGGCGGCGGGTCGAGTCCCGCGCGGACTTCCAGGCCGCGCTCGAGGACCCCGGCGGCCCGCCCGAGGTGATCCTCGCCGACTACTCGCTGCCGCAGTTCAACGCCCTGGAGGCGCTGCACATGCTGCGCGCCGGCGGTTACGACATCCCGGCGATCGTGGTCAGCGGCGCGATGAGCGAGGAGTCGTGCGTCGACGCGCTGCGCCACGGCGCGGTGGACTACCTGCTCAAGGACCGGCTGAGCCGGCTCGGCTCGGCGGTGCAGCACGCCCTGTCGCAGCAGCGCCTCGCCGCCGACCAGCGCCGCGCGGAGGAGACGTTCCGGGCCGCGTTCGACCACGCCCCGGTCGGCATGGCCGTCACCGACCTCGACGGCCACGTGCTGGAGGTCAACCAGGAGCTGGCCCGCATGACCGGCCTGCAACCCGCGCAGCTGCTGCTCGACATGGTCCTCGAGGAGGACCGGCCGATCGTTGCGGACAAGATGCAGCGCCTCGTCGCCGGCGAGGCCGAGAAGGTCAGCAAGGAGCTGCGGCTGTGCCGCTCCGACGGCGCGCCGCTGTGGGGGCAGTACTCGGCGTCGCTCATCGGCGCGGGCGGCAGCGCGCACCCCGGGGCCAACCACGGGGCGCACCACGTCGTGCACCAGATCGCCGACGTCACCGACCGCCGGCGCGCCGAGGAGGCCCTCCAGCGGCAGGCGGCCAAGCTCGCCCGCACCAACAGCGACCTGCAGGAGCTCGACCGGCTCAAGAGCGAGTTCGTCGCCACCGTCTCCCACGAGCTGCGGACCCCGCTGACCAGCATCCGCGGCTACACCGAGATCCTCGCCGACGCGCACGCCAGCTCCCTCGGCGCCACCGAACGCAAGATCGTCGGCATCATCGACCGTAACGGCCGCCGGCTGCTCGACCTCATCGAGGACCTGCTGACGTTCTCCCGGATCGAGTCGGGCACCCTGACGCTCACCGTCGGCCCGGTGAAGGTCAAGCACGTCATCGACGCCGCGTGCGAGGCGATCCGCCCGTCGGTCGAGACGGCCGGGCTGACCGTCACCACCGACATCGACGAGCACATCCCGGTCGTGCAGGGCGACAGCGACCAGCTCGAACGGGTCGTGCTCAACCTGCTGACCAACGCCGTCAAGTTCTCCGACCCGGGCGGCTCGATCACCGTCACCGGCCGGGAACGCGACGGCGAGGTGGTCGTGTGGATCCGCGACACCGGGGTCGGCATCCCGGAGCATGAGCAGGGCATGCTGTTCACCCGCTTCTTCCGCACCGCCGACGCCCAGAAACGGGCGATCAAGGGTAGCGGCCTGGGCCTGGCGATCAGCAAGGCGATCGTGGAGGCGCACGGTGGCTGGATCGCCCTGGAGTCGATCGAGGGCAGCGGCACCACCGTCGGCTTCGGTGTGCCGACGCCATAGTGCTGTGCTATCCGGCGCTCAGGTTGGTACGGCGCACGACCAGCCAGACCGTGAGCAGCGCTACCGCGGCGAGGGTCAGGTAGCCGGTGCCGACGATCAGGTGGAACTCGGGGATCCGGTCGGCCGGCTGATACTCCACGTAGCTGGTGAAATGGTTGTCACCGAGGCAGGTGAACAGGGTGTCGGGGTCGGTGCCGCAGACGCGGCGCAGTTCGGCGTAGTCGAGCTCGTGCCCGGACGGGTCGATCACGTTCGTGCGCTGGCCGGGGCCGAAGTTGACGCGGTCGCCGTTGACGGCCAGGAAGTTCGGGCCCCAGACCCGGTCGTCCGCGAGCTTGAAGGGCCGGTGGTAGGACAGGGGCTTCATGAGGGTCGGGTACCGGAACTGCAGGTACACCAGCAGGCCGACGAAGCCGGCGATGACGCCGAACACGGCGGGGAGCGTGCGCCGGAGGGCGGCCCCGAGCGCGACGCCGACCGCGAACCAGCAGAGGCTGATCGCGACCGGGAGCATCCCGGTGTTCAGGAACGGCTCGTAGTGGAACAGGTTCCCGGGGCTGACGTTGGTCTCGACGTGCTCCAGGTGGTCGATGGCGCCGGCGACGGCCGCGGTCACGGCGGTCACGAACAGCCCGAGCAGGCCGAGCCTGGTCCACAGCCAGCGCGCCGGGGAGACGTCCTGGCTCCAGGCCAGCAGCAGGGTCCGCTGCTCGTGCTCCCGGGACAGCACCGGGACACCGAGGAACATGCCGACCAGCAGCGGCATGTACTGCACCAGCCGCTCCACGTAGCTGGACTGCTGGAACAGGCCGAAGGGTCGGGCGCCGAGCCGCAGGTCCTGTGGGGAGTTGTCCGGGCACGGCATGTTGTGGCACTGGTGCCACAGGTCCGTCATCTCGGTGGACAGGTACGTCATCCAGCCGACCAGGACGGCGGCCAGGAGGAGCGTGCCGACGAGGGCCCAGCGGTGCTGGCGCCAGGTCAGCCAGAGCCGGCTGGAGAAGCCCCCGCCGGGGCGCGGGCCGTCCGGCCGGTCCGCGGTGGCCGGTGCGTCGATGGCCAGGCTCATGCTGCCGCCTCCAGGTCCCGGTGGGTCTCGGCCGACGCCTTGCGCGCCGACGCCTTGAGGTAGGTCAGGATCAGTTCGTCCAGGGTGAGGGGCTGGGCCGTCCATCCGGGCGCGACGATCGCCGGCGCGGCCGGTCCGGCGGGCTGCCGGACGACGAACGTGGACTGCCGGTCGGTGTGCTGCGCCTGGACGATCGTGCCCGGGCCCGGCGGCAGGTCCGCGCGCGGCCCGGTGAGCCGCAGGTGGCTGTCGAGCAGCTCGTCGACGTCGCCGGTCAGCACGGGGCGGCCCGCGTCGAGCAGCAGCAGGTGGTCGCCGACGCCGCTGAGCTCGGCCACGATGTGGGTCGACAGCATCACGGTCATGTCGCCGTCGGCGGCCTCGGCCATGAGCTCGCCGGTCACCTCGGTGCGGGCCACCGGGTCGAGATTGGCGAGGGGCTCGTCCAGCAGCAGCACCGCCGGGCGGGAGCCCAGGGCGACCGCGAGCGCGACCTGGGCCCGCTGCCCGCCGGACAGCCGGCCGCAGCGGCGGTCCAGCGGGATGTCGAAGCGCTCCAGCCAGGACAGCGCCCGCCGCTGGTCCCACACCCGGTTGGTGGCGTGCCCGAAGCGCAGCATGTCGGTGACGCTGAAGTCCCGGTACAGCGGCTTGTCCTGGGCCAGGATCGCGACCCGGCTCCCGGCCGGCCCGCCCCCGTTCGCGGACCTGCCCTTCACCACCGGGTGGCCGTTGACCAGCAGCGTGCCGGCGCTGGCCGGCAGCATGCCGCTGATGATGCTCATCAGCGTCGACTTGCCCGCGCCGTTGGCCCCGACCAGCGCGATGATGCGGTTGGCGGGTAGCTGGAAGTCGCAGTCGCGCAGCGCCCACACGGACCCGTAGCGCCGGCTCACGGACCGGGCCTCGATCGCGATCGCCTCGTCGGTCATGCCGCACCTTCCTGCGCCCGGCGGGCCGAGTTCTCCACGATCACGGAGGCGAACAGCGCCTCGACGTCCTCGGTCTCCAGACCTGCCTCGCGGGCCTGGTCGAGCCACCGGGCCAGGCCGTGGCGGAGGCGGGCCATGACGTGCGGGTCGGCGCCGCCGAGTGTGCCGCTGACGAACGTGCCCGCCCCCTGCCGCGCCTCCACCAGGCCGGACAGCTCCAGCTCCCGGTAGGCCTTCAGCACCGTGCTCGGGTTGACCGTGCACGAGGTCACGACGCTGCGCACTGTGGGCAACTGGTCCCCGGGGTGCAGCAGGCCCATCCGCAGCCCTTCGCGCACCTGCCGGATCAGCTGTGCGTACGCCGGCACGCTGCTGGACTTGTCGACATGGAAGTTGATCACGCCCGGTGTCCTCCGCTCCCCGTCACCAGATTGTGTTGGTAGAGTAGAACACCAGTCAACCAGCATGACAAGGGGTGGGCGTCAGATGCCCACGAACCTGGCCTGGGCCCGCATCTGGTAGGCGAAGAACTCGTCGCGGTGCTCCACGACGGCGTTGAGCTGCCCGAACAGCTCGAAGCTCACCATGCCGAACAGCGTGACCCAGGCCGACAGTGCGCGGGCGGTCACGGCGTCGGGCACGTCCGGCGCGATCACGGCGCCGGCCCGCCGCACGTCCTCGACCACCTCGGCGGGCGGCACCTCCGCCGGGTCGTGCCGGACCCGCCGGGTCACGGCCGCGTCCTGGATGATCGTGCCCAGCACGGTGACCGCCCTGGTCGCCGCGGCCACGGTGTCCGGCGGTGCCTTGTAGCCGGGGACCGGGCTGCCGTAGATCAGCGCGTACTCGTGCGGCCGCTGCAGGGCCCACCCCCGCACCGCATCGCAGACCGCCATCCAGCGGCCGGTGAGGTCGTCCCGGCCGACCGCGCGCTCCCGGTCCTCGACCGTCTGGCCGAGGGAGTTGTACGCATCGAGGATCAGCGCCGTCAGCAGCTCGTCCCGGCTGGCGAAGTACCGGTAGATCGCCGACGAGACGACCCCGAGGTCGCGGGCCACCGCCCGCAGCGACAGGTTGGCCCCGTCGGTGGCCAGGTGCTGCCGGGCGATCGTCTTGATCTCTTCGGTCATCTCCGCGCGGACGCGGGCCCGGATGTTGGTCGCCTTCATGCCGTACATGGTCGCATGCTCACATGCGAGAGCACTGCTCTTGAATTGCCGCACGACTCATGCTCTACTGAGAGAGCAGTGCTCTCGCATTCGTCGCTCAGGAGGCAGTCATGCAGGTCATCGTCGGCGCCGGCTCGGTCGGCACCATCATCGCTGGACGGCTCGCGGCGGCCGGTGAGCCCGTCAAGCTCGTCAGCCGCTCCGGCGGCGGGCCGGTCCACCCGCTGATCGAGCGGGTCTCCGCCGACGCCTCCGACGCGGCCGCGCTGCGCCGCGTCGCGGCCGGTGCGAGCGTCATCTACAACTGCGTCAACCCGCAGTACTACGCCTGGGAGACCGACTGGCCGCCGATCAACCGGGCGCTGATCGGCGCCGCCGCCGCGAACGACGCAGTCCTCGCCATCACCGGCAACCTGTACGGCTACGGCCACGGTCCCTTCGGCCCGGACCGGCCGATGACCGAGGACACGCCCCTGGCCGCGACCAGCCGCAAGGGGCGCGTCCGGGTCGCGATGTGGCGGGAGGCCCTCGCCGCCGGCATCCGCACCTTCGAGGCCCGCGCGTCGGACTACATCAGCCCGACGTCGTCGATCATCGAGATGGCGCTGCCGTCGCTGCGGGCCGGCCGGACCGCCTGGCTGCCCGGTGCCCTGGACACGCCGCACAGCTACACGTACATCGGCGACGTCGCGCAGACCCTGATCACCCTGGCGGGTGACGAGCGGGCGTGGGGCAAGGCGTGGCACGTGCCCTCGCCGCCGCCGATGACGGGCCGGTCACTGCTGCACACCGTGGCCCGCGTTGGCGGCCTGCCCGCCCCGCGCCTGCGCTCCTATCCGCTGCCCGCGGTGTGGGCCGCCGGGCTCTTCGACAAGTTCGCCAAGGAGTTCCGCGAGGTCCGCTACCAGCACGTCAAGCCGTTCGTGCTGGACTCCTCGCGGGTCACCGCGACGTTCGGGCTGACCCACACGCCGGTCGACGAGGCCGTTCAGGCGGTGCTCGGCAGCGCCCCCTCGGGCTCGATGGCCAGCGGCGGCAGGGTGCCGTCGAAGTCGACCAGCGAGTAGGCGCGCAGCTTCTCCAGGCGGTGGAACGAGTCGATCACCCGGATCGTGCCCGAGCGGGACCGCATCACGATCGACTGCGTCTCCGCCCCGCCCCTGCGGTAACGGACGCCCTTCAACAGGTCGCCGCTGGTCACGCCGGTCGCGCAGAAGAACATGTTGTCACCGCTGACCAGGTCGTCGGTGTGCAGCACGCGACCGAGATCGTGGCCGGCGGCGATCGCCTTGGCCCGCTCGGCGTCGTCCTGCGGCCACAGCTTCGCCTGGATCGCGCCACCCATGCATTTCAACGCCACCGCGGCGACGATGCCCTCCGGCGTGCCGCCGACGCCCATCAGCACGTCGGTCTCCGAGCCTTCCCGGGCGGCGCTGATCGCCCCGGCGATGTCGCCGTCGGAGATGAACCGGATCCGTGCCCCGGTCCCTCGGACCTGCTGGATGAGCTGCTTGTGCCGGGGCCGGTCCAGGATGCAGACCGTGACGTCGGACACGCTGGACCGCTTCACCCGAGCGATCCGCCGCAGGTTCTCCTCCACGCCGGCGTTGATGTCGATCACGTCCGCGTAGTCCGGCCCGACGGCCAGTTTCTCCATGTAGAACACAGCGCTCGGGTCGAACATCGCCCCGCGCTCGGCGACGGCGAGCACCGCGACGGCGTTGGGCATCCCCTTGCTCATCAGCGTGGTGCCGTCGACCGGGTCGACGGCCACGTCGACCGCCGGGCCGGTGCCGTCGCCGACCAGCTCGCCGTTGTACAGCATCGGCGCGTTGTCCTTCTCACCCTCGCCGATCACCACGACGCCCTGCATCGGCACCGAGTTGATCAGCAGGCGCATCGCGTCGACGGCCGCACCGTCGCCGCCGTTCTTGTCGCCCCGGCCGACCCACCGCCCGGCGGCCATCGCCGCCGCCTCCGTGACTCGTACCAGGTCGAGGGCCAGGTTCCGATCCATCTCACGACTCATGTGTGCTCTCCTCGCGCGGCGTTGCGTGGGCGGGCGGGCCACCTGTCATCGTGGCAGGCCGGCGTGTTCCGCGTCGCTACGGTCCGGGCGGTTGTGGCATCTTCCATCCGATGGTTCACGATGGTGGGGTGGAAACCGCCGCACCTGCTCCTGCTCCCACGCCTGCCGCCGAGCGTGCCGGCCGGCGTCCCCGCGACATGGCGCTGTCGATGCTGGTGCTGCTGGTGCCGGTGTTCCTGCTCGTCGGCTTCTACCGGTTCCTCGGCCACGAGGACCCGCCGGCCGTCGACACCACCGAGGTGTACGGGTCGGTCCAGCGGGCCGGCCAGTTCACCCCGCTCACGCCGACCGACCTGCCGCAGGGCTGGCGGATCGCCTCCGCGACCTTCACCGACGGTGTCCTGCGCTTGGGCGTGACCGCCCCTTCCGACGGCGCGATGCAGGTCGTCCAGAGCGCCCAGCCCGCGGCCACGCTGGTCCCGTCGATCGTCGGCACGGGCGGCGCACCCGGCGCGCCGGTCTCCGTCAACGGCGCCGAGTGGCAGCGCCACGACGACGGCCGGCCGGGCGAGCGTGCCCTGATCCAGTCCACCACCGGCCGCACCGTGATCATCTTCGGCCGTGCGACGGACTCCCAGCTGCAGCGGCTGGCCAGCTCCCTGCGCTGAGCACCCCGCCCGTCGCGGGTCTGTCGCGGCCGCAGGTCGCGTCGCGGCCGTTCACGGCCGCGGGCTTGTCGCGGCCGTCAGGTCGCGGCCGCGCAACTGTCCGCGGCGGTGGCAGGGAGGCCGTTCACGGCCGACCGGTGGCTGACGGGAGCGGCGGGCCGCGCCCACGGCGGACCGGAGCAGGAACCAGCGGTGCGGTCCGGGCGTCAGGCGCGGTCGGCGGTGAGGCGGGCGCGGGCGTTGTCGAGCCACTGCTGGCAGATGACGGCGAGCTGCTCGCCACGTTCCCATAGGGCCAGGGACTCCTCCAGCGTGGTGCCGCCGGACTCGAGCTTCTCCACGACCGTGGCGAGCTCGGCTCGGGCCTGCTCGTAGGACAGGTCGGTCACGAGGTCTCCTTCGTCAGGAAGAGCACGGAGTCGGTGCGCCGATAGCCGACCCGGGCGTAGACGCGTTCCTGGGCGTCGCCGGCGGGGGTCAGGTAGACGAGGCCGGCGCCGGCGGCGTGGGCGGCCCGGGTCAGGTGCAGGGTGATGGCGCCACCGATGCCGCGCCGTTCGAACGTGGGGCGCACGGCGATGCCGGCCACCTCGCTGATGCCGTCCTTGACCGCGATGGCGGCACCGCCGCCGACGGGCTCGCCGTCGAAGGTGCGGGCGAAGACCTGGATGTTGTCCCCGCCGCGGGCCTTGGCGAGGTGCTCCTCGGAGGGCGGCGGCTCGCCGAACGCCTCGTGCTGCGCGGACAGCAGGCCGAGCAGGTCGTCGTCGCCGGCGGGGGTGACGAGCTCGATGCCGTCGGGGAGGGGCTGGTCGATGTCGGCGCCGGGCGGGCACTCCATCAGCGGGAGCCGGTCGGTGACGGTGAAGCCGGCCGCGACGAGCGCGGGTTCGACGAGCGGGGCGAGGCCGGGCAGGTACTCCAGCCGTGGCGTCCGCGACCGGCTGGTGAACGCGGCCTCCAGCGCGGCGATGTCGTCGGGGGTCGGGTCGGCGCCGGCGGCAGGGATCGCGTAGTTGATGTAGACGAGGGGGTCGTGGGCGCTGATGGTCACCGTGAACGGGCCGGCCTGCACCACCTCCCGGCCCCTGCTGGCGCTGGCGAGCATGTAGTCCTGAATGCGCTGGGTCACGTCACTCCTGGGAGACGGCGGCTGGGTCGGCGGATCGCTTGGGGGCGGCCCGCTTGGCGGCCCGCTTGGGGGTCGCGGGAGCCGGGCCATCGGCGGCGGCCGGTGGCGCGGCTGGGTCGGGGTCGACGGCGGGGTCGACGGTGGGGTCGGGGTCGACGGTGGCGGTGAGGTCGCCCTCGGCGAGCCGGATGCGGACCGGGTCGCCGGCGGTGACGTCGCCGGCGGCGCGGACCACGGCGCCGTCGGCACGCTGGACGATCGCGTAGCCGCGCTGGAGGGTGGCCGCGGGGGAGAGGGTCCGCAGCCGGGCGAGGGTGTGCGCGAGCTCGGTGCCGGCCCGGTCGAGGCGGTGGCTCAGGTTGCGGGCGGCCCGGTCGCGCAGCTGGGTCACGTCCGCCGCCCGGTTGTCGATCATGCTCAGCGGTCGGGCGATCGACGGGCGGGAGCGGATCGCGTCGAGGCGGTGCTGCTCGCGGTCCAGCAGCGTGCGCAGCGCGCGGTCGAGGCGCTGCTTGGCCTGGCCGATGAGGCGGAACTCGTCGGCGAGGTCCGGCACGATGCGCTTCGCGGCGTCGGTGGGGGTGGAGGCGCGCACGTCGGCGACGAAGTCGACCAGCGGGATGTCGGTCTCGTGGCCGACGGCGGACACGACCGGGGTCCGGCACGCGAACACGGCCCGGCACAGCGCCTCGTCGGAGAACGGCAGCAGGTCCTCGGTCGAGCCGCCGCCACGGGCCAGGACGATGACGTCGACGGTCTCGTCGCGGTCGAGGACGGCCAGGGCGTCGATGATCTGCGGGACCGCCGACGTGCCCTGCACGGCGACGTTGATGACCCGGAACTCGACGGTCGGCCAGCGGCGCCGGGCGTTGGTCAGTACGTCCCGCTCGGCGGCGCTGGCCCGGCCGGTGATCAGGCCCACCTTGCTCGGCAGGAACGGCAGCCGCCGCTTGCGGGCCCGGTCGAACAAGCCCTCGGCGGCGAGGAGCTTCTTGAGCTGTTCCAGGCGGGCGAGCAGCTCGCCGAGGCCGACCTGGCGGATCTCGTCGGCGCGCAGGCTCAGCGAGCCGCGGGCGGCGTAGAACTCGGGTTTCGCGTGCACGACGATGCGGGCGCCGTCGTTGAGGTTGGGCGCGCCGAGGTCGACGACGTCACGGCTGGTGGTGACGGTCAGGCTCAGGTCGGCGGACGGGTCGCGCAGCGTCAGGAAGACGGTGTTGGTGCCGGGGCGGCGGGTGATCTGCGCGACCTGGCCGTCGACCCAGATCCAGCCGAGCTTGCCGATCCAGGCGCCGATCTTCTGCGAGACCACCCGGACGGGCCACGGTTCGTCCGACGAAGAACTGGGAGTGGTCACCCGCAACACCTTAACCGCGCAGGTACGCCAGAACCGCCCGCACCCTGCGGTGGTCGTCCTCGTCGGGTGGCAGGTCGAGCTTCGCCAGCAGACTGTTGATGTGCTTGGACACCGCCGCCTCCGACACGACGAGCGCCCGGGCGATCGCGGCGTTGGAGCGACCCTCGGCCATCAGGGCCAGCACGTCACGCTCCCGGGGGGTGAGCCGCTGCAGCGGGTCGCGGCGGCGGCCCAGCAGCTGCATCACCACCTCCGGGTCGACGACGGTGTGCCCGGCCGCGACCCGGTCGACGGCGTCGACGAACTCGGTCACGTCACCGATGCGATCCTTCAGCAGGTAACCGACGTATCCGTTCCGCCCGCAGTCGAGCAGCTCGGCGGCGTACGTCTGCTCCACGTACTGGCTGAGCACCAGCACCGGCAGCAGCGGGTCTTCGGCCCGCAACGCGATCGCCGCCTGCAACCCCTCGTCGGTGAACGCCGGCGGCATTCGCACGTCGGTGACGACCAGGTCGGGGCGCGCGGTCCGGACCGCGTCGACGAGCTCGCCGGCCGTGCCGACGGCGGCGACCACCTCATGGCCGAAGCGTCGCAGCAGGCCGGCGATCCCTTCCCGGATGAGAATCCCGTCCTCGGCGATCACGACCCGCACGGCAGCTCCACGTGGACCACCGTAGGCCCCCCACGCGGGCTCGCGAGCGCCACGGTCCCGCCGACCGCGGCGACCCGGTCGACCAGCCCCGCGAGGCCGGTGCCGCGGGCCGGGTCGGCGCCGCCCTGCCCGTCGTCGCGGACCTGCACGGTGAGCCGGTCGAACGCGACCGACGCGACGACCCTGGCCCGCCCCGCGCCGCTGTGCTTGGCGACGTTGGCGAGGGCCTCGACGACGACGAAGTACGCGGTCACCTCCACCGCCGGCGGCAGCCGGGCCGGCAGGGCGATGTCGACGTCGACGGCCAGCGGCGCCCGGTCCGACACCTCCCTGACCGCCGCGGCGAGTCCCCGGTCCGTCAGGATTTTCGGGTGTACGCCCCGGATCAGCTCCCGAAGCTCCGCGAGCGCCTCCTTGGCCAGCTCGTGCGCGCGGCGCACTGGGTCGGCGGCGGGCGACCCGTCCGGCAGCTCCAGCCGGGCCAGGCCCAGCTGCATGCTCAGCGCGACCAGGCGCTGCTGCGCGCCGTCGTGCAGGTCGCGCTCGATCCGGCGGCGCTCGACCTCGAACGCGTCGACGAGCCGGGCCCGGGACCGGGTCAGCTCGACCAGCTGCGGGTCGTCGTCGGCCCGGGGCGCGAGGATCGACCGGGTCATCGCCGCGCGGGCCGCCGCCCATGCCGTCACCGGGTACAGCGCGACCACCCCGAGGATGGCCCCGGCGGCGCTGCCGGTCAGCGTGAGCGACAGCGACTCGTCCTGGATGTAGAGCGGGCCGCACAGCAGCGCCGTCACGGCCCAGACCGTGACGGCGACCACCATCAGGTCCAGCCACGCCAGGATCGACGTGAGCACGATCGTGTAGCCCAGCTCCCGCCAGGTCGCCTGCTCCCGCAGCCGGGTCCGCACCCAGGCCCGCAGCCCGGGGACGGGCACGGGACGGTGCTGGTCGGGCAGCGCGACGGTGTCGACGAGGCGCAGCCGCCACCGCTCGATCCGCGCGACCGCGATCCCGGACAGCGCGAACGCCAGCAGCGCCGCGATACCGACCACGGCCAGGGCGAACACCACGCCGAACAGCATCAGGCCGACCAGCGCCGCCCCGGTGCCGATGCCCAGGACCGCGCCGCTGCCCAGGTACAGCAGCGACCGCCACGGCCACGACGAGGTCAGGAACTTCGCCGGTGGCAGCGTCAGCGACTCCAACGCGGATCGGACCTGCATCACGGTGACGCTACCGACCCGTCGGCCCGGGCACGGTAAGGCTGGCGTTACCTTCGACTGTCGGCGCAGCGCGACTGTGCCGGGCGCCGCGAACCGGTTGGCTCGACGCCGTGACGACGACATTGCACACCCGCCAGGCCGTCGAGCTGCACGGGGTGACCCGCCGGTACGGCACCGGCGAGCAGACCGTGACCGCGCTCGACCGGGTCTCCGTCGGGTTCGCGCCCGCCAGCTTCACCGCCGTGATGGGGCCGTCCGGCTCCGGCAAGTCCACCCTGCTGCACTGCGCCGCCGGCCTCGACCGGGTCAGCGAGGGCCGCGTCCTCATCGACGGGGTCGAGCTCGGCCCGCTGCGGGAGAAGGCCCGCACCCGGCTGCGGCGCGACCGGATCGGCTTCGTGTTCCAGGCGTTCAACCTCGTCGGCGCGCTCACCGCGGCGCAGAACGTGGAGCTGCCGCTGCGCCTCGCCGGCCGCCGGGCCGCGGCCGGGCAGGTCGACGCGATGCTCGCCGAGGTCGGCCTGGCCGACCGGGCCGGGCACCGGCCGAGCGAGCTGTCCGGCGGCCAGCAGCAGCGGGTCGCGATCGCCCGGGCCCTCGCGACCAGGCCCGTGGTGGTGTTCGCCGACGAGCCGACCGGCGCGCTGGACGCGTCCGCGTCGCGGGAGGTGCTGCGGCTGCTGCGGGCCGCCGTCGACCGGCACGCCCAGACCGTCGTCATGGTCACCCACGATCCCCTCGCCGCCGCGTACGCCGACCGGGTCCTCTTCCTGGCCGACGGCGCGATCGTCGAGGATCTGCACGAGCCGCGCGGCGCCGAGCAGATCGCGACCCGGATGGCGGTGCTGTCATGAGCGGTCCGGAGCGCAGCGGGGGAGCCGCTCATCATGGGCGCGGTCCGGGGTCAGGCCGGCGCCGGAGCGCAGCGGAGGTGGCGGCATGACCTTCGCCTCCATCCGGCACCGGTGGGCCGGGTTCCTGGGCACGTTCGCGGCGCTGCTGCTCGGCGTCGCCGTCATCTCCGGCAGCCTCACCCTGTGGGCCGCCGCGCAGCCGCGCGTCCCCGACGCCCTCGCCGCGACCGACGCGGTGATCGCCTCGCCCGCGTTCCAGCCCGCCGACGGCGGCTTCCCGGTGTACCGGCCGTGGTCGCCGGACGAGGTCGCCTCGCTCCTCGCCCGGATCTCGGCCACGCCCGGCGTGCGGTCCGCGGTCCCGGTGCGGACGTTCTACGTGCAGCGCCTGGTCGACGGGCAGCCGGTCGGTGACCCCTCCGACGCGGTCCACAGTGGATCGGCGTGGTCGTCGGCCGGGCTCGGGGGGTACACCATCCGCGACGGGAACCCGCCCAGCGGTCCGGGCCAGGTCGTGGTGCCGTCCTCGGCCGGCGTCCCGGTCGGCGCCGCGCTGCCCGTGCTCACCGCCGCCGGCCCCACGAGCTGGACGGTCACCGGGGTGTCCGACAGCGCCGGCTTCTATGTCGACGACGCCACTGCCGTTTCGCTGGCGGGTGGTGTACGGGTGATCGGCGTCCTTGGGGACCGTGCCGCGCTGTCCCGCCTCGACGTCGGACCGCTGGGATCGGTGCTCACCGGCGATGCGCGGTCGGCGGTCGAGCCGGGAACAGGACACCCGGACCCGGTGGATCGGCGCGCAGCTCATCATCGCCACGGTCTTCGTCGGCGGGTTCGTCGCGGTGTTCGTGGTGTCCTCGACGTGCGCGTTCGCCGTCACGTCCCGCCGGCGCGAGCTCGGCCTGCTGCGCGCCGTCGGCGCCACCCCCGGGCAGGTGCGCCGGCTGCTGCTCACCGAGATCGCGCTGGTCGCCCTGCTCGCCGGCGTCCCGGGTGCCGCGCTCGGCGCGCTCGCCGCGCCGCTGCTGGCCGGGCCGTTCGTGGCCGTCGGCCTGGAGCCGGCCGGGTTCACCGTCGGCGTGTCCTGGTGGGCGCTCGGCGTCTCGGTCCTGGCCGGCCTCGTCGTCGGCGCGGCCGGGGTGTGGCTGTCCGCGCGCCGCGCCGGCCGGGTGTCCCCTCTCGACGCGCTGCGCGACGCGGCCGTCGAGCGGCGCCCCATGACCCGCACCCGGTGGTGCTTCGGTGTGCTCGGCGTCCTCGCCGGCGGCGGCCTCGCGCTGCTCCTGCCCGGCGCGACGGCCGAGGACAAGCCGACGATCGTCCTGCTCTCGGCGATGATCCTGCTCGTCGCGGCGGCGCTGCTCGCGCCGGTCCTGGTCGCGCCCCTGGTCCGCCTGGTGCCGGCTGGCCGGGGCGCCACCGGCCTGCTGGTGCGCGGCGCGGCGGCGGTCGCGGCGCGGCGGCTCGCGTCGATCGCGGCGCCGGTGCTCGCCGCGGTCGGCTTCGCGGTCCTGCTGGTCGGCACGTTCCAGACCGGTTCGGAGGCAGTCAACATCGAGGACACGGCGGCGATCCCGGCGGTGTCCGTGGCGGCCGGTTCCGCCTCGGTACCGGGACTGTCCGAGGCCGCCGTGCAGGCGCAGCAGGGCTCGTCGTCGCTGCCGACCGTGGTGTACCTGCCGTCCGGTGAACCCTTGGACGCGGTCAGTGGCCCTTCGTTCTCCGTGCCTGCCACGCTCGGGTTCCAGGTGGGTGAGGTGGTGCCGCTGCGGTTCGCCGACGGCACCGTGGTTTCGCTGACCGTTGCCTCGGTTTCTCCGGTTTCCTCCGATTTGACCCTTCCGCGCGACCTGGTGCGCCGCCACGACCCCACCGCGTTGACGCCGGTCGTGCACCTTTCGGGGGCGTTCGTGCCGTCGCCGGGTGCTGCCTCGATGAACGCTCGCGCCTACGTCGAACGGGAGGCCGCCGCCGAGAACGACCTGGTCGACCTGTTCCTGGCGGTGCTGCTCGGCATCTCCGTCGGGTACACCGCCCTGGCGGTGGCCAACACGGTGCTCATGGCCACGTACGCCCGCCGCCAGGAGCTGATCACCCTGCACCGCACCGGCGCGACCGCCGCGCAGACCATGCGTGTGGTGGTCGTCGAGTCACTCCTCGCGGTCGCGCTCGGCGTGCTGCTGGGGCTGGCGGTGGCCGTGCCCGCGCTGTTCGAGGCAAGGGCCGGCCTGCAGGACGAGATCGGCGCCCCTGTGACCCTTGTCATGCCCTGGTCGACCCTGGCGTTCGTGGCGGGCGGTTGCGCGCTGCTCGCGGCGTTTGCCTCGTCGCTGCCGTTTCTGCGGCGGGGGATGTTGTCAGGGGGTGCACGTACCATGGCGGGGTGACTGGTTCGAAGCGCGTCCTGCTTGCCAAGCCCCGCGGCTACTGCGCCGGCGTCGACCGTGCGGTCCAGACGGTCGAGGAGGCGCTGAAGCTCTACGGCGCACCGATCTATGTCCGCAAGGAGATCGTGCACAACAAGCACGTCGTCGGCACGCTGCAGTCGAAGGGCGCGATCTTCGTCGAGGAGAACGAGGAGGTGCCCGAGGGCGCCACCGTCGTCTTCTCCGCCCACGGCGTCGCCCCCGAGGTCCACGAGCAGGCCGCCGCCCGCTCGCTCAGGGCCATCGACGCGACCTGCCCACTGGTCACCAAGGTCCACCAGGAGGCCCGCCGGTTCGCCGCCGAGGACTATGACATCCTGCTCATCGGTCACGAAGGGCACGAAGAGGTCATCGGCACGGCCGGCGAGGCCCCCGCCCACATCCAGCTGGTCGACGGCCCCGCCGGCGTCGACAAGGTCACCGTCCGCGACCCGTCCAAGGTGGTCTGGCTCTCCCAGACCACGCTCTCGGTCGACGAGACCCTGGAGACGGTCGCCCGCCTCAAGACCAAGCTGCCCCTGCTGATGTCCCCGCCCAGCGACGACATCTGCTATGCCACGTCCAACCGCCAGGACGCCGTCAAGGCCATGGCCCCCGAGTGCGACGTCGTCCTGGTCGTCGGCTCGCAGAATTCATCCAACTCGCAGCGCCTCCGCGAGGTCGCCGTCGACGCGGGCGCAAAGGCCGGCTATCTCATCGACTACGCCAGCGAGATCCAGGACGAGTGGCTCGCCGGCGCCACCACCGTCGGCGTCACCTCCGGCGCCTCGGTCCCGGAGGAGCTGGTCATGGAGGTCCTCGACTTCCTGGCCGCCCGTGACTTCACCGACGTCGCCGAGATCACCACGGCCCAGGAGAAGCTCGTGTTCTCCCTGCCCCAGGAGCTCAAGCGCGACATGAAGGCCAGCGCCGCCGCCCGCGCCGCCGAGGTCGCCAAGTCCCTGTCGTAGCGCTTTCCGGGCCTGTTCGGGTTCGTTCGGTTCGTCCTGGTTCGTTCGGGTTCGTTTGGGTTCGTTTGGTCTCAGCGGGCGGTTGCGATCACGCTGACCGGCGGGTCGCCGTGCGTGTAGAGCGTGTCCACGACGATCTTCAGGCCCGGGTTTGCTCTGACCCGGTCATAGGCCCGGACCCTGATCCGGTCCCGGTCGAAGTCGATGCGCGCCCTGTCGTTCGGCTGGTACCGCACCCAGGTCTCCTCCCCGATCATCGGCCCCGCCGTCCCGCGCAACTTGACCTTGATCGACGCCAGAAACGGCGCCGCCCCATCGGGAAACACCTGAACCCCCACCGTGTAGTTCGCCGCCCGCGTCTGCCCGTGCTTGTCGACGTTCTGCAGGCCGAAGTCGACGTGGGCGATCTCCCCGCGAGCGGTGACCGCGTTGGCGCCGGGCTTCCGGCCGAATCCGAACATGCCCGGGACGCTAGCCCCCTACCCACCACTCCGCGATCATCTGCCCGACACTGCCCCCAACCTCCCGCTGCCAGGGGTTCGGATGGCGATCTTCGCCGCCGGTTGGGTCGGAGCCTGAGAATGCCGTCCTAGGGCCGAGTGCGCGAAAGTACGAAAGTCGAGACCCGAGAGTGACCGAATAGGTCAAGACTGAATTCGCTTCGCACCCAAACGCAGCGCCTGAGTCGAGCGCTGGGGTGGTGTCGGTGCTCGTCGCTGTGATCGCGGGTCGGTGGGCCTCGCACCCGGTGAAGTTCCGTGATGACAGTGAAGTAATCAGCATCGGTGATGGACCGGGGCGTAGCGCACGCCAGACGCCCGATCTCTCGACGCAAGATCGCGTCCGCCACGCAACCTGGATGCCGGACGCCCTGCGACCAGACCGCGCCGTGCAGGGCGCTGCCTATGCGAGCGGCGCGCCTACTCGGTCGCTCCAGGTTCCGTGATCATGGCCGGGGCGGCACGGCGGCAGGGCGGCAGGGCGGCAGGGCGGCAGGGCGGCAGGGCGGCAGGGCGGCAGGGCGGGGGATGCGGGTCCCGGGCGAGTGCCGGCCCTGGATCGGCAGAGTGCGATTGTCAGGGCGGTCGCGCTGATTCGGTGCCACTGCATTGGTGTTGAGCTGTGGCGGGGGGCGGTTCGGGAGCTTGATGGTCCGGGAGGTCGAGCCACCTGAATGCTCAAGAGCCGGTTGTCGGGTGTTCGCGATCAGGGCAGTCTCTCGGTGTGGGCGCGAACAGCGTCGTGGCCAGGGACGCTGGCGCCGGATGTCGCATTGCCGTCGACGGCAATGGGGCGGGGATTGATCCTGCCGTGCTGCTGGGGGCGGGAGCGGGTCAGTGGAATGGGTCCGGGGTGGGTTGCGCGGTGGGTGGGTCTTCGTGGAGGGCGGCGAGTAGCACCTCGTATTCGGACTTGAGAGGCCGCTGTCTGGCGCATTGCGCTCGCCGTGCGCGGCTTGCCGTGCGGGGCTTGCCGTGCAGGGCTTGCCGTGCGGGCGGGGCCGGTTGCTTGCGGTGGTTGGGTTGCGGGGTGGGTGGTCAGGTGGGTGGGTTGCGCGGTGGGTGAGTCTTCGCGGAGGGCGGCGAGCAGCACCTCGTATTCGGACTCGAGAGGCCGCTGTCTGGCGCATTGCGCTTGCCGTGCCGCGCCGGCCCGCCGTGCCGTGCCGGCCCGCCGTGCCATGCCGAGCTCGCCGTGCCGTGTCGGGCTCTGCCGGTCGGGGCGGGGTCGGTTGGTTGCGGCGAGTGGGTTGTGGGGTGGGTGGTTAGGTGGTGGGTCTTCGTGGAGGGCGGCGAGCAGCACCTCGTATTCGGACTCGAGAGGCCGCTGTCTGGCGCATTGCGCTTGCCGTGCCGGGCTTGCCGTGCCGGGCTTGCCGTGTCGGGCCGCCGTGCCGTGCCGGGCTCGCTGTGCCGTGTCGGGCCGCCGTGTCGGCCCGCTGTGCCGTGTGCCGGGCTTGCCGTGCTGTGTCGGGCTCTGCCGGTCGGGGCGGGGTCGGTTGGTTGCGGCGGGTGGGTTGTGGGGTGGGCGGTCAGGTGGGTGGGTCTTCGCGGAGGGCGGCGAGCAGCACCTCGTATTCGGACTCGAGGGGTTCCTGGGACTGCAGGTGGCGCGGGGTCAGCTCGACCTGGGGTGGGGTCGGGAGGGCGTCGGCACTGATGCCGAGTTCGGCTAGGCGGCGGGCGCTGACCAGGACGCGGGCCTCGAGGGAGCCGACGGCCTTGTTGTACGACGAGACCGCCGTGCCCAGGGCGGTGCCGACCTTCGCGAAGTGGTCGCCCATGGTGGTGAGGCGGGCGTAGAGCTCGCGGCCGGTCTGGTGGACGGCAAGGGCGTTGTGGGCGAGGGACTCCTGTCGCCAGGCGTAGGCGATGGTCCGCAGCAGGGCGACCAGGGTGGCCGGGGTGGCGAGGACGACGTTGCGGGTGAAGGCGTGCTCGAGCAGGGTCGGGTCGTGCTGGAGGGCGGCGTCCAGGAACGTGTCGGCGGGCATGAAGAGCACGACGAACTCCGGCGTGGGCTCGAACGCGGCCCAGTAGGACTTGGCGGCGAGGGCGTCGACGTGGCCGCGGAGGTGTTTCGCGTGCTGGGTCAGGTGGGCGGTGCGGCCGGCCTCGTCGCGGGCCTCCATCGCGCTGAGATAACCCTCGAACGGGGCCTTCGCGTCGACGACCACCTGGCGGCCGCCGTGCAGGCGCACGACGAGGTCGGGGCGCACGATGCCGCTGTCGGTGGTGGCGGTGACCTGCTCGTCGAAGTCGCAGTGCTCCAGCATGCCGGCGGCCTCGACGATGCGGCGCAGCTGGTGCTCGCCCCAGCGGCCGCGGATCTGTGGGGCGCGCAGGGCGGAGACGAGCTGGCGGGTCTCGGTGCGCAGCTCGCCGGAGACGTCGTGCATGGCGCGGACCTGTTCGCGGAGCGACTCATAGGCGCCGACCCGGTCGCGCTCCAGGTCGGCGACGCGTCGCTCATAGCGCAGCAGCGCGTCGTGCAGCGGGGAGACGGCGTCGGCGACGGCGTCCTGGGTCTGGGCGCGGGCCTCGTAGGTGAGGGAGCGCAGGGACGACTCGAGCCGGGCCTCACCGTCGCGGGTCGCCTGCAGGGTCGCCTCCAGCTTGGCCACATCGACGGCCGCCCGCGACCGCGCGGCGAACCAGCCGAGCGCGGTGCCGGCGGCGAGGCCGATGAGGAGGCCGAGGATCAGGAGGAGTTCCACGGGTATCAGCATGCACGAGGGGTGTGACAGAAAATGGGTACCGTCGAAGCCATGGGAACCTGGATCGTCCTCATCGTGCTCGTGCTGGCCGTGGTGGCAGTCGGCGCAGTGGTCGTCTCGACACGCAGGAAGCGCGAGCTCTCCGACGCCCGCGAGGACGCCTTGCGCTGGTACGAGCGGCTCGGCGGCCAGGTGATGAACCTCTCCGGCGACGCACCCGCGGTCCGGCAGGCGCTCGCCGATGCCGGGGAGCGCTACACCGCCGCCGGCGCGCAGCTGGAGCGCTCGACGTCGGTGAAGCAGTACGAACTCGTCCGGGAGACGGCGCTGGAAGGGCTCGCGTACGCGCGGGCGGCCCGGGTGGCGCTCGGCATCGACCCGGGCCCGGACCTGCCGCCGCTCGCCGGGGCCCGCGCCGGGCAGCTCACCAGGGAGCGCGAGGTCGACGTGCAGGGGCACCGCTTCCGGGCCGGACCGCAGCCGGGGGACGCCACGCCGTACTACTACCCGGGCGGGCAGGTCGCCGGGCGGGGCGTGCCGGCGGGCTGGTATTCGGAGCCGTGGTGGAAGACGGCACTGGTCGCCGGCGCATGGGGGGTCGGCTCGCTGCTGGTGTTCGACGCGCTGTTCAGCCCGTCATGGGGCGACTCCGGCTACGACGCGGGCTACAACGCCGGCTTCGACCAGGGCTACGACGAAGGCACCGACGCCGACCAGAGCGGCGACGGTGGAGATCCCGGAGATGGCGGGGACGGCGGAGACACAGGCGACGCAGGATTCGGAGACGCCGGCGGTGACTTCGGAGGCGACTTCTAGAAAAGGGGCGACTCCTAGAAAGGCAGGCGTCAGTACCGGCTGCCCTGCGCCCCTCGCGCCGCCCGCTCTGCGAGCGCCAGGTCCGACGCCGCCGCCCGCGCGAACGGGCTGCTCGCCCCCAGCAGCTGCGCGTACACCGACTGCGCCGCCCGGTACTCGGTCACGGCCTCGTCCAGGCGCCCCAGATCATGCAGGACGCTCGCCAGCCGGTGCCGGGACACGGCAGTGTCCAGATGCACCGGCCCCAGCAGGTGCAGCCGGCTGCCCAGCACCGCCCGGTGCTCCGACTCGGCCTCCGGCAGCCGACCCGCGTGGTGCAGCGCCGAGGCGAGGAGGCTGCGGCTCATCAGCGTGTCGCGGTGTTCGGGGCCGAGCAGCCGGGCCCGGGCCCGCATGACCGTACTGTGCTCGTCGATCGCCCGGTCGAGCTCGCCCATGTCCTGGTACACCTTGGCGAGGTTGCTCCGGCTGATCAGCGTCTCCTGGTGGTTACTGCCGAGCACCCTGGTCCGCGCCTCGAGGACCCGCTGGTGCTCGCCCTCGGAGCGGGTCAGGTCGCCGAGCTGGTGGTAGATCGTGGCGAGGTGGCTGCGGCTGGTCAGCGTGTCGGGGTGGTCCTCGCCGAGGATGCGCATCCGGGCGGTGAGGACCTCGTCGCACTCGACCAGCGCCTCGGCCAGCCGGTCAAGGTCGCGCAGCACGGTGGCGTGCTGGTCGCGGGCCGTGAGCGTGTCGGGGTGGTCCCAGCCGAGGGCGTGCGCGCGGGCGTCGACGATCTCGCCGTACGCGTCCTTCGCCTCCTGCAACTGGCCGCGCCAGTGCAGGTCGGTCGCCCGCTGCCAGGTCGCCGAGTCGTCGTAGACGCGCGGGGCGGGGGAGGGGCGGCGGCGCGGCTCCGGCGTCGGCCACTCGATCGGGTCGGGCTCGGGCTCCGGTTCGGGCCTGGCGTGCTGCAGCTCGCGCTGCGCCGGGATCGAGGTCGTGGCGGGTCCGAAGACGGGCGCGGCGGCACCGAAGGCGGGCCCGGGCGCCGGCGGCCGCATCACCGGCGGCCGCGGCGGCGCGGGCGGGGGCGGGGCGGGCTGGCGGGGCGGCTCGGGACGGGACGGGATGCGCACGGACTGCTGCGGTTCGAAGATCTCGTCGTCCACGTACGGGTCGGGCTCCGGCTCGAACGAGTCCGGCGAGAACCGTTCGGGCACGAACCGGTCCGCGGGCACGGTCGGGGCCGGCCCGTTGGCGGCGGGCGACAGCACGACCTCGGGCACGTCGATCGGCGATTCGAGGCCGCGGCGGCGCAGTTCGCGCTTGAGGGAGACGATCGCGTCGGAGATGCCGTCGCTGTGGTCGCCGATCCGCCACGCGACGGCGATCACCGGCCGGTCCAGGGCGATGCTCAGCTGCCGCACCGAGCTCAGGATCGAGTCGTCGGGCGAGGCGTTGACGATGACCAGCGCGGCCTGGAACGCGGCGGTCTGGCCGACCAGCAGCGCCTGGTAGGTGCTCTGCATGCGGGCGATGGAGAAGCCGGTGCCGGCCCGGATGTCGACGATGATGTGCGACTCGGACATCGCGATCGGGCCGAGGAAGTAGCCGAAGACGGGCTGGAGTTTCTGCCCTTCGCGCCCGGCCGCCTCATACAGCGCGGCGTTCGCCGCCTCGTGATACGCAATCGCCTGCGGGGCATGACCGCGGATGAGCTGCACGAAGCGGTCGTAGGCACCCTCGGCGTCGCCGTCGAGCTGGGCCTTGCCGGCGGAGGCGAGCCGCTCCTCCCGGTCGGCGGAGCGGACCACGATCGTGCCCCCGGACAGGCCCGCGAGCCCGACCAGGACGCCGGCCGCCACGAGGGCGGCGGCGCCTGCGGTGCTGCGGAACTGCATCGTGGTGAGCACGCCCAGCGCGACCAGGGCCAGCCCGACGAACACGACGGTGAATCGGGTCTGGCTACTCCATCGTCCGCCAGTCATCGGTCCTCTTCTACGCGATGTTCGCGATGATGCAAGCCCGCAGCAACGAAAAAGATCCGCAGCGTGACAAGAATCCTCCCACGAATGAACCAGTCCACGGTAGATCGCGTCCGTGAACCCCGCCATTCATGTAGTGGGGAATGTAAAACTGTCAATTACGCGACAGAACGCTCGTGGGCGAGCAGCCACTGCTTGACGGGCAGTCCCCAGCGGAAGCCGCCGAGCGTCCCGTCGGTGCGCAGTACGCGGTGGCACGGCACGAACAGGGCGGCCGCGTTGCGGGCGCAGGCCTGCGCCGCCGCGCGGATCGCCGGCGGCCGACCGGCCAGCGACGCGAACTCCCGGTATGTCACCGGGGTTCCGGCGGGCACGGTGCGGAGCACGTCCCAGGCGTGCGTCAGGAACTCCCCGCCGCCACGCTGGGCCACCGGCACGGCGTCGATCGCGTGCAGGTCACCGTCCATGTAGGACAGCGCCGCCTTGCTCGCGTCGCCGACGTCCGGGACCTCGCGCAGGGACGCCACGTCGACAAAGGGCGCCAGCCCGGCAATCGAGGTGAAGCCGCTGGCCAGTACCGCACCGTCGCCGTCAACGACGATCGTCAATGGTCCCGCGGGCGTGGAAGTGGTCGAGTACAACATCAGAAACTCCTCCAGAGTCGGATCACGGCGTAGGAACGCCAGGGCCGCCAGCGCTCTGCGTGCGCGGCCAGTGAACGAGGGTCGTCGGGCAGGCCGAGGGCGCGCGCGCCGCGCAGCACCCCCAGGTCCGTGGGCAGGAACGCGTCGGGGTCGCCGAGGGCGCGCATCGCCGTGTACTGGGCCGTCCAGTCGCCGATGCCGGGCACCTCCTTGAGCCGGTCGGTGGTCTCGTCGCGGTCGCCGCTGCCGTCCAGGTACAGCTCACCGGAGGCGACCGCGGAGGCCAGCGCGCGCAACGTGCGCCGTCGCGCGACCGGCATCGCGAACGCTTCGTCCGGCAGCTCGAGCAGCTCCTCAGCGGTCGGGAAGGTCGCACCGGTGACCAGCTTGCGCAGCACGGACCGGGCGGCCGCGACCGAGATCTGCTGCCCGACCACCGCGCGCACGGCGATCTCGAAGCCGTCGGTGGCGCGCGGCACCCGTACCCCGGCCTCCTTCAACACCATCGGCGCCAGGAACGTGTCCTCACCCAGCACGGCGTCGACGGCCGCAGGGTCGGCGTCCAGATCGAACAGCCGCCGGCAGCGGGCCACCGCGGGCGCCAGGTCGCGCAGGTCTGCCAGGCGCAGCGTGGCCGCGACGTGACCGTCACCGGGCCGCAGGACGACCGTCCCGGCACCGTGTGGCAGGCGGAGGTTGCGCTGGTACGAGTCGCCCTCCCGCCCGTCGATACCGTCGATCGCCCGGTCACCGAGGAACGACAGCAGCGCCTCGGCGTGCAGCGGCGCGCGGAACGGCAGCCGTACCGACACCACCCCCGGGTCCTGTTCCGGCTGCGTGCGCCGCACCCGCAGGTCCGACGGCGTGCGGCCGTAGATCTCCCGGATCGTGTCGTTGAACTGGCGGACGCTGCCGAACCCGGCCGCGAACGCGATCTCGGCGAGGCCGAGGCGGGTCGTCTCGATCAGCACCCGGGCCGTCTGCGCGCGCTGCGCCCTCGCGAGCGCGAGCGGGCCGGCGCCGACCTCCGAGGTCAGCATCCGGTGCAGGTGGCGTTCGGTGTACCCGAGCCGCCCGGCCAGCCCCGGCACGCCGCCGCGGTCGACGACCCCGTCGGCGATCAGGCGCATCGCCCGGCCGACCACGTCGCCGCGCACATCCCAGGCCGGCGAGCCCGGCGCCGCGTCCGGCCGGCAGCGCAGGCAGGCCCGGAACCCCTCCCGCTGCGCCGCCGCCGCGGTCGGCAGGAAGCGCACGTTCTCCGCCTTCGGCACGATCGCCGGGCACGACGGCCGGCAATAGATCCTCGTCGACTTGACCGCCGTGACGAAGACCCCGTCGAACCGCGCGTCGCGGCTGGTCGCCGCCCTGCGGCAGGTATCGAAGTCCAGTTCCATGCCTCCTATCCTGCCTCGCAGGTCGGCCCCTCGGCTGGCGGCTTTCGGACCTGGGTGTCGAGGCGTCGGCGGCGGTGTCCGGTTCCTGACCGCCCGCTGGCACGTTTGCGGGATTCAGCCGATCGGAGGGTTGTCTAAGTTGGTCTCACCAGCGAGAAACAAACGGCCCCCAGCCGAGATGGAGATAGCCCCATGAGTGAGTACGACACCGACGCGACCGCCGGCACCGGCGAAGCCGACTACGCCGACCAGGGCGCCGACGCAGGCTACGGCGAGTCCGAGATCATCACGCTGCAGGGCCAGGACGGCTCGACGATCTACGCCGTCGACGTCGACCACGACGGTGACGCCGAGGCCGCCGGCTACGACAAGGACAACGACGGCCAGCTCGAGGAGATCGCGCTCGACACCGACAACGACGGCACCCTCGAGACCAGGATGGTCGACCTGGACGGCGACGGCACGTTCGACGCCGTGCTCACCGACACCGACGGCGACGGGGTCACCGACGTCGCGGCCCTGGACGCCAACGGCGACGGCATCGTCGACCGCGTGGTCGCCGACACCGACGGCGACGGCCTCATCGACACCGACGTCAAGGACACGGACTTCGACGGCGTCGCGGACTCCGTCTCCCAGGACACCGACGCGGACGGCGACAGCGACGTGACCGTCACCGACACCGACGGCGACGGGACGTTCGAGACGGTCCGTTACGACGACCCGACCACCAACCCGCTCGCGCAGGCCTGACCTCGCACCGCGTCGCACGGATCGAGCCCGGCAGACCCGATCAGGGGGTCGGCCGGGCTCGCCCGTTCACTGCTGGTGGCGGCGCGACAGCCACGTCGCGCCGAAGTCGACCAGCGCCCGCTGGCGCATCAGCCGCGCCGTGCCCGACCCGACCGGCCCGACCCGCTCCAGCCCCGTGATCGCCGCGAAATCCTTGCCGAGCGGCTCGAACAGCGACGTGTCGTCGGCCAGCTCCACGTATTCGACCCAGCGCCGCTCGCCGTCGACCAGTATTGGCGAGCCCTGCCGCAGCTGCGTCTTCGGCCCGGCCGCGCGGTACTCCGCGAGGTGCAGCGACGTGTTGTTGTCGTGCCCGACGCCCAGCAGCAGCACCCAGGCGTCCGCCTCGTAGAGCCGCGCGAGCGGGGAACCCTCGCCGAGCCCGTTGTCCAGCGTGTGACCCGCGACGATGCGCTCGGCGTCCGGCCCGCACGCGGCGAACGACACCGTCGGATGCGTGCTGCGCAGTACACCCGGAAAATGGCGGAAACATTCGACGACGGCACCCATGAAATAGGTCGGCGTGGTCCGTGGATCGAAGGCCGGGGTCTCGGCTCGGATGACGTCCCACCAGGACTGCGGCACCGCCGGGTTGCCCCAGTCGGCCGGCTCGGTGAGCTGCCGCGAATGCGTCGGCATGACCAGCGTGCCGCCGGCGCCGACCGCCTCCAGCAGCGCGGTCACGACCGCCTGCGCGCCGCCGGCGACCCAGCCGAGCTGCGACAGCGACGCGTGGGCGATGACGGTCGCGCCGGTCGGCAGGCCCAGGGTGGCCAGCTGCGCGACCATGCCGCGGACGGTGCCCGGCACGGCCGCCCTGGCGACGGCGTCCTCCTCCACAACGGGCACTCTATCCGGTGAATACTGTTCGTCATGGTCGAGTGGGTACTGTCCGGGTTCGGCGATGAGATCGACGATGATCCACGCGTGCAGTTCGCGGTGCTGCAGGCGCTCGGCGCCTCGCACGTCGAGGTCCGCAGCGCCTGGGGGGTGAACGTGGCCGACTTCGACACCGAGCTGACCACGCGCCTGGCCACGGTGCTCACGGACCGGGGCATGGCGGTGTCGGCGGTCGCGTCCCCGATCGGCAAGACCGACGTCTACGGCGACGCCGACGTCGAACTGGCCCGGCTCCGCGCGGTCATCGCGCTGACGCAGCGGCTGCAGAGCCGCTACGTGCGGATCTTCTCCTTCTACCGGCCGGCCGGCGTCGACGTCGCGGCGACCCGGGACACCGTGCTGCGGCGGCTGCGGGCGTTCGCCGACCTCGCCGAACGCGAGCAGGTGGTGCTCGTCCACGAGAACGAGAAGGACATCTACGGCGACGTGCCGGACCGCGTGCTGGACCTGATCGAGTCGGTCGGCTCGCCGGCGCTGCGGGTGGCCTGGGACAACGCCAACTTCGTGCAGGTCGGCGTCCGCCCGTTCAGCGACGGCTACGCGATGTTGCGGCCGCACCTGGAGTACCTCCAGGTCAAGGACGCGAGGTTCGCCGACGGTGCGGTCGTGCCGGCCGGGGAGGGCGACGGCGAGCTGCGGCAGACCGTGACGGCGCTGCGCGAGGACGGCTGGACCGGCTATGCGTCCCTCGAGCCGCACCTCGCCGACCCCGCCGACCCGGCCAGGACCGGCCCCGCGGGCTTCGGCCGGGCCGCGCGGGCGTTCGCGGCCCTGACCGCCGGCGCCGGGATCACGTTGCGCTGATCACCAGGTCCGGGTCCACGGCGAGCTGGATCATCTGGTCGAGCGTGATCGGCAGGTCGGCGCGGCTCCCCGAGCGGAAGACGCTGAAGTTGCGCACCTCGATGGTGATCCCGGTGCCGTCTGCCGTGGTGACGTCGATCCGGGCGATCTTCTTGGCGCCGTCGACCTGGAAGCGCGGCATGGCGACGATCTTCTCGCCGTGCGGCCCGGTCCGGATCTCGCACTCGGCCTTGTCGGTGGCCTCACCGGGACAGTCCTGGAACTGGCCGATGCCGGAGCCGGCCCGCAACGGCAGGCCGTTGACGTCGACGGTGCCGATCGGCTTGCCCACGCTGATGACGACGCTGCTGACGCCCTGCCCGTCCTGCAGGTCCGGCCCGACGCTGAAATAGCCGGAGTAGCGGTTGTCCGGCCCGGGCGAGATGTTGAACTCGAACGGGCCGGTGACCTTGCCGTTGACCGGCGTGTCGAGGAACGTGGTGCCCTTCGGCGCGACCGGGCGCAGGCGCCGCTCGAACGCGGCGCTGAGCCTGGCGACCTGCGCGGCGTTCCACGTCTCGGCCGGGACGCCGGGGGTCGCGGTGGTGCCGTAGCCCGGTATCGGCGACATCTCCACGCTCGGTGCCGCCGTCGCCGTGCCGCGCGACGGCTTCCGGCTGGTCGGCGGGTCGGGGATCCCGGCCCGGTCCGGCGGTGCCGTGCCCACCAGGACCGCGACCACGGTCAGCGCCGCGGCGACGGCCGTCCCGGCGCCCGCCGCGGCCAGCCGGCGCCTGACCCGCCCGCCGCGCACGATCCTGTCGACGTCGACCCGTGACGGCGGGCCGGCCTCGGCGTCGATCGCCGCATCGAACCGCGCCCGCATGCTCATGCCGTCACCTCCGCTGCGCTCCGGCGCCGGCCTGAGCTGAAACTGTGCCCATGATGAGCGGCCCCTCCGCTGCGCTCCGGACCGCTCATGCCTCCTCCTTCACCGCACGCAGCGCCGTCAGACCCTTGGCGGCCTGGCTCTTCACCGTGCCGGTGGTGATGCCGAGCAGGTCCGCGGTCTGCTCCACGGACAGGTCGCAGTAGTAGCGCAGCACCACGACCGCGCGGCGCCCCGCCGGCAGGCGCTGCAGCAGGTCCATGAGGTCCTGCCGGTCCTCGACCCCCGACGCGTCGACGTGGACCCGGGCGTCGGCCTGGTCGGGCAGCACGTCGAACGGGTCCTCGCGGTGCCACGGCCGCCGCCGCTCGTCGAGCCAGGCGTTGGTCAGCACGCCGCGGGCGTAGGCGGCTGGGTTGTCGGCGGCGCTCACCCGGCGCCAGTGCCGGAACAGCTTCGTCAGGGTGATCGACACGAGGTCGTCGGCGGCGTACCAGTCGCGGCACAGCAGATACGCGGTCCGGCGCAGCTGGTCGCCTTGTGCGGCGACGAACGCGCGGAACTCGGCCTCCATACCTAGGACGACGACAAGGGAGGCGTCGCGGGTTGCCGCTGCCGGGCGAGCAGCCCGGCGAGGTGGACCTCGATGCCCTCACGGAGGCTCTCCGGAAACGTGACCTCGGCCGGCGGATAGCCCATCTCGGCCGTGACCTGCGCGACCGCCGGCGTCGGCCGGACATACGGCCAGAGCCCGGCGACGATGACGAACACCGCGCCGGCGAAGTGCGTGGCCGACGCCTCCGAGAGCTCGGGCACCCGGCCCCGGACGATCGCGGCGAGCCGCTGGGAGTTGGCGGTCGCCCGGCGCGACCGTCACCGACCTGCAGGTCACCGGCCCGACCCGGGGCGGCTCGAAGGCCCGCGGCGCCCGCGCCCTGAATGCGGTCACCCGGCGCATTCCCGGGTTCTGGCAGCAGGTCGACACCGGCATCCTGCCCGCGCTGCACGCCGCGACCAGCCCCGACGCGCTCGGCGGCGGCTACTACGGCCCGAGCGGCTACGGCGAGCTGACCGGCGCCCCGGCACCCGCGAAGATCCCGGCCGCCGCGCTGCGCGAGGACGACGCCCGCCGGCTGTGGGCGGTGTCGGAACGGTTGACCGGCGTCGGTATTGCCGTGTAGCCGACTGTGGTTTCGCGAGGTCGTTGCTACGGTCCGTAGTCATGCGGCTCGCGACGTACAACGTGGAGAACCTGTTCGCCCGGGCCCGGGCCCTCGATCCGGTCGACCCGGGGAAGGGACAGCCGGCGCTGTCCGCGTACGAGGAGTTCAACCGGATCGCGGCCCACCCGGTCTACTCCGACGAGGACAAGGCCGCGATGCTCGCCGCCCTGGAGACCCTGCGGGTGTTCGTCCGGACCCGCGCCGGCCGGCGGGCCAACCCGGACCTGTTCGGCAACGCGTTCGCGGTGCTCCGGGAGAACAAGGGCGACTTCCTGGCCGCGCCCGCCAACGCCGAACCTCACATCGTCGCCACCGGCCGGGCGTCCTGGAACGGCTGGGTCGACCTCATCGTCGACCCCGTCGACGAGCTCTCGACCCGCATGACCGCCCGGGTCGTCGCCGACGTCGGCGCCGACGTGCTGTGCGTCGTGGAGGCCGAGAGCCGCCCGTCGCTGGTGAAGTTCAACGACGAACTGCTCGGCCACCGCTACGACCACGCCATGCTCGTGGACGGCAACGACCCCCGCGGCATCGACGTCGGCCTCTTCTGCGTCGCCGGGATCGAGATCGACTGGGTCCGCAGCCACGTCGACGTGCCCGACCCCGCCTCCGACCGGCGCCTGTTCAGCCGCGACTGCCCCGTGTACCGGCTGCTCCTGCCGGGCGGTGCCGAGCTGTACATGGTGCTGAACCACCTGAAGAGCCAGTCGTTCACCAGCGGCGACCCGGATCCGCTGCGGACCCGCCAGGCGACCGAGGTCCGCGCCGTCTACGACCGGCTCCGCGCCGCCGGTGCTGAGTTCGTCGCGGTCGTCGGCGACTTCAACAAGCGCCCCGACCACGCCTCCCTGCGCCCCCTGCTCGGCCCGGACTCGCCGCTGGTCGACGCCTACTCCCTGGACGCGTTCTCCGGCCTGTTCGACCCGCTCGACGTCAACCGCGAGCGGCCCGGCAGCTTCCAGTCATGCACGATCGGCAACCGCCTCGACTACATCCTGCTCTCGCCGGAGCTCGCCGCGCGGGTCACCGACGGCGGGGTCTTCCGGCGCGGGCTGTGGGGGACGCCGTCCAACGTCAAGCGGCCGAAGCTGTGGGACGCGTACCCCGAGATCACCGGCGCCAGGCACGCCGCGTCCGACCACGGTGCGGTCTGGGTCGAGGTTGACCTGTAGCTTTTACGCGTGGCACTCAGCATCGGGATCGTCGGCCTGCCCAACGTCGGCAAGAGCACCCTGTTCAACGCGCTCACGAAGGGCGACGCGCTCGCCGCGAACTACCCGTTCGCGACCATCGAGCCCAACGTCGGCGTCGTCGGCCTCCCCGACCAGCGCCTCGCCCGGCTCGCCGAGCTGCACGACTCGCAGAAGATCATCCCGGCGCCGGTGTCCTTCGTCGACATCGCAGGCCTGGTGCGCGGCGCGTCCAAGGGCCAGGGCCGCGGCAACGCGTTCCTGGCCAACATCCGCGACGCCTCCGCGATCTGCCAGGTCGTGCGCGCCTTCGCCGACCCCAACGTGGTCCACGTCGACGGCAAGATCTCCCCGTCCGACGACATCGAGACCATCAACACCGAGCTGCTGCTCGCCGACCTGCAGACGATCGAGAAGGCGCTGCCCCGGCTGGAGAAGGAAGCGAAGGTCCAGAAGCACCGCGCCGGCGTCGCCACCGCCGCGAAGGCCGCGGCCGAGCTGCTCAACGGCGGCACCACGCTCTATGCGGGCGCCTCGAAGGCGGGCATCGACATCGCGGACCTGCAGGACCTGCACCTGCTCACCGCGAAGCCGTTCCTGTATGTCTTCAACGTCGACGAGGCCGGTCTCGCCGACCCCGCGTTCCTGGACGAGCTGCGCGCGCTGGTCGCCCCCGCCGAGGCCATCTTCCTGGACGCCAAGATCGAGTCGGAGCTCACCGACCTGGACGAGGCGGAGGCCCTGGAGCTCCTGGAGTCCATCGGCCAGCTGGAGCCGGGCCTGCACCAGCTGATCCGGATCGGGTTCCGCACCCTCGGCCTGCAGACGTATCTCACCGCCGGCCCGAAGGAGACCAGGGCCTGGACGATCCCGATCGGCGCGACCGCACCCGAGGCGGCGGGGGTCATCCACTCGGACTTCCAGCGCGGCTTCATCAAGGCCGAGGTGGTCAGCTTCGACGACCTGATGGCCGCCGGCTCGCAGAACGCCGCGAAGGCCGCCGGCAAGGTCCGTATCGAGGGCAAGGACTACGTCATGCAGGACGGCGACGTGGTCGAGTTCCGCTTCAACGTCTAGCGGGAAGCAGCCCGTCCAGATCAATCGTCAGTCGGGCAATGCGGTCACGGCCGTCACCGTAGCGGTCGGTGACGGCAGTGTTGCAATCAGGCGGCGCCGGCGATGATGGTGCGGTAGAGGTCCTCGATCCGGGCGGCCAAGGTAACCTCGCCGGGCGACAAGTCCGACATGCCCGGCACCCGCAGGCGGATCTGGGTGCGGCCGTCGAGGCGGCGCACGTCCGGACGCACCTGGAGGGCGTCGGCGACGATCTTCATACGCTCTGTGAGTGCCGCATGCTGGGAATCGTCCAGGTGCAGCGTCCGGCGAATTTCTTCGCCGTCGTGCGTCCAGCCTTGCAATAAGGCCAGCGCATCGCTGAGATAATCACGGTGCTGTTCGCTCCGCCGGGCCCGCATAACGACCTACCCTCCCGCGGCATCGTTGCCGGCTTGTGGCCGTTTCGAAGCCTGCCCGTCATCAACGGTGACTGCAAGTCTCCTGTGCGACTGGTGGATCTGTCCACGGCCACATTTCCCTCGTCTGGTGAACAACAGGGCAGAGCCCGCCACCGGAACTTCATTTCGATCTGGCACCCTGGTTGCCCGTGCAGACCGAACGGTTGATGCCAAGGATCATCGTCGGAGCCGCGATCATCTCGAATGGTCGCGTCCTGGCCTGTGAGCGCGCGTTACCGCCCGAAATGGCCGGTAGATGGGAGTTTCCAGGAGGGAAGGTGGACCCCGGGGAGACCGAGGAACAGGCGCTGGTCCGCGAGTGCCAGGAAGAGCTCGGTGTCGACGTCGAGGTAGGTGTCCGGGTCGGCGGCGACATTATGATGCTCGACGGCGCTGCGATCCTCAAGGTTTACCTTGCGCGACTGGTGAACGGGGCGACGCCCGTACCGCTGGAACACAGCGACATCAGATGGCTCGCCGGTGACGAGCTCGACACCGTCCCGTGGCTGCCGGCCGACGCGCCGATCGTGGTGGCGCTCCAGCCGTTGCTACCTTCGACCGCGTGACCGTCACCTACCCCGAGGTCGGGGCGACCCGTGAGGGCCCCCTACCGCCCGGCTACCTGCACGTGACACGCCGGGTGAGGGTCGGGCAAGGGCACGAGGCGTTCGCCGCCGCAGCGGCCGCCCTGGCCCGCTGGCACCCTCAGCGCGGTGCCGGCCTGCGGCTGCGCAGCGACGCCGACCGGGTCGCGCTCGGCGGGCGGTTCTCGACTGGGATCGGCGTCGGGCCGCTGCGGCTGTGGGTGCCGTGCCTGATCGTGTGGATCGTCGACGAGCCGGAGCGGTACGGGTTCGGCTTCGGCACGCTGCCCGGGCACGTGGAGACCGGCGAGGAGTCGTTCCTGCTGACCGTCGAGCCGGGGGGCGAGGTGTGGTTCGAGATCAGGGCGTTCAGCCGCCCGGCGAAGTGGTGGGTCCGCCTCGGCAACCCCGTCGCGAAGCTGGTCCAGTCGCGGGTCACCGACCGGTACGCCAAGGCCATGCAGAAGGCGCCCCTCGGATGAGGGGCGCCCTGCGGTTCCTTGCCTAGTGGCCGTCCCCGGACGGGGCCGACGGGTGCTGGTAGCGCAGCTGCTCCGGCGGCAGCGGGAACACCTGGTCGTCGCCGAACGGCGAGCCGGCCGCCGCCCGGTCCAGGGTGAGCTCCGCCACCACGAGCTTGCCGTCGGCGCCCAGCGGCGGCTCCAGCGGCACGGGGCCTTCCTGGTGCCAGTTGCTGCCGGTGTCCGCGACCGCGAGATCGCCCGATGCGGTCTTGGCGCTGGTCACGGCGTGCGCCGGGACGGGCTGCTCGTCCAGCTGGTCACGACGGAAGATCTTGCGTCCGAGCCAGGTCACCGGGTCGTACCTCCGATCGACAACACGTTCCTTCATCGGGATGATCGCATTGTCCGTGATTTTGATGTGCTCGGGGCAGACCTCGGTGCAGCACTTGGTGATGTTGCAGTAGCCCAGACCCTGCTCCGCCTGCGCGAGCTCCTTGCGGTCGTCGCGGGCGTCGAGGGGGTGCATGTCCAGCTCGGCGGCCCGGATGAAGAACCGGGGCCCGGAGAACGCGGCCTTGTTCTCGTCGTGGTCACGGATCACGTGGCACACGTTCTGGCACAGGAAGCATTCGATGCACTTGCGGAACTCCTGCGAGCGCTCCACGTCGACCTGCTGCATCCGGTACTCACCGGGTGCCACGCCCGCCGGCGGCGCGAACGCGGGCAGCTCGCGGGCCTTCTGGTAGTTGAAGTTGACGTTCGTGACCAGGTCGCGGATCACCGGGAACGTCCGCAGCGGCGTGACCGTGACGGTCTCCGCCTCCTCGAACGTCGACATCCGGGTCATGCAGCCCAGCCGCGGCTTGCCGTTGATCTCCATCGAGCAGGAGCCGCACTTGCCGGCCTTGCAGTTCCACCGCACGGCCAGGTCGGGCGTCTGCGTCGCCTGCAGCCGGTGGATGACGTCGAGCACGACCTCGCCCTCGTTGACCTCGACCTGGAAGTCCTCCAGCGAGCCGCCGGTGTCGTCGCCGCGCCAGACGCGGAAGTGGCGTTTGGTACCCATCACAGCTCCTCGTCGGTCATGTACTTGGCGAGCTCGGTCTGGTCGAACAGCCCCTGCAGTTCCGGACGCATGACCGGCAGCGGCTTGTGCTCCAGGCGGACGTCCTCACCGTCCAGCGAGCAGACCAGGTTCACCTTGCGCCACTTCGGGTCCATCTTCGGGAAGTCCTCGCGGGTGTGGCCGCCACGCGACTCGGTGCGCTCCAGCGCCGCCTTCGCGGTGCACTCGGACACCACCAGCATGTTGCGCAGGTCCAGCGCGAGGTGCCAGCCCGGGTTGTACTTCCGCCCGCCGCCCACGCCGACCTTCTTGACCCGCTCCTTGAGCTCGGCCAGCCGCGTGATCGACTCCCGCAGCTCGCCCTCACGCCGGATGATGCCGACCAGGACGCCCATGATCTCCTGCAGCTCGTGGTGCAGGGTGTACGGGTTCTCCCCGGCGTCCGCCCGCGCCAGCGGGGCGAGGGCGGTCTCGACGGCCGCCTCGACGGCCGCGGCGGACGGCTTGCGCCGGCCGATCTTCTCGGCGTGCGCGGCCGCGTGCTCACCGGCCCGCTTGCCGAACACCAGCAGGTCCGACAGCGAGTTGCCGCCGAGCCGGTTGGAGCCGTGCATGCCGCCGGAGACCTCACCGGCCGCGAACAGCCCGGCCACCGCGGCCGCGGTCGTGTCGGCGTCGACCTCGACGCCACCCATCACGTAGTGACAGGTCGGTCCGACCTCCATCGGGGCGGCGGTGATGTCGACGTCGGCCAGCTCCTTGAACTGGTGGTACATCGACGGCAGCCGCTTGCGGATCTGCTCGGCCGGCAGCCGGCTGGCGATGTCGAGCAGCACGCCGCCCGCCTTCGTGCCCCGGCCCTCCTTGACCTCGCTGTTGATCGCGCGGGCGACCTCGTCGCGGGGCAGCAGCTCCGGGGGGCGCCGGTTGTTGTCCGGGTCGGAGTACCAGCGGTCCGCCTCCTCCTCGGTCTCCGCGTACTGCTTGCGGAAGACGTCGGGGACGTAGTCGAACATGAACCGCTTGCCCTCGGTGTTGCGCAGCACGCCACCGTCACCGCGGACCGACTCGGTGACCAGGATGCCCTTGACCGACGGCGGCCAGACCATGCCGGTGGGGTGGAACTGCAGGAACTCCATGTTGATCAGCGTCGCGCCGGTACGCAGGGCGAGTGCGTGGCCGTCGCCGGTGTACTCCCAGGAGTTCGAGGTCACCTTGTAGGACTTGCCGACGCCGCCGGTCGCGAGCACGACAGCGGCGCTCTCGAACAGCACGAAGTCGCCGGACTCGCGGTAGTAGCCGAACGCACCGGACACCGCGCCGTCCTCGACGAACAGCTCCGTGATCGTGCACTCCTGGAAGACCCGGATCCGGGCCTCATAGTCGCCGTGCGTGGCGAAGTCCTCCTGCTGCAGCGACACGATCTTCTGCTGCAGCGTGCGGATCAGCTCCAGGCCGGTGCGGTCGCCGACGTGCGCGAGCCGCGGATACTCGTGCCCGCCGAAGTTACGCTGGCTGATCTTGCCGTCCTTGGTGCGGTCGAACAGCGCGCCGTAGGTCTCCAGCTCCCAGATGCGGTCCGGGGCCTCCTTGGCGTGCAGCTCCGCCATCCGGAAGTTGTTGAGGAACTTCCCGCCGCGCATCGTGTCGCGGAAGTGGACCTGCCAGTTGTCCTTCGAGTTGACGTTGCCCATCGCCGCCGCCGCGCCGCCCTCGGCCATGACGGTGTGCGCCTTGCCGAACAGCGACTTGGAGATGATGGCGGTCTTCTTGCCGGCGAGCCGAGCCTCGATCGCGGCGCGCAGCCCGGCGCCGCCGGCGCCGATGACCACGACGTCGTAGGTGTGTCGCTCGATGTTCGTCATCGGATGTGTCCCTAGTTGAAGAACCGGAAGTCGGTGATCCATTCGGCCGAGACCGCCATGACATAGGCGTCGGCGATGATCACCGAGAAGAGTGATGCCCACGCGTACTGCTGGTGCTTGGCGTTGAGCTTCGACACCAGGCCCCACGCGCGGTAGCGCACCGGGTGCTTCGAGAAGTGCTTGAGCCGACCGCCGACGATGTTGCGGCAGGAGTGGCAGCCCAGCGTGTATGCCCAGATCAGCACCGCGTTGACGGCGAGGATCAGCGTGCCGACCCCCATGCCGATGCCGCCGTCCTTGCCGTGCCAGGCGATGACGGCGTCATAGGTCAGGACCGAGCCGACCAGGATCGCGGCGTAGAAGAAGTACCGGTGGATGTTCTGGAAGATCAGCGGGAAGCGGGTCTCACCGGAGTAGGTCTTGTGACCGTCCGGGACCGCGCACGCCGGCGGCGACAGCCAGAACGAGCGGTAGTACGCCTTGCGGTAGTAGTAGCAGGTCAAACGGAACCCCCCGGGCAGCACCAGGATGATCATCGCCGGTGACATCCAGGACGGCAGCTGCGGGATCGGCTGGCCGAGGAAGTGGCTCGACCCTTCGACGCAGCTCTTCGTCAGACAGGGGGAGTAGAACGGCGCCAGGTAGTGCTCGGCGTCGGCCCAGTAGTAGTTGTTCATGATGGCGCGGACCAGGCCGTAGACCACGAAGGCCCCGAGGCCGAGGAACACCAGCAGCGGCTGCAGCCACCACCGGTCCGTCCGCAACGTTTTCTCGCTGATCGCTGCGCGGGGCCCCGCGCCCGAGGCTGACCGAAGCCTGGCCGGCGTGGTCGTCATGGTGATTGCTCCCTGGACGGGCCGATGTACCGATCTGTGGTCGGTGCACACGTTACGCGCGGTGCCGCCCGGCCTGGTGATCGCCCTCACCCAGACGCGCCACCCGTGTAATTCCAGGAGGCGAGCCGCAGCGCCGGAGCGCACGTGCCGGACTCCGCCCAGGGCCCCGGCAGCTCGACCGCGCGCGGTCCGACACCCAGCACCGCGCCCGGCGCCAGGGCCTGCGGATAGGACTGGGTGAAGCGGAAGTTGCGCACCGGCGTGGTCACCACACCGTCCTCGATGAGCCACACCCCGTTGCGGGTCAGCCCGGTCACGACCAGCGTGCGCGGGTCCAGCACCCGGGTGTAGTGGTTGTCGGTCACCAGCAGCCCCCGCTCGACCCCGCTGACCAGCGCCGCCACCCCCGAGTCCGCGGCCGGCCCGTCGACCTCGACCGGCGCCGGCCCGTCGTGCGCGAGCAGCCGCAGGCTGGCCGGCACCGCGCCGAAGCTCGCCCCGCCCGGGATCGCGTGGCCCGTCGAGGCCGCGTCCCCCTTCGCCGCCGTGCGCCGGTCGTGCACCACCGCGCTGGACACGCCCGCGTCGACCAGCACCACCCGCTGCCGCGGGGTGCCCTCCACGTCGAACGGCAGCGCCGTCGAGTCGGCCGCCGCGGCGTCCTCGACCAGCGTCACCGCCGGGTCGAACTGCGCCGCGCCCAGCTCCAGGAACGACTGCCGGTCCTGCAGCATCTTCGCGTTGAACCCGTAGATCGCGAGCATCTGCAGCACGTCCGCGACCGCGGTCGGCTCCAGGACCACCTCATAGCGCCCCGGCGGCAGCTCCACCGGGTCCGCGCCGGCCCGCGCCTTCGCCGCCGCCCGCGCCCCGAGCACCGCGCCGTCGATATCGGCGAGCCGGGTCGAGGCCAGCCTGGCCAGGCCGTCGGACGTGGCGGTCCGCGCGATGCCGTCCATCGCCGCGGCGGTCCGGCCGCCGCGCACGTGCTGGCCGGCGGAATTGACATAGACGACCCGGGTCGCCGAGGTGCGGCAATAGCCCGCGACCTCCAGCCCGGCCGCCTGGTCGACGAACGCCCGCACCCTGGCGGCCCGTTCGTCCGGCGCCGCCGCCGCGGTCGCCTCGTCGACGTTGCCCCCGAACGACGTGGGCGCCTTCGGCGCCAGGCCCGGCCACGTCGGGTCGGCCGGCGCGAGGCGCATCGAGGCCACCGTGCGGCGCACGAAGTCCTCCACGGCGTCGGTCACGGTGGTCGACGCGGTCGCGGTCCTGCCGTCGGCGTGCAGCCGCAGCCGCACCGTGGTGATCTCGTCGGCGACGTTCTGGTGGATGTAGGAGTTGGCGAACCGCGTCAGCGACAGCGCCGCCCGCTCGACCACCACCTCCGCCTCGACACCGTCGTCGACCAGCTTCAGCACCTGCGCCGCGAGATCAGTCTCGTTACCGGCCTCGCTCATGCCGCCTCCTCCGCTTCGCTCCGGCGTCGGCCTGAGCTACCCCTGTGCCCCTGATGAGCGGCCACTCCGCTGCGCTCCGGACCGCTCATGCCGCCTCCTCCGCTTCGCTCCGGCGTCGCCCTGAGCTGAACCTGTGCCCCTGGTGAACGGTCTCTCCGCTGCGCTCCGGACCGTTCACGCCGCCTCCTCCGCCGCGCTCCGGCGTCGGCCTGAGCTACCCCTGTGCTCCTGGTGAACGGCCTCTCCGCTGCGCTCCGGACCGCTCGTGCCGCCCTCTCCGCACCGCTGCGGACCGCTCACGCCGACTCCTCCGCTGAGCTCCGGGCCGCTCATCCACGGACCCCCACCCGGACGTTCTGGAACCGGGCCGCGGCCGCCGGATGGCCGGTGTGCCCGATCTGACCCGGCTGGCCCTTGCCGCAGTTGGGTGTGCCCCACGCGGTCATCTCGGAACCCAGCATGTCCATCGATCCCCAGAACCGCGGCCCGATGCCCGTGTAGGTCGGGTTGCGCAGCATCCGGCCAAGCTTGCCGTCCTTGATCTCCCAGCCGATCTCGCAGCCGAACTGGAAGTTGAGCCGCTTGTCGTCGATCGACCAGGACCGGTTGAAGTCCATCAGCACGCCGTCGGCGGTCGCGGCGATCATCTCCTCCAGGCTGTGCGGCCCAGGTGTCAGCCCGACGTTGGTCATCCGCACCATCGGCAGCCGCGCCCAGCCGTCGGCGCGCACGCTGCCGGCGTAGTCGAGGCCGGCGACCGCGGCCGAGTCCCGCCCGGCCAGGGTGCCGACCCAGATCCCGTCCTTCACCGCATAGCGCGGCGCGGCCGGGGTGCCCTCGTCGTCATACCCGAACGACCCCAGCGCGCCGGGGATCGTCGGGTCGATCGTGATGTTCATCAGCTCGGAGCCGTAGCGCAGCTGGTTGAGCTTCGCCAGGTCGAGCCAGCTGGTCCCGGCGAACGCCGCCTCCCAGCCCAGGATCCGGTCCAGCTCGATCGCATGCCCGACCGACTCGTGGATCTGCAGCGCCATCTGCTCGCTGCCCAGGATCAGCGTCGTCTCGCCCGCCGGGCACAGCGGCGCCGTGAGCAGCGCCCGCGCCTCGTCGGCGATCCGCGCGGCGTGCGCCGTCAGGTCCAGCTCGTCGACGAGCTCCCAGCCCCTGGTCCCATACTGCCCGCGATAGGACGGATAGGAGCGCCGCTGGGTCTCGCCGTCGCCGATCACCGTCGCCGAGATCCCCGCACCCGACTCACGGATGTGCTGGTCGATGCGGTGCCCCTGCGACGACACGAACCATTTCCGGGTGTCCCAGATCTGGTAGATCCCCTCGGCGATGTCGGCGCCGCCCTTGTGCGCCTCCGCCGTCGCGCCCGTCAGCAGGTCGCCCTTGGTCGACAGGGCCACACCGAGGGGGTCGACCTCGCAGGCGCTCGCCCACGAGTCCGTGCGCGCCTCCACCTCGACCAGGTCCACCGCCGGCGCCGGCACGCTCGCGGACGCCCGCGCGATCGCGGTGGCCCGCTCGCCGGCCCGCCGCGCCGCGTCCCGCCCCAGGTCGGGCACCGCGAAGAAACCCCAGCTCGACCCGACCAGTGCCCGGACGCCGACCCCGGCGTCCTCGGACTGGCTCAGGTCCTCGATCTCACCGTTGCGTGCGCTCATCGACTCGGACCGCCGGTGCATCACGCGCGCGTCGGCATACCGGGCCCCGGCGGCCAGTGCCGCCTCGACCGCCGCGCTCGCCACGTCGAAGTGGGTCATGGTTGGACCCTACCGACCGGGTACGACATTCGGACCCTTTGTCCGAGCGCGTCCTACCCGATCAACTCGTTGATCTGGCGGGCGAGGGCGATGTCCTTCCCGGTCACCCCACCGGCGCTGTGGGTGCTGAGCCGGAACGTCACCGTCCGCCACCGGATGTCGATGTCGGGGTGGTGGTCGGCCTGTTCGGCCACGTGCGCCACCTCCGCCACCAGCCGGATGCCGTCGAGGAACGTCTCCGCGGTCACGGACCGTTCGATACCTTCGACGTCGCCGGCCCACCCGCTCAGGTGAGCGAGAGCGGTTGCCACCTCGTCGCTGCCGAGCACTGCTGTCATGCCGGAAACGCTACCGCTTCCAGTACAAAGGGAGCATGTCCATCGCAGGTGTCACCCGTGAGCTCCTCGTGCGCTACCTCGACCTGTGGGTGCCGGGCGCGGTGCACTCGCCGCACGGGGCGACGTTCCTGCAGGCGTCGGCGACAGAGCTGGACGGCGACGTCGCGGAGGCGGCGCTGCGGGCCTGCGCGGAGTTCGGTGACCGCCTCGCCCGCCGGCGGCTGACGCTGCTGTTCGTGGCACCCGAGGTCGCCGACGTGCAGCGGCGGCTCGACGCGGTACAGCGGGAGCTCAGGACACCACCCGAGCTGTCGCTGCACGTCATGCCCGGGTCGGCGGCGGTGATGCTCAAAGCGCTCGGCGCCCACTCCGGACCGCTGCTGTCCATGATCGACGGGATCGACCCGGCCGTCGTCGCGGCCGGCAAGCCCGCCGAGGTGCTCACCGTCGACGTCCCGCGGGAGCAGCTGGGCGCCTTCGAGCTCACCGCCGCCGTGACGCTGGTGGAGGGCGACCACGAGCGGACCATCGGGTTCGGCACCCGGTCGGCGAAGAACCTCGAGGCGTTCAAGAACGAGATGTGGGCACTCGACGAGTACGCCGGCGTGCGGTACCGCGACCCCAACGACCCAGAAGGTCACCTCATGGACATCACCCTCCAGCCGAACCCGGGCGCGCTGCGGCGGGAGCTGCTGGCCTTCCTGGGCAACGGCCCGCGGACCGTCACGGAACTGCGGCGTTACGCGCTCACGGAGACGGTCTACCGCGCCGCCGACGCGGTCAAGGTCGTCACCGCGCTGCTGCAGGGCGGCGCGGTGACCAGGGAGCCGAGGGACGGCCGCCTCGGCGGCGACGTCACGATACGGATCGCCGGATGAAGTCCAGCTCGATGCGCAGCAGCTTCTCGGCGAGCCCACCGGCGGCCATGTGGGTGGCGCCGGTCAGCGGGATCATCGAGTGCGGGCGGCCCGAGCCGAGCAGCGCCGCCGACAGCCGCAGGGTGTGCGCGGCGACCACGTTGTCGTCGACGAGCCCGTGCACGAGCAGCATCGGGCGGGCCTCCTCGGGCCGCACCGGCGGCTCCGCCGCCAGCTCGACCAGCGAGTTGTGGCTGTACACCTCCGGCGCGTCCGCGGGCAGCCCCAGGTAACGCTCGGTGTATGCGGTGTCATACAGCGTCCAGTCGGTGACCGGGGCGCCGACGACCGCGCAGTGGTAGACGTCCGGGCGGCGCAGGACCGCGAGCGCGGACAGCCAGCCACCGAAGGACCAGCCGCGGATCGCGACCCGGTCCAGGTCCAGGTCGGGGTGCTTCTCCGCGAGCGCCTGCAGCGCGTCGACCTGGTCGGTGAGGATCACGTCGGAGAAGCGGCGGTGGATCGCCTTCTCGAAGCCCGGCGACACGCCCGGCGTGCCCCGGTTGTCGATCGTGACGACCGCGAACCCGGCGTCGGCCCACCACTGCTTCTCCAACCAGCGGGCGCGCGCGGCGATGACCTCCTGGTGGCCGGGGCCGCCGTAGATCGCCACGAGGACCGGCAGCTTCCGCCCGGCGACGTGCCCGCGCGGGTAGAGCACCGCGGTCGGCAACCCCCGGTCCGTGACCCGCTCCAGCGCGGGTCTCGGCGCGAAGGGCGGGGTCGCGGCCAGCGACGGGATGGTCCCGATCACCGTGTCGTCGTGGCGGATGGTGTACTGCCACCCGGCGTGCTCGAGGGTCTGCGACCCGATCACCACGGTGCTGCCGGCGGCGTGCGCGACGTGCCAGCCGGGTTCGGCCGTCAGCCGCGTGGCCTGCGCGCCGGCGTGCGAGACCGGGATGCGGAACACGTGCTGCTCGCTGGGTTCACCCTCGCTGGCCTCGACGACGAGGTCGGCGCCGAGCCGTCCGGCGACGCGCCGCACGTACAGGTTGGGCGGGGTCAGCAGGCTGCCGTCGGCGAACAGGCAGCGCGAGTCGTAGCCGTCGTGGGCCAGCTCACCGCCGACGAGCACCCGGCCGTCGGCGAGGTGCTGCGGGGTGCCGGGGACCGGCTCGACCCAGCGCGGGTCGGCGAGCTCGGCGTGCACCTGCGTCTCCCCGGTCCGCGGGTCGACCGCGATCACCAGGCCGTGCTGCTGGAGGCGGCGCAGCACGGTGAGCAGCGGCCCGCCCTGCTCCGTCCAGGAGGCGTCCACCAGGTACGGGTACGTCTCCCGGTCCCAGTGCACGTCCACCCAGCCGCCGTCCAGGTCGAGCACGTGCAGCGTGACCTTCGCGTTGGTGGCGCCGGCGTGCGGATACGCCACCGTGGTCGGCGGCTGCTCCGGCTGCGACGGGTCGTGCAGGTGCCAGCGGGGCACCCTCGACTCGTCGACGCGCGCGGTGAGGATGCTGCGGCCGTCGGGCGCCCACCAGTACCCCCGGAAGCGGTGGAACTCCTCGGCGCCGATGAACTCCGCCAGGCCCCAGGTCACCCCCTCCTCGCCGGCGAGGACCGCGTCGGTGCCGTCGGGCTCGATGACGCGCAGCGCCCCGCCGGTCACATACGCCACCCGGCGGCCCGCCGGGTCCGGTCGCGGGTCGACGGCGGGGCCGGCGGTGTGCAGCTCCGTGAGGTCCCCGGTCAGCAGGTCGACGCGGAACAACCGGCCACCGAGCGGGAAGACAGCCATCACGCCGGCGGCGTCCATCGCATACGACCCGATCCCGCCCGCCGAGAGCCGCAGCCGCTCCCGCAGCGCCCGCTCCGCCGGGGGCAGGTCGACGTCGTCGGTCAGCAGCGCCGCGGGGTCGGCGAGGCGGCGTTCTGCCCTGGTCGCCACGTCGTAGACCCACAGCGCGTCGCTGCCGTCCTCAGGCCCGGACGAGCGCAGGAACACCACCCGCGCACCGTCGGAGGTCACCGTCACAGCGCGGGGCGCACCGTAGGAGAAGCGTCGGGTGCGCGCGGCCAACTCCGGATAGTCCACCCCGGAATGTTTACCCGAACCGGCGCGATTGTCATGTTCCGCGGGCGCCGCGCCGCGGGGGAACTGTCGGACCCACGTCGTAGAGTTGGCGCTGTGAGTGCTCGGAGCATCCTTTTCGTCCACGCGCACCCCGACGACGAGTCGATGGGGACCGGCGCGACGATGGCCCATTACGCGGCCGCCGGCGCGCACGTCACCCTGGTCACCTGCACCCTCGGCGAGGAGGGCGAGATCCACCGGCCCGAGCTGGCCGGGCTCGCCGCGGGCGCCGCCGACCAGCTCGGTGGTTACCGCATCGCGGAGCTGGAGGAGGCGTGCCGCCGGCTCGGGGTCACCGACCACCGGTTCCTCGGCGGCGCGGGGCGCTATCGCGACTCCGGGATGATGGGCACCGCGCCCAACGAGCACCCCCGCGCGTTCTGGGGCGCCGACCTGGACGCCGCCGCGACCGAGCTGCTCGACGTGATCCGCGAGGTCCGCCCGCAGGTCGCGGTCACCTACGACCCCAACGGCTTCTACGGTCACCCCGACCACATCCAGGCACACCGGGTGCTGATGCGGGCGGTGGAGCTGGCCGACGCGGAGGGGATCGCGCCCGCGAAGGTCTATTGGACCGCGGTGCCGCGCAGCGTCCTGGAGGCGGGGATGGCGGAGTTCCGCGACTCGTCCGACAACCCGTTCGCCGACGTGGAGAAGCCCGAGGACCTGCCGTTCGGCACCGCCGACCACGAGATCGCGGCGCGGCTGGACGGGCACGAGTTCGCCGAGGAGAAGACCGCCGCGCTGCGCGCCCACGCCACGCAGATCCCGCCGTCGTCGTGGCTGTTCGCGATCGCGGGCAACTTCGGCGCCGAGTTCATGGGCGTGGAGTATTACCAGCTTGCCCGCGGGGTCAAGGGGCCCGGCGTGGGTCCGCACGGCTGGGAGGAGGACCTCTTCGCCGGCCTCGACGTCGAAGCGGCCGCCCCGCAGTTGGAGGCCGCGGCATCGTGACGAAGCGCAAAGCAGGGACCGCGCCGCGGGCCGGGGGGCCGGTGACGGCCGTGGACGGTGCCGCGGTCGTGACGGCGTCCGGTGCCGAGGTCGCGACGCCGGCTTCCAATGCGTCGGCTTCCGGAGCGGCGTCTTCCGGGACATCGGCTTCCAAGCCGGCGGCTTCCGAGGCGGCGGCTTCCGGCGCGTCGGCCTCAGCTTCCGGGGCGTCGGCCTCGACGTCGGCTTCCGGGCCGGCGGATGCGGCGTCGGCTTCGGGGGCGGATGCGACGTCGGTGGAGGCGGTCGCCGGGTCCGCCGCCGGGTCTTCCGCGGTGCCGGACACGGCCGGCGACGCGGATCGCTACGCGCCCGACACCGGGTTTGCCGTCCCGGGCGTGGCGGCGGCCGATGCGCGCAAGCCGCACCAGCCCGGCGGGCCGCTCGACATCACGATCACGATCGGCGGCCTGGTCGTCGCCGTCCTCCTCGCCGTGGCCCTCGCCGTCTTCGAGGCGTTCCTCGCCCCGCTGCACGTTTCCGACCTCGGGCTGTCCGACACCGGCAAGGGCAACCTGCGGATCCCGCTCGCCCTGATCCTGGCGCTGGTGACCAACCCGCTGCTCGGCTGGTTCGCGTTCACGACGAGCGGCCGGCGGTTCGCGGCGCTGCTGCCCGCCGGCGCCTGGTGCGTCGTGTGGATCCTCGCCGCCGGCCGCACCACCGAAGGTGACCTGCTCATCACCAATGACAACTGGGTCGGGCTGCTGACCCTGTTCTGCGGTCCGCTCGCGTTCGCGATCGGCATCTACGTGTCCGCGCTGCGCCACCGGGTCGCGGCCACAGCGAACTCCAAGGCAACCCCTCTTGCGCCACAGAGCGTGGACAGGTAGACACGTTCCCGCACCGTCCGTGACCCTGGGCGGCGCGCGACGGGCGAGGACACCAGCGGAGGCGTGGGATGAAGGAGCGGTGGCTGCCGGTCGGCCTCGTCGCGGGGGCACTCTTCCTCGTCAACGTCGTCGCCCGGCTGGTCGTGCGGTTCGCCGCCGGCAATGACGACGACAAGCAGGTCACCATCGGTCTGTGGGCGCTGTTCGCGGTCGGCGCGGTGATGATCCCCGTCGGGTTCTGGTATGCGCGGCGGCACCCGATGCTCCGTGTGGTGGCCGACCTCGGCATGGCCGTCGTCGCCGCATGCATCCTCGCGGTGCTGATCGGCCCGTTCGTTTCGGGGGCCACCCCGTTCGGCAGTGGGGTCGGCCTGGTCTTCCGCCAGTTCTTCTACTTCGTCGGGCTGTCCGCCATCGGCGCCGTCCTGGGTGTCCTCGCGCTGATGACGTTCGGTCTCGACTACCGGTCGCAGTCCTGGAAGCGGTACATCGACCGGACCAGCACCAAGCCCCGCCGCGTCGTTCGCCGCTAGCCGGCGGCCAGGTATCGCGTCTGGTAGGCGTGGTGCGTGGTGAAGCCGAGCTTCTCGTAGAGGGCGACCGCCCCCGCGTTGCGCTGCTCGACCTGCAGGTAGGCGTCGGTGGCGCCGGCTGCGGCGCCCCATGCGACGAGCGCGGCGATGACCCGCCGGGCCAGCCCCTGCCGCCGGGCGTGCTCCTCGGTGCCGATCAGCGCCAGCCCCAGCCAGCGGCCCTCGGGGTCGGCGACGCAGCCCCGGCCGGTCGCGAGCAGCGCGCCCTCAGGCGGTGCGCCCTCGGGCGGTGCGGCGTCGCGCAGGGTGGCGAAGCGCACCTGTGGCACGCCGGTGAGGACCCCGAGCGCGGACGCGGGCAGCGGGCCCTTCCGGCCGCCGACCGCGGCCAGCCACTGCGGCGACGGTGCGGTGGCGAGGGAGACCTGGTCGTCCTCGCCGGCGGCCAGGTCGCTCAGCCGGGCCGTCATGACGAGCGTCAGCGGCATCGCCGTCCAGCCGCGCCGCTCCAGTTCGGCGTCGACGCGCTGGAAGAGCGGCACCGGCACGCTCATCGCCGGGAGGAGGCCGCGGTCCTGGTACCACTGCGTGACCGCGTCCACGGCCTCGGGCAGCGGCAGGTCCGGGTCGCCGACCGGCAGCGCGGAGTTGCCCCGCATGGTCCAGCCGTCGGTGGCGCGCAGGATCCAGTCGCCGAGCCGGTCGCGTTCGCGGGCGGGCCAGCCGGCCGCCGCGGCGACCTCGAGCGCCTCGGTGGGGGTGAGGCGCCGCCGGTCCGGCACCTGCTTGGCCCGGTGGATCTCAGCCGTTGGAACCCGGACCGCACCGCTGCGTGCACGCACTGTGAGATGTGTCTCGGTCACCTCGACGAGGTGGCCCAGAATGTCCGAGTACACGGGCCGATCGTCGCGAAGTCCCACGATGCGGCGCACTACGACCCGACTTCCCACATGCTGTGGACCGAGCACGCTGCACCTCCAGCGAAGCGGGATACTAGGCTCGTACCGCCGCGGTAGGGATGCGGCGGGGTTCGCCAACCACGTTGGCAGCCTCAGGCGCGAAAGAGGGCGACCCGTGACATACATCATCGCCGAACCTTGCGTGGATCTGCTCGACAAGGCGTGCATCGAGGAGTGCCCTGTCGACTGCATCTACGAGGGCAACCGCATGCTTTACATCCACCCGGATGAGTGCGTCGACTGTGGTGCCTGCGAGCCGGTGTGCCCGGTCGAGGCGATCTTCTACGAGGACGACGTCCCGGAGAAGTGGAAAGACTTCACCGGCGCCAACTACACGTTCTTCGACGACCTGGGTTCGCCCGGTGGCGCGTCGAAGGTCGGCAAGATCGAGAAGGACGCGACGTTCGTCGCGGGCCTGCCGCCGCAGGAGCACGACCACTGACCGGCATCGTCCCGCCCGGAGCCCGGCGCGCGCTCGCTGCCGGGCTGCCGGACTTTCCGTGGGACCGGCTGGAGCCGGCGAAGGCGGCGGCGGCCCGGCATCCGGGCGGCCTCGTCGACCTGTCGATCGGCACACCCGTCGATCCGGTGCCCGCGGCGATCCGTGCTGCCCTCACCGAAGCGTCGGACTCGCCGGGCTATCCGCTGACGGCGGGCAAGCCGCGGCTGCGGGCCGCGATCCGCGACTGGGTGACCCGATGGTGCGCGCCGGCGGGCGACGACTTCGGCGTGCTGCCGACGATCGGCTCGAAGGAGCTGGTCGCGTGGCTGCCGACGCTGCTCGGCCTCGGCCCCGGCGACACCGTGGTCATCCCGCCGGTCTGCTACCCGACCTATGAGGTCGGTGTGCAGCTCAGCGGCGCGACCGCGGTCCGCTCCGACTCGCTCACGTCACTCGGCCCGGCGCGGGTCCGCCTCGTGTGGGTCAACTCGCCGTCCAACCCGACGGGTCGCGTGCTGCCACCCGCCCACCTGCGCAAGGTCGTCGACTGGGCCCGCGAGCGCGGCGCGGTCGTGGCCAGCGACGAGTGCTACCTGCCGCTGCCGTGGGAGGCCGAGCCGGTCTCGATCCTGTCGGTCTGCGACGGCCGCTTCGACAACGTCCTCGCGGTGCACTCGCTGTCGAAGCGCTCCAACCTGGCCGGCTACCGGGCCGGGTTCGTCGCCGGCGACCCCGCCCTGGTCGACGAGCTGCTCGCGGTGCGCAAGCACGCCGGCATGATCGTCCCCGCCCCGGTCCAGGCCGCGATGGTCGCCGCGCTCGCCGACGAGGACCACGTCCAGCAGCAGCGTGACCGGTATGCCGCGCGCAGGGTCACCCTGCGCAACGCGTTCGAGGGTGCCGGCTTCACCGTCGAGCATTCGGAGGCCGGCCTGTACCTGTGGCTGACCCGCGGCGAGGACTCCTGGGACACGGTGGCCTGGCTCGCCGACCGCGGCATCCTGACCGCCCCCGGCGCGTTCTACGGACCCGACGGTCACCGGCACGTCAGGGCAGCCCTGACCGCCAGCGACGAGCGCATCACCGAAGCCGCCAAACGCCTGAGCTGAAAGGCGGCGGGCGCAGGCCCGCCGCCGGAAAGCCAGGAACGTCAGTTCGCGTGCAGGGCGGCGTTGAGCTCGATGCCGCGGCCCGCCCGCTCGCGGACCTCCAGCCGGCCCGAGACCGAGTTGCGGATGAACAGCAGGTTGGGCACGCCGGACAGCTCGCGGGCCTTGACGACGGAGCCGTCCGGCAGGGTGAGCTTCGCGCCGGCCGTGATGTAGCAGCCCGCCTCCACGACGCAGTCGTCGCCGAGCGAGATGCCGATGCCCGCGTTGGCGCCCAGCAGGCAGCGCTCGCCGAGGCGGATGATCTCCTTGCCGCCGCCGGACAGGGTGCCCATGATCGAGGAGCCGCCGCCGACGTCCGTGCCGTCGCCGACGACGACGCCGGCGGAGATGCGGCCCTCGACCATCGAGGTGCCGAGGGTGCCGGCGTTGAAGTTGACGAAACCCTCGTGCATGACGGTGGTGCCGGAGGCGAGGTACGCACCCAGGCGGACCCGGTCGGCGTCGGCGATGCGTACCCCGGACGGCGTGACGTAGTCGACCATCCGCGGGAACTTGTCGATGCCGAAGACGTTGAGCCGCCGCCCGGCGAGGCGCTCGGCCAGGCGGAGCTCGTCGACCTGCTCCGGCAGGCAGGGGCCGGCCGACGTCCACGCCACGTTGGCGAGCAGGCCGAACTGCCCGTCGAGGTTGGCCTGGTGCGGCTGGATCAGCCGGTGGGAGAGCAGGTGCAGCCGCAGGTACACGTCGGCGGTGGACGCCGGGGCGTCGCCGAGCGAGCCGATCTCGACCTGGACCACCTCGACGGACAGCGAGGGCAGCGGGCCGGCGGAGGGGATGTCCACGACGGGCGGCAGGGCCGGCAGCGTGCCGAGGCCGAGCTGACCGGCGGGGAACCAAGTGTCCAGCACCTGCCCCGAGGCGGTCACGGTGGCCAGGCCAAGTCCCCAGGCGGGGGAGTCGATGTAGGCGGTCGTCACGTGGTCGAACGCTACCGCATCTAGGGTATGGGCATGCTTTCCCGTGACGTGCTCGCCGATCCCGTCGCCCTGACCCGCGCCCTGGTCGACATCGAGTCGGTGTCCGGCAACGAGGCGGACATCGCCGACCAGGTGCAGCACGCGCTGAGCGGCACGGCGCTGAAGGTGGAGCGGTTCGGGCACACGCTCGTCGCGCGCACCGAGCTGGGCCGCCCGCAGCGGGTCGTGCTCGCCGGGCACCTGGACACGGTGCCGCTCAACGCCAACTGGCCGTCGCGGACCGAGGGCAACCTGCTGCACGGCTGCGGCACGGCGGACATGAAATCGGGCACCGCGATCGCGTTGCACCTGGCCGTCACCGAGGCCGAGCCGCGCCACGACGTCACCTACGTCTTCTACGAGTGCGAAGAGGTCGACTCGGCGCGCAACGGGTTGAAGATCCTCGCCGACAGCCGGCCGGGGCTGCTGACGGACGCGTCGTTCGCGCTGCTGCTGGAGCCGACGCACGGGCTCGTCGAGGCCGGCTGCCAGGGCACCCTACGGGTCCTGGCGCGCACCAGCGGCCGGCGGGCGCACTCGGCCCGCTCGTGGCTCGGCGACAACGCGATCCACAAGGCCGCGCCTGTCCTGCAGCGCCTGCTGGCGTATGAGCCGCGCACGGTCACCATCGACGGGTGCGAGTTCCGCGAAGGGCTCAACGCGGTCAGGATCAGCGGCGGGGTCGCCGGCAACGTCATCCCCGACGAGTGCGTGGTCGAGGTCAACTTCAGGTTCGCGCCGGACCGCTCGGAGGAGCAGGCCACGGCGCACGTGCGGGACGTGCTCGCGGGCTTCGACCTGGAGGTCGTCGACTCGGCACCGGGTGCGCTGCCGGGCCTGGACGCGCCGCCGGCCAGGGAGTTCCTCGCCGCGATCGGCCGGCCGCCGCGCGCGAAGCTCGGCTGGACCGACGTCGCCAGGTTCGCCGCCCTCGGCGTCCCGGCGCTCAACTACGGCCCGGGCGACCCGAACCTCGCCCACAAGCAGGACGAGCACGTCGAGATCGACAAGATCGTCGAGGGCGCCGACGTGGTGCGGCGCTGGCTCACCAAGGGGCCGTAACCGACCTCAGCGCTCGTGCGTTGATGGTTCCGGAGGCTCGAGCTGCGGACCCATCGCGGCCAGCATGCGGCGCACCGCGAGGACCTCACGGATCCGCCGGTTCATCTGCCGCCTGCGACGGTCGTGCTCCGCACGTGTCATACCGGTCACCCCCTACACCTTGCCGTCCGGTATATCGGGTACGACGCGATGACACCGGCAAACGTTGCCGTCTGCACCTGATTTCTCACCGAAGCGCGACGTTCGGGTTAATCATCTGGGTGCCGCGGGTCCCGTCACGTAGGTGCGCCCGTCGGGGTAGGGCCACGGGTTCTGCGCGCACCCTTCCAGGCCGAACGTCTGCCGGGCCATGACCGGTGCCGGCGCGCCCTTGCGGGGGCACACCACGTGCCCGTTGCCGAGGAAGTGCCCGACCTCGTGGTTGACGACCATGTCGCGGTAGTCGGCGAGCCTCGGGTACCAGGCCACGCCGAGCTGCCACCGTTTCAGGTTGATGATCACGTCCCGCCCGCCGCGGCAGGAGACCTCGCCACGGGTGCGCACCCCCCGTTTTGCGCACATCGTGTCGGTCGTGCCGGGCGTCGCCAGGTGCACGGTCAGCTCGCTCGGCTGCCCGGCGGGCACTCGTTGGAAGGAGACCCGGCCGCCCGCGATCCAGCTTCTCGGGTCCGCGAGGGTCCGGTGTACGGCCAGCGCGAACTCCTCCGCGTCGACTCCCGATCCCTGCTCGGCCGCGACGGTGTAGCGCACCAGGCGCCCGGCGGTGCCGGCCCGCTCGCCGCCGGTGCCGCTGTAGGTGAACTGCCCGTTGCCGCGGGCCGGGACCACCGGCACCGCCGGCGAGGACGGCACGGGCGACGGGGACGGCGACAACGACGGCGACGGTGACGGCGAGGCGGAGGGCGACAGCGACGGCGACGGCGGGCCCGCCGGAGGTGCCGCCTGCGAGCCGGTCGTCGCGGTGGGGGTGCCCAAGCCATACCAGACCCCGACAACGCCGACAGCCAGGACGGCCGCCAGCGCGGCCACCAGCCCCCGACGCCGCCCCATGGCTGCATTGCATCACGAGATCCACGTACCGTGGGGGCCATGACCGAGGGCAAGACCAGCCAGCCGCCGGAGCGGCACCGCGGGCCGGTGACGCTGCGCCGCGACTCGATTCCGCTGAGCACCGCCGACCAGCGGCTGCTCGACTCGCACCTGCGCAGCGAGTGGAAGACGAAGGACGCCTGGCGGGCGCTGCGGATCCTGAGCGAGTTCGTCGAGGGCTTCGACACCCTTGCGGACCTGCCGCCGTCCGTGAGCGTCTTCGGCTCGGCCCGCAGCAAGGCCGACAGCCCCGAGTGGAAGCTCGGCGAGGACCTCGGCGCGGCCCTCGCCAGGGCCGGCTACGCGGTCATCACCGGCGGCGGGCCCGGGGTCATGGAGGCGGCCAACAAAGGCGCCGCGGAGGCCGGCGGGCTGTCGGTCGGGCTCGGCATCGAGCTGCCGTTCGAGCAGGGCCTCAACGAGTATGTCGAGCTCGGCATCGACTTCCGGTACTTCTTCGCCCGCAAGACGATGTTCGTCAAGTACGCGCAGGCGTTCGTGGTCCTGCCGGGCGGGTTCGGCACGCTCGACGAGCTGTTCGAGGCGGTGACCCTGGTGCAGACCAAGAAGGTCACCCGTTTCCCGGTGGTGCTGATGGGCACCGCCTACTGGCGCGGCCTGGTCGACTGGATCCGCGACACCATGCAGGCCGACGGCAAGATCGGCCCCGAGGACCTCAGCCTGCTGTTCCTCACCGACGACGTCGACGAGGCCGTCCGGCACATCGCGGCGGCCGGCGCGGACGACGTCGAGGCCGCCTCCGCCCGTCGCACCGCCCGCGAGGCGAGCGGCTGATGGCGGCGATCGGCGTGTTCTGCGCCTCCTCCCAGCGGCTCGACCGGCGCTGGCTCGACCTCGCGCACGACCTCGGCCTCGAGATCGGCCGGCGCGGCCACGAGCTGGTCTCCGGCGGCGGCTGCGTCGGCATGATGGGTGCCGTCGCCGACGGCACCCGCGACGGCGGCGGCCGCACGTATGGCGTGATCCCCCAGTCGCTGGTCGACCTGGAAGTGGCCGACACCAAGTCCGACGAGCTCGTCGTCACCGACGGCATGGCGTCGCGCAAGACGCTGATGATCGAGAAGGCGGACGCGTTCGTGGTCCTGCCCGGCGGGCTCGGCACCCTCGACGAGCTGTTCGAGGTGTGGACGACCGCCATGCTCGACCTGCACCGCAAGCCGGTGCTGCTGTTCGACGCCGACGGCTTCTACGCCGGGCTGCTCGAATGGCTGCGCGGCCTGGCCGCCCAGGAGTTCGTCCGCCCGTCGGCGCTGTCGATGCTGCTGGTGTCCCGCGACGTGGGGGAGTCACTCGACCTGCTGGAAGCGAGCCTCCTCGGAGGAACTGTCGGACGGTCGTGATTGCATAGCGGCGTGACCGCGACCGCTTCCCCCCACTCGGCCCGGCGAGGCGGCTACCGCCTCGTCCGGCGGCCGGGTCCGGCGGCCGTCCCGGTCGACACGGATCCGTGGCAGCGCCTCGTCGTGGAGCACCGGTCCGGGCCGCTGCTCGTCGTCGGCGGACCCGGCACCGGCAAGACGACCACGCTCGTCGAGGCGGTCGCCGCGCGGGTCGCCGACGGGGTCGACCCGGAGCGGATCCTGGTCCTGACGTTCGGCCGGCGCGGCGCGGTGCGGCTGCGGGACCGCATCGAGGCCCGGCTCGGCCGCGCGGCGGGGCTGCGCACCACCGCCGAGCCGATGGTGCGCACCTTCCACGGCTATGCGTTCGGGCTGCTGCGCCGCGCCGCCGTCGAGCGGGGCGAGGCGTCGCCGCGGCTGCTCACCGGCCCCGAGCAGGACCTGGTCATCCGCGAGCTGCTGCAGGGGTCGCGGGCGCCGTGGCCGGAGTCGCTGCGCGGCGCGCTCGGCACCCGCGCGTTCGCCACGGAGCTGCGCGACCTGCTGCTGCGCGCCGTCGAGCGGGGCGTCGGCCCGCAGGGCCTGGCCCGGCTCGCGGCCGTGCACCACCGGCCCGACTGGGCCGCCGCGGCCCGGTTCTTCGAGGAATATCTGCAGGTCCTCGCCCTGCGCGACGCCACCAGCCGCGGCGCGGTCGCCTATGACTACGCCGAGCTGGTGCGGGCCGCCGCCGGGCTGCTGGTCGACGAGCCCGACGTCCTGGCCACCGAGCGGCGCCGGATCGAGTGCGTCTATCTCGACGAGCTGCCCGACACCGATCCCGCCCAGATCGAGCTGCTGGACCTGATCGCCGGGGCGGGCGCGCATCTGGTCGCGTTCGCCGACCCGGACTCCTCGACGTTCGCCTTCCGCGGCGCCGACCCCGGCATCGTCGGCGACTTCCCCGACCGGTTCCGCACCGTCGGTGGACGCCCCGCACCGCAGGTCACGCTCCCGCACTCGCGGCGGCTCGGCGAGGGGCTGCTCGCGCCGACCCGCCGGATCGCCGCCCGGCTGCGCGGCCCCGCCCGGCACCGGCTGCTGGAGCCGCAACGCCCCGGCGGCACCGTGGAGACCGCGACGTTCGGCTCCGAGACGACCGAGGCGGCGTTCCTGGCCCACCGGCTGCGCGAGGCGCACCTGCTGCGCGGCGTGCCGTGGTCCCGGATGGCGGTCGTGGTGCGCTCCACCGCCCGGCAGCTGGCCCCGTTGCAGCGGGCGCTGCACGCCGCGGGCGTGCCGACCGTCACCGAGTCCGAGGACCTGCCGCTGCACCTCCAGCCGGCGATCGCGCCGCTGCTGCTGCTCCTGCGCTGCGCCCTCGACGACGCCCGGCTCGACGAGGACGCCGCGATCGCGCTGCTGCACTCCCCGCTCGGCGGCGCCGACCCCCTGGCGGAGCGGCGCCTCCGGCAGGGCCTGCGGGCCCTCGCACTCGCCGCCGGGGACCGGCGGCCGTCCGGGGTGCTGCTCCTGCGGGCCCTGCGCCGGCCCGGCGAGCTGGCCATGATCGAGCGCCGGTGGGCGGCGCCGGCCCGCACCGTCGGGCAGCTGCTGCAGGCCGTCCGCGACGCGGCGGCCCGGCCGGGCGCCACCGCCGAGGAGGTGCTGTGGGCCGCCTGGCAGGGCAGCGGCCTCGCCGAGCGGTGGGCGGCGCTGAGCAGCCGGGGCGGCCACCGCGGCGCCGCCGCCGACCGCGACCTGGACGCGGTCGTGTCGCTGTTCGACGCGGCGGCCCGCTTCACCGACCGGCTCCCCGGCGCCGGCACCGCCGTCTTCCTCGACCACGTCGAGGGCCAGGACCTGCCCGCGGACTCCCTCGCCCCGTCCGCCGACCGCGGCGAGGCGGTCCGCATCCTGACCGCGCACGCCGCCAAGGGCCTCGAGTGGGACGTCGTCGCCGTCGCCGGCGTGCAGGAGGGCGTCTGGCCCGACCTGCGGCTGCGCGGCAGCGTCCTGGGTTCCGAGCTGCTCGTCGAGGTCCTCGCCGGCCGCACCATGGAGACGATCGGCCGGCTGTCGGCGCTGCTGGACGAGGAGCGCCGGCTCTTCTACGTCGCCGTCAGCAGGGCCCGCGAGCAGGTCCTCGTCACCGCGGTCGCCTCCGGCGACGGCGAGGAGCAGCCGAGCCGGTTCCTGACGGAGCTGAGCAACGCCGACCCCGACCCGGACCCGGGCGCGGAGCTCGACGGCGCCGTCGTCTTCGAGCCGCCCCGCGCGCTGACCCTGCCGACGCTCGTCGCCGAGCTGCGGGTCGCGCTCATCGACCCCGACGCCACCGACCAGCGCCGCGCCGCGGCCGCCGCGATCCTCGCCCAGCTCGCCGCCCAGGGCGTGCCGGGCGCCGACCCGGCCAGCTGGTGGGGGCTGTCGCCGCTGTCGGACGACCGGCCCCTCGTCGACCCCGGCGAGGCGGTGACCGTGACCCCGTCCACGGTGGAGATCGTCGACCGGTGCAGCCTGCGCTGGCTCCTGGAGCGGCACGGCGGGAAGCTGGCGCCGTCGCCGGAGCAGTCGATCGGCAACCTCGTGCACGCCGCCGCGATGCTCGCCTCCGACGCCAGCGCCGACCGCGCGCAGCTCGTCGCCTATGTCGCCGACCGCTTCGACGCGATCGAGCTGTCCGCGCGCTGGCTCGCCGGCCGCGAGCGGGACCGGGCCGAGACCATGCTCGACAAGCTCATCGGCTGGCTCGCCGGCAACCCGCGCCGGCTGGTCGCGATCGAGCAGGACTTCCTCGTGGAGCTCGCCGACCCCGACGCCCCGGTCGAGATCAAGGGCCGCGTCGACCGGCTCGAGCTCGACGAGCAGGGCCGGCTCGTCGTCGTGGACCTCAAGACCGGCAAGTCCATCCCCGCCAACGCCAACCTCGCCGAGCATCCGCAGCTCGCGGCATACCAGGCGGCGATCGAACTCGGCGCATTCGACGAGTCGACCGTCTCCGGCGGCGCGTCGCTGGTCCAGCTCGGCGGCGAGACCGGCGCCGCCCGCGAGCAGGTCCAGCCGCCGCTCGGCGAGGCCGGCGACCCCAACTGGGCGCAGGCCCTGGTCAGGAAGACCGCCAAGACGATGGCGGCCTCGACGTTCAACGCCGTCGTCAACAACAAGTGCCGGGTCTGCCCGGTCAAGACCTCCTGCCCCGTGTCGGGCAAGGGGCGGCACGTCACATGACCGTGCGATACACCCCGGTCGAGCTGGCGAAGCTGCTGCGCCAGCCGGCGCCGACCCCGCAGCAGGCGGCCGTCATCGCCGCGCCGGTCGAGCCGCTGCTCGTGGTGGCCGGCGCCGGCTCCGGCAAGACCGAGACGATGGCCGCCCGGGTCGTCTGGCTCGTCGCCAACGGCCACGCCCGCCCGGAGCAGATCCTCGGCCTCACGTTCACCCGCAAGGCCGCCGGCGAGCTGTCGCACCGCATCCGGCAGCGGCTCGGGCAGCTGGTCCGCCGGCTCGGCCGGGACGACCTGATCGCGGGTGAGCCGACCGTGGCCACCTACCACTCCTATGCCGCCCGGGTCGTCCGCGAGCATGGTGTACGGGCCGGCTTCGAACCCTCCACGCGCCTGCTCACCGAGGCCGCCTGCTGGCAGCTCGCCGACGCCGTGGTCCGCGGCTACGACGGCGACATGACGGCCGTGTCGTCGGCGCCGTCGACCGTCGTCGACGCGGTCCTGCACCTCGCCGGCGACCTCGCCGAGCACCTGCGCCGGCCCGAGGACGTCGCCGGGTGGACCGGCCGGTTCTTCGCCGAGGTCAGCGGCAAGACCGGCAAGATGGCCAAACCGGTGCGGGATGTGCTGTCCCGCCAGCAGGCCCGGCTCCAGCTGCTGCCGCTGATCCGGCAGTACCAGGAGAAGAAGGCGCTGCTGGAGGCGATGGACTTCGGCGACCAGCTGTCCAGGGCGGCCCGCGTCGCGCTCGCCCATCCCGAGGTCGGCACCGTCGAGCGGGACCGGTTCCGGGTGGTGCTGCTGGACGAGTACCAGGACACCAGCCACGCCCAGGTGGTGCTGCTGCGCTCGCTGTTCGGCGGCGGCCACCCCGTGACCGCCGTCGGCGACCCCTGCCAGTCCATCTACGGGTGGCGCGGCGCCTCCGCGGGCACCCTGGAGCGGTTCCCGGCCGAGTTCCCGACGGTCGCCGGGGCTTCGGCGACCGAGCTGACCCTGACCACCAGCTGGCGCAACCGCCCCGAGATCCTCGACGTCGCCAACACCCTCTCCGCGCCGCTGCGCGCCCACGGTGCCCGCGTCGCCGAGCTCGCCCCCGCCGACGTGCTGGCCGAGCCCGCGTCGACCGCGACCGTGCACTGCGCGCTGCTGGACACCTATGCCGACGAGGCCGCCTGGATCGCCGACCGGATCGTCGCGTCCTGGCGGCTGGCGGCGAAGGCGGCGCCGGAGACGTTCCCGCTCGACATCCCCGTCGACGACCGGCCCACGACCGCGGTGCTCGTGCGGACCCGCGCGCAGATCCCGGCCCTGGAGAACGCGCTGCGCTCCCGTGGCCTGCCGGTCGAGGTCGTCGGCCTGGGCGGCCTGCTGGACACGCCCGAGGTCCGTGACGTCGTCAGCGTCCTGCGGGTCCTCGCCGACCCGGCCGAGGGCGCGGCGCTGCTGCGCATCCTGACCGGCCCGCGGTGGCGGATCGGGCCCCGTGACCTGGTCGCCCTGTATCGCCGGGCCCGCACCCTCGCCACTGCCCGCCGGGCCGGCCCGGCGGACGACGAGCCCGCCCTCGCCGACCGGCTCGACGAGGCCGTCCTGGTCGAGGCCCTCGACGACCTCGGCGACCCGGCGGCGTACTCCGAGCCCGGGTTCGCCCGTTTCGCCGCGCTCGGCACGGAGCTGCGCCGCCTGCGCTGGCGGCTGGACCAGCCGCTGCCGGACCTGGTCGCCGACATCGAGCGGGCCACCGGCCTGGACGTGGAGGTCGCCGCCCGTCCCGGCGACGCCGGCCTGGCCCGGGGGCACCTCGACGCGTTCAGCAACATCGCGGCCCGCTTCGCCACCGAGTCCGAGGGCGCGACCCTCGGCGCGTTCCTGGCGTTCCTCGCCGCCGCGGAGAACGAGGAGCGCGGCCTCGCACCGGGCGAGGTCGAGGTCGTCTCGGGCGCGGTGCAGATCCTGACCGCGCACGCCGCCAAGGGCCTCGAATGGGACGTGGTGTCGGTCGCCGGCCTCTGCGTCGACGTGTTCCCGGGCGCGAGCAACGCCGGCGACCACTGGCTGCGCGGCCTCGGCGTCCTGCCGTTCCCGCTGCGCGGCGACAGCGACGGGCTGCCGGTCCTGGACCTGTCCTCGGCGGACGACGTCAAGGGCGTGGTCCGGCGTCTGGAGGTCTTCACCGCCGACTGGCGCGAGCACGACGTGCGCGAGGAGCGGCGGCTGGCCTATGTCGCCGTCACCCGCCCCCGCCGGCTGCTGCTGGCCAGCGGATACTGGTGGGGCGACGGCATCAAGCGGGCCCGCGGCGCGTCGATCTTCCTGGAGGAGATCCGGGAGCGCTGCGCGTCCGGCGCCGGCGTGGTCGACGCGTGGGCCGCCGCACCCGCCCCCGACGCGCAGAACCCGACGGGGGACAACGTCCCGAGCGCGAGCTGGCCCGCCGACCCGCTCGGCGCGCGCCGCCCGCTGCTGGAGGCCGCCGCCGCGATGGTCCGCGAGGCCGCCGCCGCCCTCGCGCCACCGACCACCCCCGCCGTGCCGGACGAGCTGGCGGCCCCGGACGAGCTGGTCGCGCTGGACGCCCCTGCCGCGCCGGCCGAGCTGGTCGCGCCGGACGCCGCTGCCGTGCCGGACGCTCCTGTCGTGCCGGGCGCCGCTGTCGTGCCGGGCGCCGCTGTCGTGCCGGGCGCCGCTGTCGTGCCGGATGAGGTCGCGGCGGCGGGTGAGGCGGTCGTGGGGCCGCCGGCGTCGCCGGCGCCGGTGGGGGCCGCCCCGCTGGGCGCGCCCGGCGGGCGGATCGAGTGGCCCGACGAGGTGCTGCGGGACGGCTCCGGAAGCCGGTGGGCGGCCGAGGCCGACCTGCTCCTCGCCGAGCGGGCCCGGCTCACCCCGCAGCTCAACGCCCCGGTCGAGGTCGCGCTGCCAGGGCACCTGTCGGTGTCGCAGCTGGTCGCATTGCGCCGCGACCCGCAACGGCTGGCCCGGTCGCTGCGCCGGCCGTTGCCGTCGCGACCGGACCCATACGCCCGCCGCGGGACCGCGTTCCACCACTGGCTGGAGCAGCGGTTCAAGGCCGAGCGCCTGATCGACCTCGACGAGCTGCCCGGCGCCGCCGACGAGGGCGCCGCGCCCGACGAGGCCCTGGCAGACCTCCAGGCGCGGTTCCTCGCGGGGGAGTGGGCCGACCGGGTGCCGCTGGACGTCGAGGTGCCGTTCGCGTCCGTCGTCGCCGGCGTGGTGGTGCGCGGTCGCATGGACGCCGTGTACGCGTACCCCGACGGCCGCTTCGACGTCGTGGACTGGAAGACCGGCGCCCGGCCGGCCGGCGTCGACGCCGTTGCCGCGGCCGTGCAGCTCGCCGCGTACCGGCTGGCCTGGTCGGAGCTGAAAGGGGTGCCGCTGGAGCTGGTCGGCGCGGCGTTCTTCTATGTGCGCGACGGCGTCACGGTCCGCCCGGCCGACCTGCTCGACCAGGAGGGCCTCCTCGCGCTGATCGCCACCCTGCCCGGCGCGGCCACCGCCTGATCACGCGGCCACCGCCTGATCACGCGGCCACCGCCTGATCAACAGCAAGGTCGCGTCAAGCTTCCGACACCTCGCTGTCCACGGAACCACGCCGTCCTCGAAGCTGTCCAAAGGGCATGCGGACGGGCATGCGAGGGGAAGTGCGCAGGATGCAGACAGCGCCGACGCGCGAGGTCGCACTGGTGGTCGGGGTGGCGACCGCCGGGGTGCTGGCCGCGGCCCTGATCGTTATCGGGCCGGTGGCCGCCGCCGATGCCCCGAGATATCCGCAGGTCACCGACGTCCGGACGCCGGTGCACCCGCAGCCGTAGTGGTTTTTGGCAGACTGGCCTCGGGCTGCGACACTTGCTCCTGAGATGACCGAGCAGCATTCACCGTGGGCTCAGCCGGACACGCAGGTCGTGCTGGCGCCCGTCGGGCCGGCGCCGACGATTCAGCGCACGGCCGAGCCGCCGCGCGCCGCGCCCGGCTACCGGTCGGGCCGGGTCTCCGGGATCGGCGTGCCGCCGATCGTGCCGCCGCCGTCATGGCCGTCCGGTGGCGGTGGTGGCGACGACGACGACGACCCGGTCAAACGCAACAAGCGCATCCTGAAGCTGCTCAGCGCCGGTGCCGTCGCGGTCGTCGCGATCGGCCTGGTCGTCATCCTCGTGTCACTGATGACCGGCAACGCCACCACGCCGGGCGGCCTGTTCGACCGCCGGGCCGAGGGCCCCAGCGATACCCGCCCGGAGCTGGCCCGCCGCTGCCCACCGCCGACCATCCCGCCCGAGGCTCCCCCCGGTGGCGCCGAGGTGCCGGCCGGCCCGCGGACCAGCGACCCGGAGGCCGGGATCTCCTACAAGGAGTACGGCGCTCCCTGGCAGCCGTGGGACGCCGCCTGGGTCGACCAGGGTGAGCTGAAGGTCACCTACCGGATCGGCCAGCACTTCATCACCGAGCCGAACTACAACGGCAACAGCGACTACCACGCGACGATCCTGTCCGGCCACGTCCCGGCCGCGGTCAACGACGGCATGGTGCTCGACCTCAAGTGCGTCGGCGACCAGATCGCCGCCGACGTGCGGATCAGCTTCTACCCGAAGAGCAACCAGCTGGAGCAGATCTCCGCCAAGGACCTGACCCTCGGCGGCCGCCCGGCCCGCCTGCTGAAGTTCCGCCTGCACTTCTCCCAGGCCGGCCTGAAGGCGAAGAGCGAACTGGTGTCGATCGCCCTCATCGACCTCGGCAAACCCGAGGCCGCCATCCTGTACGTGTCGATTCCCGACACCCACCGCCAGTTCGACTACATCGCCGACGAGGCCCCCGAGTCCGTCCGCCCGTTGTAGTGCGTGCTGCTGAACAGCCGACTGGCGCGGGTTGCGTCGATCCGTCACGCTAGCGCGATGAAAAAGGCCGCACTGGTTGTCGGAGTCGTGCTCGCGCTCGTTCCGGTGAGCCCGGCGTTCGCGGACGGCATCCGTGACGATCAGTGGCACCTGCAGTACCTGCGGGTGAGCGAGGCGAACGAGAAGACCCGCGGCGAGGGTGTCACCGTCGCCATCGTCGACAACGGGGTGGACCGCAACCACATCGACCTGACCGCGAGCGTGCTCCCGGCGATCTACACCAACGGCTCGCTCACCGCACCGGGTGACCCCGACGGCCACGGGACCGCGCTCGCCGGCCTGATCGCCGGTCAGGGCCACGGCGCCAACCGGCAGAACGGCGTGCTGGGCATCGCGCCGGGCGCGGACATCCTGCCGGTGGTCCTCGGCAGCCCGGCGACGCCCGACCCGACCGGTGTGCGCACCGTCACCCCCGACCAGCTGGCCGAGGGCATCGAGCTGGCCACGGTACGCGGCGCGAAGGTCATCGTCGTCGGCTACTCGGTGGGCGGCAGCGAGCGGCTCGCGCAGGCGGTGCGGGAGGCGCAGGCCGCCGACGCGATCATCGTCGCCGCCGACGGCAACCGGGCCGGTGAGGCGTTCGAGCCCTACCCGGCGGCCTACGACGGGGTCCTCGCCGCGGTCCCGCTGTCGCACGCCGGCGACGTGCTGGTCACCTCCGACAGTGGCCGCCGGCTCGGGTTCGGCGTGCCCGGCGAGGAGATCATGACCACCAACACCGGCGGCGGCTACCGTGTCGACGCCGGCAGCGCCGCCGCGGGTGAGCTGGCCGCGGTTGTGGCGCTGGTGCGCGCGGCGTACCCGAAGCTGCCCGCCGACGAGATCGTCAACCGGCTGTCGGTCACCGCCGTGGACGCCGGCGCGAAGGGCGTCGACCCGGAGTTCGGCGTCGGCCGCGTCGACCTGGTGCCGGCGCTGACCAGGGTGATCCCCCTCGCCCACCCGCCGGCGCCGTCGGCCGTGCCGTCACCGTCCGCCGCCGCGTCGGCGACGGTCGCGCCCCCCGCCGCCGGGCCGGTCGTGGCCAGGTCACGGGGCAGGCTCGGGTGGCTGCTGAGCCTGCCGCTGGTCGCGTTCATCGGGGTGCTGCTCTGGTACGCGTTGCGTGCCGAACATCGGCTCCGCCGCTCCGAGTCGACAGTCGCCTCGGGCGAACAGCGCGCGACGGGATAGATTCGGTGGGTGCCTCGTCGTAGTCCCGCTGTGCGGATCCCCGCGTCCAAGTATCCCGTCGAGCGCCTCACCCTCCCCAACGGCTTGCGGGTGGTGCTCACGCCCGACCGGGCCGCACCCGTCGTCGGCGTCGCGGTCGTCTATGACGTCGGCATCCGTTCCGAGCCGCAGGGCCGCACCGGCTTCGCCCACCTGTTCGAGCACCTGATGTTCCAGGGCTCGGAGAGCCTGGAGAAGCTGGCCCACTTCCGTTACGTGCAGGGCTCCGGCGGCACGTTCAACGGCTCGACCCACTTCGACTACACCGACTACTACGAGACGTTGCCGTCCAACGCGCTGGAGCGGGCACTGTTCCTCGAGGCCGACCGGATGCGCTCACCCCGCCTGACCGAGGAGAACCTGCGCAACCAGGTCGACGTGGTCAAGGAGGAGATCCGGGTCAACGTGCTCAACCGGCCGTATGGCGGGTTCCCGTGGCTGCGGCTGCCGCCGGTCATGTTCGACACGTTCGCCAACGCCCATGACGGCTACGGCTCCTTCGACGACCTGGAGTCCGCGACCGTCGCCGACGCCGCCGACTTCTTCGACCGCTACTACGCCTGTGGCAACGCGGTCCTCGCGGTGTCCGGCGACTTCGACGTGGCGACCGCGACCGCGCTGATCGAGCGGCACTTCGGTGACGTGCCCGCCCGTCCGGCGCCGGCCCGCCCCGACTTCACCGAGCCGGACCTGACCGCGGAGCGCCGCTCGTCCTACGAGGACCGGCTGGCCCCGCTGCCGGCGGTCGCCGCGGCGTGGCGGGTGCCGGACCCGATCAACGACCTCGAGGCGTACCTGCCGTATGTGGTCCTGGCCGAGGTCCTCACCGACGGCGACGCGTCCCGCCTGGTGGAGCGCCTGGTCCTGCGGGACCGGACGGTGACCAGCGTCGGTGGCTATGTCGGCTTCATGGGCGAGCCGTTCGCGGTGCGCGACCCCACCGCCCTGGTCCTGCAGGCGCACCTGCCCCCCGGCGGCGACGTCGACAAGGTCCTGCGCACCGTCGAGGAGGAGTGCCAGCGCATCGCCACCGACGGCCTCACCCCCGACGAGCTCAGCCGCACCCAGGCCCGCATGGCCACGCACCTGCTGCGCGACACCGACGCGGTGCTCGGGCGCTCGCTGCAGATGGCCGTGCTGGAGCAGCAGCGCGGCGAGCCCGAGCTGCTCAACCAGCTCCACACCCTGATCGGTGGGGTCACCGAGGAGCAGATCATCGCCGCGGCGGCCGAGCTGGTCCCGTCGCGCCGCGCCGCGGTCGAGGTCATTGCCGGAGGAGCCAAGTGACTGCCGAAACCCTCCTGCGCACCGTGCCGGTGCTGGGGCCGAACCGCCCGCTGAAGCTGCCCAAGACCGTCGAGCGGACCCTCGACAACGGCCTGACCGTGATCGCGCTGCGGCGCGCGTCGGTGCCGCTGGTGGAGGTCCGGCTGCGGGTGCCGTTCGCGAAGGCGCACCTCGCCCGTGCCGCGCTGCTGACCCAGACGGTGCTGTCCGGCACCACCGCGATGTCGACCGTCGACATCGCCGCCGAGCTGCAGAAAGTCGGCGGCGGGCTGTCCGCCGGCGCCGACCCGGACCGGCTGCTGATCTCCGGCAACGCCCTGGTCGGCGGCCTGGACCGGCTGCTGGACCTGCTCGCCGAGGTGCTCACCGACGCCAACTACCCGGCCGAGGAGGTCAGCACCGAGCGGGCCCGCCTGGTCGACCGGATCCGGGTCGCGCAGAGCCAGCCGAGCCACCTCGCGCGGGCCGCGCTGCTGAAGCGGATGTATGGCAAACACCCGTACGCCATTCAGACCCCGGCACCGGAGCAGGTCGAGGCGGTCACGCCCGGCACGCTGCGGACCCTGCACGCCGAGCGGCTGCACCCGGCCGGTGCGACCCTGGTCATCGTCGGTGACCTCGCGCCGGAGAAGGCGATCGCCGCCGCCGAGCGGATGCTGTCGAAGTGGGACGGCGCCGGTTCGGCGGTGGAGCTGCCGCCGACCCCGGAGCTGAAGCCGGGGCCGTTGACGCTCGTCGACCGGCCCGGTTCCGTGCAGTCCTCGCTGCGCCTGGCGCTGCCCGCGGTGTCCCGCCGGCACCCCGACCACGCCGCGTTGCAGCTGGCCAACCTCGTCTTCGGCGGCTACTTCTCCTCCCGCTGGGTGGAGAACATCCGCGAGGACAAGGGCTACACGTATGGCCCGCACTCCCTCGTCGAGCACGCCGTCGCCGGTTCGTCGCTGGTCGTCGCCGCCGAGGTGGCCACCGGCGTGACCGGTCCGGCGCTGCTGGAGACGCTGTACGAGCTCGGCCGGCTGGCCAGCCTCCCGCCGAAGGAGGACGAGCTGGAGCAGGCCCGCCAGTATGCGCTCGGCACCCTCCAGCTGGGCATGTCCACGCAGGCCGGGCTGGCCGGGCTGGTCTCCACGTATGCCGGCTTCGGGCTGCGCCTGGACTACCTGGCCGAGCACGCCACCCGGCTGGCCCGCGTCAGCCGGGACGACGTGGCGGCCGCGGCCGCGCAGTACCTCGCGCCGTCCCGGGTCGCCGCCGTGGTCCTCGGCGACGCGGCCCTGATCGAGAAGCCCCTGGCCGCACTGACGGCCGTCACCAGAGCGGCGTCATGACCGATGTGTCCGCTGCCCGGCCCGGCCCTCCGCTCGCGCGGGGTGTGCTGGACCGGGCGGCGCACCGCCGCACCGACGCCGACTGGCTCGCCGAGGCCTGGACCCGCTCCCGCGTGGTCGTCGTCGACGACGGGCACGTCCTGGTCCGCGGCGACGACCCGCCGGATCTGGTGCTGATCGACCCGGTCGACGCGCCGCAGGGCGAGCGGTTCTTCCTCGGCGAGGACACCGACGGCAGCGTCTATTTCGCGGTCGCCGCCGACGTGACGGTGCTGCCCGGCACGCGACGGGCCAACCTGCGCCAGATCGGGCACGCGCTGCCGGACCTGCCGGCCGGGTTGTTCATCACCGCCGTCGGGCTGGCCAACTGGCACTCGCGGCACCCGTACAGCCCCCTCAGCGGCAAACTGACGGTCCCGGCGCAGGCAGGGTGGGTGCGGACCACCGAGGACGGCACCGAGACGCTCTGGCCGCGCACGGACCCCGCGGTGATCATGCTGGTGCACGACGGCGTCGAGGGACCCGACGGGTGCTGCCTGCTGGGCTGCAACGCACAGTGGCCGGCGGCCGGCGGGATCCGGCGTTACTCGACGCTCGCCGGGTTCGTCGAGCCCGGGGAGTCCGCGGAGATGGCGGTCGCCCGGGAGGTCCTGGAAGAGGTCGGCGTCGTCGTCGACGACGTCACCTACGTGGCGAGCCAGCCCTGGCCGTTCCCCGGCTCGCTGATGCTCGGCTTCCACGCCACGGCGCAGGTCGGCGCGCCGATCGAGGTCGACACCGAGGAGATCCTCGAAGGCCGCTGGTTCTCCCGCACGGAGATCGCCGGTGTGCTGCACGGCGACTCACGCGCCTTCGGCCTGCCGTTCCCCGCGTCGATCGCGCACTACCTGATCACCGAGTGGCTCGGCTGACCGCTTCGCGGTGCCATTGTCCGCACCAGCGGTCGAGGACCCCGGCGGCGTGCGCCGGGGTCACCTCGCGGATGTCATGGTCGGTCTTGTGCGCCCCGAAGGCCTGCGTCGGGTGCCAGTCCAGGTCGCGCCACAGCGCCTCCTCGGTCACCTGACCGGCCGGGTCGACCGACCGGCGCAGCAGCGACAGCGGCGCCTCCGGCGTCGAGTCGCCGTCGAGGCGGACGAAGTAGGTGATGGACACCCGCGGCCCGGGCGGCGGGCCGGCCCGCCAGGCCGTCAGCGCGTCCTCGGTCAGCCTGGTGTCCGGCTCGGGCGCGGGCGCGCGGAAGTCGCTGCGCTGCATCTGCCCCAGGAAGTCCGGCTCAGGGGCGAGCCCGTGGTCGAGGACCTCGGCGACGAACCGCTCCGGCCACAGCCACAACCCGTCGGTGTGCAGCACGCCTGGGCCGTGGCCGATCGTCGTGCCGCCGGACAGATAGTCGGCGATGCGCCGCCGGCGCGCCGGGTCGGCCACCCTCGGCCGCTCCGGCGCGTGGTAGCTGCGTGGTCCCCGGGCGCCGACGGCGAAGTCGCGAGCAACCCGCATGCCGGCCACCGTAATGAGCCGGCGGCGTCGTGTGAAGGGTCAGCTACGCACCGCGTTGGCCAGCTGCGCCTTCACCTGGACGATCGTCGGGTTCGTCAGGGCCGTGCCGTCGTCGAACTTCAAGGTCGGGACGGTCTGGTTGCCGCCGTTGACGCTCTCGACGAACTTCGCCGCGGCCGGGTCCTGTTCGATGTCGACGACCTGGTACTGGATGCCTTCGCGGTCCATCTGCGACTTCAATCGGTGGCAGTAGCCGCACCACGTGGTCGAGTACATCGTCAGCATCGGGTCGTCTCCTCCGTCGGGCTCTCGGTAGGTACTTCGGCGGAAACGTCGTACCCGGCTGGAATGATGCCTACCTGTGGCGGACTCCTCAAACCCACTCACCGGACTTGACCCGGAGCAGGCGGCCGTGGTCACCGCTCCGGCCGGGCCCCTGTGCATCCTCGCGGGCGCCGGCACGGGCAAGACCAGGGCGATCACCCATCGCATCGCCCACCGGGTCCGCTCCGGGCACGTGCGGGCCCAGCACGTCCTGGCCGTCACGTTCACCGCCCGGGCCGCCGCGGAGATGCGGGCCCGCATCGGCCAGCTCGGCGCCGGCGGCGTCCAGGCCCGCACGTTCCACGCCGCGGCGCTGCGCCAGGTCCGCTATTTCGCGCCGCGGCTCTTCTCCGGCCGGGAGATGCCCGAGCTGCTGGACAGCAAGGCCCGCATGGTCGGCCTCGCCGCCACCCGGGTCGGCATCAAGATCGACGGCACCGGCGCCCGCGACCTCGCCGGTGAGATCGAGTGGGCCAAGTCGTCGCTGATCGAGCCGGCCGACTATGCGGTCGCGGCGGCCAAGGCGCTGCGCGAGCCGCCGTTCGACGCGGCCAAGGTCGGCGAGGTCTACGCCGCCTATGAGCGGGTCAAGCGGGCGCAGGGCGTGATCGACTTCGAGGACATGATCCGGGCCGCGATCTGGGCCATGGAGGAGCACGAGGACGTCGCGGAGCAGATCCGCTCGCAGTATCGGCACTTCGTCGTCGACGAGTATCAGGACGTCAACCCGATGCAGCAACGGCTGCTGGATTCCTGGCTCGGCGACCGCGACGACCTGACCGTCGTCGGCGACGCGAGCCAGACGATCTACTCGTTCACCGGCGCCAGCGCGTCCTATCTCGTCGACTTCAAGCGCCGCCACCCCGACGCGACCGTCGTGCGGCTGATCCGTGACTACCGGTCCACCCCGCAGGTCGTCGGCCTCGCCAACACCGTGATCGGCCAGGCCCGCGGCGAGCTGGCCCGGCTGCGGCTCGAGCTGGTCGGCCAGCGCCCGCCGGGTCCCGAGCCGACCGTGCGCTCCTTCCCCGACGAGCCGCAGGAGGCCGCCGCCGTCGCCGCCCGCTGTCGCGAGCTGATCGCCGGCGGCACGCCCGCGGAGGAGATCGCGGTGCTGTTCCGGGTCAACGCCCAGTCCGAGGCCTATCAGGAGGCCCTGGCCGAGGCCGGGGTGCCCTATGTGGTGCACGGCGCCGAGCGGTTCTTCGAGCGGGTCGAGGTCCGGCAGGCGATGCACGCGCTGCGGGCGGCGACCCGGTCCCTCGACGCCACCGCGCCCCTCGCGGAGTCGGTCGGCAAGGCCCTGGAGGGCGTCGGCTGGCGGCCCGCCGAGACCCCCGCCGGCGGCGCCGCCCGGGAGAAGTGGGAGGCGGTGGCGGCGCTCGTCGCGCTCGCCGAGAGCATGCCGACGCTCACCCTCGAGGCGTTCAACGAGGAGCTGGCCCGCCGCGCGGCGCTGCAGCACGTGCCGACCGTCGCCGGGGTCACCCTTTCGTCGCTGCACTCCGCCAAGGGCCTGGAATGGGACGCGGTGTTCCTGGTCGGCCTCGCCGAGGGCACAATGCCCGTCATTCACGCCCGCACGCCCGACGCGGTCGAGGAGGAGCGGCGGCTGCTCTATGTCGGCGTCACCCGGGCCCGGCACACGCTGTGGCTGTCCTATGCGGCGGCCCGCGCCCCCGGCGGCCGTCCCCGGCGGGCCAGCCGGTTCGTGCCCGTCCTGGAGCCCGGGCGCGCGTCGCAGCACGGCTTCGGCAAGAGCATCGGCAAGACGGAGGTGGTGGCCCGGGTGCGGCGCACCGTCGCCATCTCCTGCCGGGTCTGCGGCGCCGGGCTGCTCAGCGGCCCGGAGCGCAAGCTGGGCCGGTGCACCGACTGCCCGGCCGACCGCGACGAGGAGCTGCTGGCCCGGCTGCTGGACTGGCGCGCCCGGCTCGCCGCCGTGCAGAAGGTCCCGGCATTCGTCGTATTCACCGATGTCACGCTCGCCGCGATCGCCGAGCGGCGCCCGGGCCGCCGCGAGGAGCTCGCCGTGATCGCCGGGATCGGCCCTCGCAAGCTGGGGCTCTATGGCGACGACGTGCTCGCGCTGGTGTCCGGCACGACCGTCGAAGACCTCGTCGGCAGCGACTGATTTCGATGCGCAAAAAAGTGACAAGAACTTTTCCCGGAAATTCGGTTGCCCTAGTCTGAAGGGGCGACATAGCCTGCGAACACGAACGCCGGGGACCCGGCAGTCGACCCATGACGAGTGTGGAGAGAAGGTGCGACCCGTGAAGCTCTATATCTCAGCCGAGCTACAGCCGGTGTTGCGCGCCCTCTGCGCCCCGTCCCTGGTTTCGGCACGCCGTGTTTCGCCGCCGTCAGTTTCGGTTCAGTGGCAGGAGTCCGCCATCAGAGGCGCCTTCGCGGGCGTCGCTGCCGCGCCTGCCCCGGCCCGCAAACTGTCCGCCGCTCAGATGTCGACCGCTTCCCTGATCCCGACCGTTGCCTCCGCTCCGGCTGCTGCCCCGATCGCGTCCTTCGCGGTCACGGGTGGCGTCGCGGCCCTGGGCGGCGTCGAGGTTCCGGGCGGCGTCGAAGTCCAGGGCGGCACGGCGACCGGCGTCTCCAGGGCCGGTGTCTCCGCGACCGGTGCGTTCCAGATCGACCTGCGGGTCGACATGGACGCCGATCGCGTCGGCGGCACCGTCCAGCATGTCGGCACCGAGCAGGCCAGCACCACCGAGCAGTTCAGCACGACTGCGCGCGTCCGCATCGTTGAGCAGGTCCCCGCCGTTGGCGTGGCGCTGCTCGACCGGCGGGAAGTCCAGGTTCAGGGGACCAGTGGGCTCACCGCGAACGACAAGCACGACCTGACGGCTCCGAAGCCCAACGGCGGAGTCCGCGGCACACCACCTCGAGGCAGGCCGGTCTAACAGACCGACCAACCGGCTCACCTCGAGGCCGCGGAACCCGACACCGGGATCCGCGGCCTCAGTTATTTGCACCGACGATCACCACCAAACGATCGAGAAACAGAAAGGGGTGACCGGGATGAGCCTGGCCTTGGCATCGCGCGATGTGCGCGTTGAGTCGGGTGTCGACGAGCGTCTCCTTGTCGCTGCGCGAGGCGTGAAGTCCGACCTGCCGTGCCGCACCTTCGACCCGGACCTGTGGTTCGCTGACTCGCCGGCCGAGCTCGAGCTGGCCAAGTCGCTCTGCGTGGAGTGCCCTCTGCGCGTCGAGTGCCTTGCCGGCGCGATCGAGCGCGCCGAGCCCTGGGGTGTCTGGGGTGGCGAGATCTTCGAGCGCGGTGCGGTGGTTCCGCGGAAGCGTCCGCGGGGTCGTCCGCGCAAGGAGGACGTCGCTCGCGACGCCGTCCTGCGGGTTGAGGTCGCCGCTCGGACCGCTGCGGTCGCCGCAAGTGTGGCGGCCTGACATGAGTGCACATCCGTTGCCAGCCAGCCGAGGTCTGCGCGCCGCGCAGCCGACCCGGCTTCAACTCACCGACGTTCGCACCATTCCTATGAGGAGCATGGCCGTGTCTTTGCAACTACTCCACGAAGCACTTTCACGAGCGCGAATGCGTCAGCCTCAGGCTGACCGTCACTCTGAGGCTTCTTCGTCCGCCCGTCAGATCGCGATGCGCGCCCGCCGTGAGCAGGAGCGTCAGCTGAGCCGACACTGATCCGACCCGCAGGAAAGGGGACGGGCCTCCCGATCGGGAGGCCCGCCCTCTGCGTTACTCCGCCTTGCGCCGGCGCGGTTTCTTCGCCAGTTCCTTCGGCTCCGCGAAGCCCGGCAGCCACTGTTCGATGATCTCCCGGTAGGGCGCCTCCGCCTCCAGCTGGCACAGCACGCCGATCGAGCCGAGCGTCACCCGGTGGGTCAGCATGTAGGACGGCGGCAGGTTGAGCTGGCGGCTCATCGCATAGGCCGGGCTCTTCGGGTTGGCGAGCCGGCCCGCCTCCGCGCGCAGCCACGCCCGGCTGAACCGGAACTTCGGCTCCGCGACCGGGTCCAGCATCGGCCTGATGTAGCCCAGCACCGCCGCCGCGTCGATCTTCGCGTCCCGCTTGACGAACCCCTCGTCCTGCAGGCCGGCGAGGACCGCGTCGGCGTCGCCGGCGAGGGCGAGCCGGGTCAGCCGGCCGATCACCTCGGGATGCCCGCCGGGCAGCCGGGCGACCGCACCGAAGTCGAGCACCCCCAGCCGGCCGTCGGGCAGCATCCGGAAGTTGCCCGGGTGCGGGTCGGCGTGCAGCAGCTCCACCCTGGCGGGGGCGGAGAAGTGCAGCAGCGCCATCCGGGTGCCGGCGGCGTCGCGCTCCTCGACCGTGCCGGACGCGATGATCGTCGACAGGGGCATGCCCTCGATCCACTCCGTGACGAGGACCCGGGGCGAGGATTTGAGGACCTGCGGCACGCAGATGTCCGGGTCGCCGTCGAACGCGGCCGCGAACGCCCGCTGCGAGGCCGCCTCCAGCTCATAGTCCAGCTCCTCGGTGACCCGGTCGCGGATCTCCTGGACGAGGGGCTTTACGTCGAGGCCCGGCTGGATCGCCTTGAACAGCCCGGCGAACCGGGCCATCTGGTTGAGGTCGGACCGCAACGCCTCACCGGCGCCCGGATACTGCACCTTCACCGCCACGTCGCGGCCGTCGGCCCAGATCGCGCGGTGGACCTGGCCGATGCTGGCGGCGGCGGCCGGTTTGTCGTCGAACTCCTTGAACAGCTCCCGCCAGTCCTCGCCCAGGGACTCGCGCAGCACCTTGTGCACGCTGGCGGCCGGCAGCGGCGGCGCGGCCTCCTGCAGCTTCGTCAGCGCCGCCCGATACGGCCCGGCGAGGTCCTCCGGCAGTGCCGCCTCGAAGACGGACAACGCCTGTCCCATCTTCATCGCACCGCCCTTGAGCTGCCCGAGGACGCTGAACAGGTGCTCGGCGGTGCGGCGTTGGACATCGGCGGACACCACATCGGCGGCCATGCCCGTCACGCGCTTGCCAAGGCCGAGCGCGGCCCGCCCGGCCAGCCCGAGAGGAAGCGACGCCAGTCGTGCGGTGCGGGCGACGGCGCCCCTGGGGATCTCGGTCACACGTCATTCTTACCCGTTCATGGCGGTACGACGACGGCGACGGCAGTCACAGCGGGGATGCGCCACCCATTCCCGCCGCCTCAACTCGCCGGCGCGGGGGATCTCGACGATCGCCGCCTCGGTCCGCGGCACCGTCCCGTCGAGGAACGCGAGCACCTCGTCGGCGGCGAACGCGACCCCCGCGAGCGCCGTCGCCGACGCGCACGGCTCCCCGTCGCCGGGTGGCGCCGTGGCCAGCTGTGCGGCGAGCACCGGCCAGATCGGGTCACGGTCGCGCCGGTGCAGCTCCAGGCATGCGCGGCAGGGGGAGCCGCTGGGGCGTACCAGCGGACCGACGAGCACCGTGCCGAGCCGCACCGTCAGCTCCAGCCGCGGCAGGCCGGTCAGCCGCAGCCCCCGCCTGGCGAGCGCGGGCGGGTGCCGGTCACCGACGCGCACGACGAGGTCGACGGTGTCCATCCGGGCCGTGGTCAGGTCCGCTCCAGGGGCGAACCTCGCGACGGCGTTGCCGGTGGCGACCGCCCGCGACACCCCCACGTCGTCGACGTGCAGGCCGCCGACCAGGACGTCCGCGACGCCGGTGACACCGTCGACGACCGGGTCGACGTGACCGACCCCGCTGGCGGCGAGCAGGGCCGCGAGCGGAGCCAGCAGCGGACCGTCGCCGGCGATGACGACGCGGGAGGCGTACCGGCGGCGCAGCACGTCAGCGGGGACGTCATGGCCGCCCGGGACCTCGGTGCGCAGCCGCAGCGCGATCGCGGCGGCCTCGACGCTCAGCCGGCGGTGCACCCGCTCGGGCAGCCCCACCGGGACCAGCGCGTGCGCGGCGACGACCAGCCCGACGTCCCGCAGGGTCTGCACGAGGCTGAGCACCTCCGCCGCGGCGAGCCCGAGCGCCTCACCGGCGGCGAGGACCGCGGGCTCGGTGTGCGCGCCGTCCAGCAGGTCCAGCACCCGGGCCAGCTCCGGCCGGCGCAGGTGCAGCACGACGGCGCCGGCGGGGTCGGTGCCGAGCTGGACGGTGGACGCGTCCCGCCAGAGGCGGCGCAGGTTCGGCAGGAGTGTCGGTCGCATGACCGGCGAGACTGCCACCGGCGCGGACTCCGGCCGGGGTGGTTGTCCACAGGGATATCCACCGCCGGCCGGACTTGTCCACAGCCAGCCGCCGAGTTGTCCACAGCGAAAGGCGCAAACGCTTCATACCGCGCGGGCCAACCTTGCTGCTCTAGCGCGACGATCTCGGGGCTCACGCGCCGGGCGGGGGGCGGCGAGGAGCCTGATGTGTACGGCCCGGTTCCTTTGTCTGCGTCTCAGGCCGTGCCTGCCTGCGTGTCTCAGGCCTTACCGAGGATCCGGTTGACCGTCGTGCCGCAGACCGGGCAGGCGCCCTTGGCCATCTTCATGCCCGTCTTCGAGATCGCGATCTCGCCCTCGAAGTCCCGCTTCTCCTTGCACTTGACGCAGTAGCCGTTGTACGTCTCGGCCACGATGCCCTCCTCATCTCGGTCCGGTGCCCTTGCGCGCACCGGTGCTGACCAGCTAGGTCGACGTGGTGAGTGTGCCTTGTCGGACACTCGGGGAAAGTGCGGTAAGACGGGACACGCCGAGCGTAATCGGAAGATCTTCCTCTAACCGCACGCTACACACTATGCACAGGCTGGGGATAACTGTGTGGGCAACGGTGTGGGTTGCTGTGGATGAAATGCCGCCGAGTGGCCCCACCAGGGCCGACAACCGGTGGAATCTTTCCGGCGAGCCGCCACGAATGGGTGACATACGGGCGCCCTCCGCGAGATTGGCCCTTGCGGAGGGATGGCCGTTTCCGGCTAGCGTTCCTCCGTGAGCGGTACCCTGAGGGGCCGGCATGACACGTAAGCCGGTCATCGAGGTGCGGCGCAGCAAGCGCCGCCGTCGCACGGTGTCCGCTTACCGTGATGGTGAGCGGGTCGTCGTGCTGATCCCCGCGCAGTTCTCCCGAGCGGAGGAGCGCGAGTGGGTCGATCGAATGCTGGAGCGGCTCGCTGTCCGCGAGCAACGGGCCAGGCGCACCGACACCGAGCTGACGGCCCGCGCCCAACGGCTGGCCGCCCGCTACCTGCCCGATCACCCCAACGCCGCCCGTCCGACCAGCGTGCGCTGGGTGCAGAATCAGAACGGGCGCTGGGGGTCGTGCACGCCGGCAGACGGTACCATCCGGATCTCGCACCGGGTCCAGGAGATGCCCGACTGGGTGATCGACTACGTGCTGCTGCACGAGCTGTCACACCTGGTCATCCCCAACCACAGCGCCGCCTTCTGGGCGCTCGTCGGCCGCTATCCGAAGTCGGAGCGGGCGCGGGGGTATCTTGAGGGGGTGTCAGCGGCCGCAGGTCTTGGGATCACTGAATGACCGTCCCGGCTGTCTCCGCGGCGGTGATCGTGCTGCTCGTGCCCACCCCCTGGTCGCCGCCCGGCATCGACCCGGCCTCGTGGCGCGCCGCGCTCGCCGAGGACGTCGTCGACCTGGTCGCCCCGCTGCCGCTGATCCAGCCGGCCATCGCCGCGCTCGCCGCCGACCTGCCGCTCGCCTCGAAGATCGCGTGGCCGAGCATGCCGCAGTATGAGCTGCCCTCACTGTCGATCCGCGCCGCCCTCGAAGCGGCCGCCGCCGATGGTCACGAGCGCGCCGTCGTCCTCATGGCCGACGCCCCCGACCTCCCGGCGATGCTGATCGGCAAGATGATCCGCCCGCTGTCCACCCGGACCGTCGCGGTGGCGCCCGCCGCCGGTGGCGGGCTGCTGGGCCTGGCGACCCGCCTGCCGGTGCCGTCCTGGCTGCCCGACCTCGACCCGGAGACCGGCGACGTGGTGACCGCCCGCCGCCCCGCCCCGGAGCCGACGATGGTGGCAGCCGCGCCGGGCTGGCACCGCCTGCGCAGCCCCGAGGACCTGCGTCACCTGGACATGGGTCTCGACGGCTGGGACGCCACCCGCTCCCTGCTCTCCTGACCGCCACCCTGGCTGCCGCGACACCGGGTAACCTGTCCGACACGGACGGGCAACTCGCGGTGGCGGATGTGGGCAGCGTAAACTACGCAGAGCGACGCGGCCGGAGATCAATTTCCATCGGTGGGGTAGGGTCGCGATGAACCTGCCCGGCGCCCCGGACCGGGTGGCCGTGCAATCACCCGGCCACCCCGGCGAGCGCCCGCCCCGGGCGAGCGGCTATTCCTTCGGGGCGTCGCCCTCTTCCTTCGGCGGGTCGCCCTTCGGCGGGTCGCCCTTCGGCGGGTCGCCGGTCTCGTCGTTGAAGCCGAGGTCGCTGTCGTTGAAGCCGAGGTCGCTCAGGTCCAGCTGCGTCCGGGCGAACAGGTCCGGATCCGCGAACGCCTCCTCGTCCGGCAGGAGGTCGGGGTGGTCCCAGAGCGCGTCGCGGCCCGCGACGCCGCGGTGCTCGGCCAGGGCCGCCCACAGGGCCGTCGCCTCGCGGAGGCGGCGGGGGCGCAGCTCGAGGCCGACCAGGGCGGCGAAGGTCTGCTCGGCCGGCCCGCCCGCGGCCCGGCGGCGCCGGAAGGCCTCGGAGAGGCGGATCACGTCGGGGAGCCGGTCGCCGGCGGCGCGGTCGACGACGTGGCAGACCCAGCCCTCGATGAGGGCGAGCGCGGTCTCCAGCCGGGCGAGAGCGGCCCGCTGCTGCGGCGTGTCCTCGGGCGTGAAGATGCCCTCCAGGACGAGCTCCTGCGGGTCGCTGCCGAGGGTCGCCGGGTCGATGCGGCTCATCGCCTCCTCGATCGCCTCGCGGTCGACGTGGATGCCGGCGGCATACGCCTCGACGGCGGCGAAGACGTGGCTGCGCAACCACGGGACGTGGCCGAAGAGCCGCTGGTGGGCGGCCTCGCGCAGGGCGACATAGAGGCGCACCTGGTCGTCGGGGATCTCCAGGCCGCGGCCGTATTCGGCGATGTTGGCCGGGACGAGCGCGGCGGTGCCGGCGGTGCCGAGGGGCAGGCCGATGTCGCCGGCGGAGAGGACCTCGGCGGCGAGCGAGCCCAGCGCCGTGCCCAGCTGGCCGCCGAGCAGGGCGCTGCCGAGCGAGGCGACCATGGAGGTCATGGGGCCCATCTGGGCGCGCATCTCCTCCGGCACCAGCTCCGTCATCGCCGAGACCATGCGGGCGGCGACCGGGTCGCAGAGCTTGCGCCAGACGGGCAGCGTCGTGTTGAGCCACTCGCCCCGGCTCCAGGCGGCGGTCGCGCGAACCCCGGAGGGCAGCGCCGACTCCGGGTCGAGCCACAGGTCCGCCAGGCGGAGCGCCTCGACGACCGCGGCCCGCTCGGCCGGCGTGACCGACGGGTCACCGACGGGCTTCGCCGCGTCGGGATCGTCTGTGTTCGCTGGTGGCGTAACCACGGTGCCGGGCATCGCGAAGCCGACCGGGAACTGGGCGAGCCCGCCGGCGGGTCCGCCGCCCGTCAGGTGGGCCTGCGCGAGCTGGCGGGCCAGATCCCAGTTGACCGGTCCGCCGCCGGGCGTGGCGAACATTTGCTGCAGCTGGCTCAGGAATTGCTGCATCTGGCGCGGATCGTTCGGATCCGGCACCTCGCCGCCGGGCGGACCGAAGCCGAACGGGATGTCTGCGGGCATGTCCCAAAGGTACTCGCTTCCCATGTACGAAAACTGAGAGCGCTAGGCTCGCCGCCATGAGACGTCGTGGCGTGACCGTGTTGGTCGGCGCGTTGCTGCTGCTGTTGCTGTCCTGGCAGACGACCGAGCTGAGGGTGCCCTACGTCGAGATGGGCCCCGGGCCGACCTACAACACGCTCGGCGCCGGCGACGACGGCAAGCCGATCATCAATGTCAGTGGTGCGCCGGTCACGAAGTCGGCGGGGCAGCTGCGGATGACGACGGTGTCGGTGCAGCCGGAGATGACGCTGCTCGAGGCGATGATCGGCTGGTGGCAGAAGGACCGCGCGGTGGTGCCGCGTGAGTTGATCTACCCGCCGAACCGCACGGAGCAGCAGGTCGAGGAAGACAACAAGAAGGACTTCCAGGCGTCGCAGTCCTCGGCGGAGACGGTCGCGCTGCGCAAACTCGGCTATCCGGTCCTGGTCGCGGTCGACGAGGTGTCCGCCGGCTTCCCGGCCGAGGGGCAGCTGGAGAAGGGCGACGTCATCACCGCCATCGACGGCACCCCGGTGACGTCCCTGGCCAAGCTCACCGAGCTGGTGCGGGCCAAGCCGGCCGGGACGCCACGGCAGCTCGAGTTCACCCGCGGCACCGAGAAGCGCACCGCCACCGTGGCGACGAAGGCCGCCGACGACGGCACCCCGCGCCTCGGCGTCGTGGCCAAGACGTCGCAGCCGCACCCGTTCCAGCTGTCGATCCAGCTGGACCGCATCGGCGGGCCGTCGGCCGGGCTGATGTTCACGCTCGGCATCATCGACACCATCAAGGAAGAGGACCTGACCGGCGGGATCGTCATCGCCGGCACGGGCACCATCGACGACGAGGGCAACGTCGGGCCGATCGGCGGGATCCCGCAGAAGCTGGTCGCGGCGAAGGCGGCGAAGGCCAAGGTCTTCCTCACCCCGGCGGCCAACTGTGCGGAGGCAGTCGCCAATGCCCAGCCGGGCCTGCCATTGATCAAGGTCAGCAGCGCCGACGAGGCGCTCGCCGCGCTCGAGCAGTTGCGGGCCGGTCGTACACCTCCCGTGTGTAGTCCATGACTACGCTGAACGGGTTTCCATACGCGAACGGGCGGAGCCGACCGTGGTAATGCGTAATCCGATGACCAGGGTGAGCCGACGCGGTCGGGTCACGATCGTCGTGCTGGCGGTCGTCTTCCTGCTCTTCACCCTCTTCGACCGGGTCGTCGGGGCCTGGGCCGACTATCTGTGGTTCTCCGAGGTCAAATACACCGGCGTCTTCTCGACGGTGCTCACGACCCGCCTGTGGATGTTCCTGATCTTCGGGGCCGCGGTCGGGCTCGTCATCGCCGGCAACCTCTACCTGGCATACCGGACCCGTCCGCTGCTGCGGCCGCACTCCGCCGAGCAGCACGCGCTGGACCGTTACCGGCTCTTCCTGCTGCCGCACATGACGATCTGGGTCGTCGCCGTCGCCGGGCTCATCGGGCTGTTCTCCGGGCTGTCCGCGCAGGGGCACTGGCAGGAGTGGCTGCTGTTCAGCAACAGCACGCCGTTCGGGCAGACCGACGCGCAGTTCCACGTCGACCTGAGCTTCTACGTGTTCGAATACCCGTTCTGGCGGTACGTGCTGGGCGTCGCCTTCACCGCGGTGGTCTTCTCACTGCTGGGTGCCCTCGCCCTGCACTACCTGTTCGGCGGGGTGCGGTTGCAGGGCGCCGGCGAGCGGATGACGACCGCGGCGCGCGCCCACCTGACCGCGCTGGTCGCCACGTTCGTGCTGCTCAAGGCCGCGGCGTACTACCTGGACCGGCGGGGGCTGCTGCTGGACAAGTTCCCCACCCAGGACCTGTACGGCGCCGGCTACACCAACGTCAACGCGCTGCTGCCGGCGAAGGAGATCCTCGCCTGGATCTCGATCGTCGTGGCGATCGCGATCCTGGTGTTCTCCAACGCGTTCATGCGCAACCTCGTCTGGCCGGGACTGTCGCTGGGCCTGCTGGCGCTGTCCGCGGTCGCGGTCGGCGGCATCTACCCGGCCGCGGTGCAGTCGTTCACGGTGAAGCCGAGCCAGCTGCAGAAGGAGGCCGAGTACTTCCAGCGCAGCATCGACGCCACGAGGCTGGCTTATGGGTTGAACACCGTCCAGGTCAAACCATATGCGTCGAAAGCGGAGAAACCACCGACCAACCTGCCGTCGGTCGACGAGACGGTCACCAGCATCCGCCTGCTCGACCCGACCGTCGTCGGCGAGACGTACACGCAGCAGCAGCAGGTCCGCGGCTTCTACGAGTTCAACCCAAAGCTCGACATCGACCGGTACACCCTCGGCGGCAAGACGCAGGACTACGTCGTCGGCGTCCGTGAGATCAACTACGCGCAGCTGCAGCAGAACAACTGGCAGAACCGGCACTCGGTCTACACCCACGGGTTCGGGTTCGTCGCGGCGCCGGCCAACCAGGTCGTCTGCAACGGGCAGCCGTTCTACGTCTCCGGCTTCCTCACCGAGCAGACCAAGCCGGTCGGCGACCAGGGCCAGCAGTGCGCGTCGTCGACCGACCTGATCCCGGTCAAGGAGCCGCGGATCTACTACGGCGAGCAGATGGGCGAGGTCTACGCGATCACCGGCCGGTCCGTCGGCGGCGCGGGTGCAGAGTTCGACCGGCCCACCGGCAACACCGGCGACCAGTACTCCAGCTACGACGGCTCCGGCGGGGTCAAGGTCGGCTCGTACTGGCGCCGGCTGCTCTACGCCGCCTACTTCCGCGAGACGAACTTCCTGCTCTCGGGCGTCTTCAACGACAACTCGAAGGTGCTGTACGTGCGTGACCCCGAGGACCGGGTCCGCAAGATCGCACCGTTCCTGACGCTGGACAGCGACCCGTACCCGGCGGTCGTCGACGGCAGGATCCAGTGGATCGTCGACGGCTACACCACGTCGGCGACGTACCCGTACGCGCAGCGCATCGACTGGAACACCGCGATCCAGGACTCCTCGACCAACAGCCGGATGTTCCCCGAGCCGCGCCAGGACGTGTCCTACCTGCGCAACTCGGTGAAGGCGACCGTCGACGCGTACACCGGCGAGGTCAGCCTCTACGCGTTCGACGAGACCGACCCGATCCTGAAGGCGTGGAACAAGGCGTTCGGCAACAAGCTGGTCAAGCCGCGCTCGGCCATCACGCCGTCGCTGATGGATCACCTGCGCTACCCGGAGGACCAGTTCAAGGTCCAGCGTGACCTGCTCAGCCGCTTCCACGTCACCACGCCGAACGGCTTCTTCTCCGGTCAGGACTTCTGGGAGGTGCCGAAGAACCCGGCGAACCCGACCGCGGACCAGCCGCCGTACTACATCGTGGCCAAGCTGCCCAACCAGGATCAGTCCCGGTTCCAGCTCACCACCGCGCTGGCACCCCGCAGCCGGGGCAACCTGGCGGCGCTGATGTCCGCGTCGTACGTCGACGGCAAACCCGTGTTCGAGATCCTGGAGCTGCCACCGGACACGGCGACCCTCGGCCCGGCGCAGATGCACAGCGCCATGACCGGCATCGCCGAGGCCAGACGCGAGATCACCCAGTTCAGCTCGAACAACTCCGAGGTCATCTACGGCAACCTGCTCACCCTGCCGGTGGCCGAGGGCATGTTGTACGTCGAGCCGATCTATCTGCGGACGAAGAGCGACAAGACGTTCCCGACGCTGCAGAAGGTCCTGGTCGCCTACGGCCCGAACTACAAGGCCTACGCCAACAACCTGGCCGACGGCCTGGCCGAGCTGGTGAAACAGGCGACGGGGCAGGCACCCGTGCCCGGCTCCGGTGACAACACGGACCCGGGCACCCCGCAGACGGGCAGCCAGGGCGGTTCGCCGCAGGTACAGGAGGCGATCGCCGCCATGAACAAGGCGCTCGCCGACCTGAAGGCCGCGCAGATCTCGGGCGACCCCGAGGCGTACGGCCGGGCGCTCAAGGCGCTGCAGGACGCGATCGGGCGCTATGAGGCGGCGGTGAAGGCGGCGACGCCGTCCCCGTCGACGAGCGCCTCACCGAGCCCGCAACCCAGCACGTCGACGAGTGCCAATCCGTCGCCATCGGTGACGGTCTCACCGGCCCCGTCCGGTTGATCGACGGAGGCGCCGCCGCACCCCGGTGCGGCGGCGCCTCCGCACCACCGGCGTGACGCCGAACACGGTCACCCGTAAGCGATTTGGAACTCATGACACACGTGCGCTAATCTGAACAAGCCGACGCGGGGTGGAGCAGCTCGGTAGCTCGCTGGGCTCATAACCCAGAGGTCGCAGGTTCAAATCCTGTCCCCGCTACAACCTGAGAGGCCCCTGCTTTGCGGCGGGGGCCTCTTGCCGTTGAGGTTTCCGCGTTCTCGCGCTCGCTTCGCTCCGCTCCCCAGCGGGGGAGCTTCGCTCCACCCACACCCCCTCAAATGCGTCGGTGGGCGCGCTCTTCAGTGATGGCCGTTGCGCAAGGTGCTGAGCTGGCATGATCGGGCGTTCGGTCGAGGAACCATACAGTGGCACGTGCTAGTGTCGGATTCTGTCACGGCACGTGCGAGGAGCATCGAATGTTCGGATCGGCGATGCTCGACGAGCGCGGAGTGCGGCCGGGGACGATGGCCGCGGGGCACGTCCACCTCAGCGGGGCGCGCCACGCCAAAGCCGTCGACGGGGTCACCGTGACGCTCATGACCGTCGTCAGCGGCGTCGAGGTCGACTTCCTGCGGTGCCAGGTGTCCGCGGGGTTCACCCTCGCGGCGGGGCGGAGCCGGTCGATTCCGTTCGAGCAGCCGCTGCCGTGGGAGACGCCGTTCACGCAGCTCGCGGGCGGGCACCTGCCGGCGGTCTCGGTGCGCCTGCGGACCACGATCACCGTCGAAGGGGAGACCCGCGACGTCGGCGTGACCCCGGTGACCGTGCACCCGACGCCCGGGCAGTGGCGGGTGCTGGACGCGCTGCGGCGGCTCGGCTGGACCTTCCCGCACAGTGAGGTGCGCCAGGGCGCGGTGCCCGGCGTGCGCCAGAGCGACCCGTTCCTGCAGTGGTTCGACTGCATGGCCCCGGACGTCGCCGGGCCGGTGCGGCTGACGTGCGTGGCCAACCCGGTCGGCGTCGACGTCCTGCTGGAAACCGCGCGCGACGGCGGGCACCGGTTCGCAGTGCGGCACGACGACGAGACCACCGACCTCGCCGCGCTGATCGAGGACCGGCTGAGCCCGTCCCGGATGCGGTGAAGGGCGGCCACCGTCACACGGTGACCGCCCTCCTGCAGCTGCACCGTCAGGCGAGCAGTTCGAACTCCGCCAGCTGGGTCTCGGCGGCGCCGTGGTTGGCGGTCACCTGGATCCGGTAGCGGCTGTAGCTGGTCGTGTTCGGGATGACGAAGGCCCTGGTCTGCCGCCGGTCGACGAAGTCGATGTTGGTGCGGGTGTCGACCGTCGTCCAGGTGACGCCGTCGTTGGAGCCCTGCACGACCCAGTTCTTCGGGTCGCGGCCCGGCACGTCGTCGGCGGACGTCAGCGTGTACTGCTTGAGCGTCGCCGACGCCGTCAGCTGGCAGGTGATCGTGGCCGTGGTCGCGAACGCCAGCCACTTCGTCATCGACGTGTCGTCGACGAGCATGGCGCGGCCCTCGGCGGTGCCGTTCTCCGCCGTGGCGGTGACGGTGCTGCCGGTGGCCCGGTCCTTGAGCTGCACCGGTGCCGCGGTACCGGTGGTCATCGAACCCGGGATGTCCGAGGCGCCGGTGCCCCACGACGACGGGTTCGGGCCCATCACGAAGCTGAGCGTGCCGCCGGCGGTGAGGTCGGCGTGGGTCAGGTAGTTCTTCGTGTAGGTGACGCCGTTGAGGGTGGCGCTCTGGATGTACCGGTTGGTGTCGCTGACGCCGGGCGCGTTGACCGTGAAGATCTTGCCGTTCTCCAGGGTCAGCGTGGTCTTCGGGTGCAGCGGCGCGCCGATCGTGTAGTCGGTCGAGCCCATCCGCGCCGGGTAGAAGCCCGCCGCGGAGAAGACGTACCAGGCCGACATCTCACCGTTGTCCTCGTCGCCGAGGTAGCCGTTGCCGGTGCCGGCGCCCGAGTTGTACAGGGTGGTCAGCACGCGCCGGACCTGGTTCTGCGTCTTCGCCGGGGTGCCGGCGTAGTTGTACATGTACAGCATGTGGTGGATGGGCTCGTTGGAGTGCGCGTACTGGCCCATGTTCGTGTCGTACGCCTCGGACATCTCGTGGATCGTCCCGCCGTAGCAGCCGGGCAGGAAGTCCCGCGGCGCGGCGAGCACCGCGTCGATCTTCGCGGACAGCTGGGCCTTGCCGCCGTAGAGGTTGGCCATGCCGTTCGGGTCCTGCGGCGCCGCGGTCGCGTAGTGCCACGGCGCGCCCTCGGTGAACTCGCAGCCCCACTCGTTGGGCTTGAAGTTCGCGTCGGTGGTGCGCCACGAGCCGTTGCTCTGCTTGCCGCGGAAGAAGCCGACCGACTGCGAGAACAGGTTCGTGTAGTCGAGGGCCTGGTTGCGGAAGTACGCCGCGTCCTCGGTGTATCCGAGCGCCTGCCCCATCTGCGCGATGCCGAAGTTGTTGGCCGCGTCCTCCAGCGTCCACGCCGCCGACTCACCGAGGACGTCGGTCGCCACGTACCCCTTGAACACCGACGTCTGGATGCCCTTGCGTCCCTTGTTGCCGGCGCCCGAATAGGTGCTCGCGTTCTTCACCATCGACGCGTACGCCGCCTGGTAGTCGAAGTTGCGCACGCCCTTCATGTACGCGTCGGCGAACGCCAGGTCCTGGTTGGTGCCGACCATGATGTCGATCGATCCCGGCCCGGTCCAGCGCGGCGTCCAGCCGAAGTTCTTGTACGCGTTGACGATCCCGTCGAGCATCTCGCCGGTCTTCGTCGGCGCGAGCAGCGTGTACAGCGGCCACACCGCCCGGGACGTGTCCCAGAAGCCGTTGTTCACGTACATCTGGCCGTCGTGCAGCGTGTTGTCGTAGGGGCTCTGGTACTTGCGGACCCCGCCGACCATCTCCGAGCGGTTGTTCGGGTACATGAACGACCGGTACATGTTCGAGTAGAACGTGGTCTGGCTGTCGCTGGTGGCGCCCTCGATGCGGACCTTGCCGAGCGTGTTGTCCCACAGCGTCGCGGCGTCCTCGCGGACCGTGTCGAAGCTCTTCGAGCCGACCTCCTGGCTGAGGTTCGCGGCGGCCTGGGCGACGCTGATAAACGAGGTGCCGATCTTCAGGGTCACCTGCTCGTTGGCGGCGGTCGCGAAGCGGATCCAGCTGGTCGCGCCCTGCCCGGTGATCGTCCCGGACGCGGCGATCGCCTTGTCCACCGTCGCGGAGACGTACATCTGCTGGCCGCGGTGGTTGATCGAGCCGGAGATGGTCTGCGCGCCGGTGTTAACCGTCAGCGAGCCGCTGGCGCTGTCGACGGTGTCGAACAGGATCACCGACTCGGCGGCGGACGGGAAGCGGAAGCGCATCACGCCGGCGTGGTCGGTCGGCGCGATCTCCGCGGTGATCCCGTACGTGTCGAGCTGGGTCTTGTAGTAGTGCGCCTTGGCGACTTCGTTGGCGTGGCTGAAGTTCGACTTGCGCGCGTCCGGCGTCGACTTCACCGCGCCGGTCATCGGCATGACCTGCAGCTGCGCGTAGTCGCCGATCCACGGGCTCGGCTGGTGGCTGATCGCGAAGCCCTGCACGGTCGTCTTGGAGTACTCGTACAGCCAGCCGTCGCTGTTGCCGTTGGTCACCGGCGTCCAGAAGTTGAAGCCGTTGGGGACCGTGGTGCCGGGGAACGTGTTGCCGCGCGAGTAGCTGAACGTCGAGTTGGAGCCGCGCCGGGTGTCGACGTAGTCCGACAGCCGGCCGGCAGTGCCGCCGTCGGCGCGGATCTGGATGTCGTCGAACCAGCCGCGGAACAGCCCGGTGTTGAGCGGCTGGTCGTAGGCGACCATGATCCGGTCGATCGTCTTGCCGGCCCGGACCGCGCCGATGTTCGACGTGACGAAGTTCCAGCGGTCGAAGCCGAGGGTCGAGCCGTTGCCCTGGAACGTCGGGTGGACCCGGACGCCGTACTGGTCCACCGCGCCGGAGTCGCGCAGGTTGGTGCCGTCGGTGAACATCAGGTCGACGGCGACGTCGAGGTGGCCGCCGGACTGGGGGTACACCCAGTAGGACAGCGTGCTGGCCGCACCGACCGGGATGTCGACATCGAAGACCCGGTTGTACGAGAAGGACGTCGTCGCGCTCAGGTCGTTGCCGGAGTACAGCAGCGCGGTCGTCCCGCCGTGGGCCGTCCCGGTGCCCGGGGTGCTCTCCATACCGGTCAGTGCGCAGCAGTAACCGCCGATGCCGTTACTGTTCTCGACGCTGTTGGTCCAGGTCGGCTGCGGTTCGCCGGACTCGAAGCCGGTCGACCAGTCGCCGGCGGCGGCGGACGCGGGCTCGGTGAACACGGTGGCGCCGATCAGGCCGGCGACGAGGGCGGCCGCCGCGAACCAGGTGCGTCTGCGGGGTGTTCTGCGGGGGTGGCGGATGGTCATGCGGCAACCTGCCGTTTCGGTGAGGGTTGTCTCGCCGCCGCCCACCACCAGCGTTGTCAACGTTGTCAGCACGCGAGCCATCACCACCTGTCGATATGCCGAGGTGGGTGACACGAGCGCGCCTGGCGGGGCGGCGCCTTGATGGGGCTGGATTTGATGGGGCGGGGTGCGGACGTCCATACGGAGATTCGCGCCCATATCGAGTTTTGTCAACTCTTGACAAATCGCGGTTCGCGGGGGCCGCAGCTCGCGGCCCCCGCGCCGCTGGTTACTGCTTGAGGAACGTCTGCGCGGCGCTGCCGTTGCAGTCCCACAGCTGGAGCCGGGCGCCGTTGTCGACGGAGCCGTTCGGCGAGTCCAGGCAGCGGCCCGACTGCGGGTTGCGCAGCGAGCCGTCGGCCTGCGGCACCCATTGCTGGGCGCCGCCGCCGTTGCAGTCCCACAGTTCGATCAGGGTGCCGTTGGCGGTGCCGTTGCCGGTCGCGTCCAGGCACCGGTTCAGCGTGCGCAGCGCCGTGCCGTCCCACGCCCAGTGCTGGTCCACGGCGTGCGGCTGGCAGCCCCACAGCTGCACGGCGGCGCCGTTGCCCCCGGTGTCGTCGGCGGCGACGTCGACGCACTGGCCGGCCGGGCCGTTGACGAACGTCGCGCCCGGCGAGCCGCCGCCGAGGCGGAAGCCCTGCGCGCCGCTGCCGTTGCAGTCCCACAGCTGCAGCCTGGCGCCGTTGGCGGTCGAGCCGCTCGGGGAGTCCAGGCAGCGGCCCGACTGCGGGTTGCGCAGCGAGCCGTTGGTCTGCGGCACCCACTGCTGCGCGCCGCCGCCGTTGCAGTCCCACAACTGGATCAGCGTGCCGTTGGCGGTACCGTTGCCGGTCGCGTCCAGACAGCGGCCGAGGGTGCGCAGCGCGCTGCCGTCCCACGACCAGCGCTGGTCGACGGCGTTGAGCTGGCAGTCCCACAGCTGGACCGCGGCGCCGTTGCCGCCGCTGTCGTCCGACGCGACGTCCACGCACTTGCCGCCCGGACCGGTGATGTTGCGCCCGGGCGGCGGGCCCGCCGTGTTGAGCCGCTTCGACGCGGCGATGAGCTGCTGGTTGGCGTTGCGGACCTTCGTCTGGTCGAACTTCAGCACCTGCCGGTCATAGGTCCAGAAGCCGTTGACCTCGCCCTCGACGTCGAAGGGCTGCGTGTAGACCAGCCCGGCGAGCCCTCGCGTGTAGATCAGGCCGAGCGCCTGCTGCTGGAGGCTCACGAACCGGTCGGTCGCCGACGTGCCGTTCGGGTGCGTCTCGTAGATGAAGAACCCGCCGTTCGGGCTGTACTCGTGGCCGGCCGAGCGCACGCCAAGCCCGCCGTACTCGCCGAGGACCGCGGTGCGGGTGCTCGTCGGGGTGGGGGAGTTCGGGCCGACGTACCAGTGCCAGTCCTGGATGTCGCCGTTGCCGGGGTCACCCTTGGACGAGCAGCAGTTGTAGCCGCTGTGCGGGTTGACCAGGCGGGTCGGGTCCTGGTTCTTGACGTTCTGCACGACCCGGGTCGTGTCGGCGAGGTTCCACTCGCCCCAGCCCTCGTTGAACGGCACGTACACGATCACCGCCGGTGACGACCGGTGCTCGTCGACGATCTGGCCGACCTCGGTCTCCCACTGCGCGTGCTGCGCCGCGGTGCCGGGCGCCTCGCCCATGCTCGGCATGTCCTGCCACACCAGCAGCCCGAGCCGGTCCGCGTGGTAGAACCAGCGCTGCGGCTCGACCTTGATGTGCTTGCGGACCATGTTGAACCCGAGGTCCTTGATCTTCTGCAGATCCCCGGCCAGGGCCGCGTCGGTCGGCGCCGTGTAGAGCCCGTCGGGCCAGAAACCCTGGTCGAGCACGCCGGTCTGGAGCACGAACTGCCCGTTGAGCGTCGGCACCAGCCGGCCGTTGACCACGGCCTTGCCGACCTCCCGCATGCCGAAGTAGTGCATGGTCTGGTCGACGGTCGCGCCGGCGCCGTTGCGCAGCGAGAGCCGCAGGTTGTACAGGAACGGATCGTCCGGCGACCAGCGGCGCGCGTTGGGCACCGGGACGCTGAACTCGGTGAAACCACCGGTCGCGGTGCCGACCACGGTCGTGCCGTCGAGCGCCTCGGCGAGCACGGAGTGCCCGGTGACGTCGCCCCGCGTGAAGACCCGGACCCGCAGCGTGTTGTTGGCGAGGTTGGGGTACAGGTCGGCGCTGAAGATCGACGACGTCGGCGTCGGCTCCATCCACACGGTCTGCCAGATCCCGGACGACGGCGTGTACATGATGCCGCCCGGGTTGCGCACCTGCTTGCCCCGGGCGATGTTCAGCCCGGGGGTGTCCGTCGGGTCGTAGGCCCGCACGATCAGCTCGTTGGTGCCCCCGTTGAGCTGCGGCGTGATGTCGAACTCGAAGCGGTCGTAGCCGCCGGTGTGCCCGCCGACCTGCACCCCGTTGACCCACACGGTGGCCTGCCAGTCGACCGCGCCGAAGTGCAGCTGGACGCGCCGCCCGGCCCAGCCGGCCGGCACCGTGAAGGTGCGCCGGTAGAACAGGTACAGCCGGTTGTCGTTCGCGGGCCGCTTGATCCCGGAGAGCGCCGACTCCACGGGGAACGGGACGTTGACCCGCTCCGGCAGGGTCTGGCCGAAGACGGGGTTGTCGTTGGTGGTCGACTGGCGCAGCTGCCACTCACCGTTGAGGTTGAGCCAGTCGGGCCGGGTCATCTGCGGGCGTGGGTACTCCGGCAGCGGCTGGCCGGTGAGCGCCTGGCTGGTCCACGGCGTGTTCAGCGGTGCGGGCTGGGCGGGCGCGGCCGCGGCCGGCGGTGCGGCGGACATCGCCGTCCCGAGGCCGAGCAGCGCGGCGAGGGCCGCGGTGAGCAGCCTCCGCCGGTGGCGTGTTGCGGGCATGAGGGTTCTCCTTGGCGGACGGAGACCGACCCTGGTTGGCGGTCAGGGATCGGCAAATGTTGATGCGCATGCTAACGATGTCACACGGAAATCAACAGAACCGCTCAGGAAGTGGACACAAATCCACGGTGTCTTCGCCGTCTTCCGCCCCGGGCCGCGACGGGCCAGCCGGCCCGTCTGCGTGACGGTTCTTAAAGAAGGGTTAACAGCGCAACGCCACGACCTGCGCACATAGAGGTACTTCTTTTGTGAAAGAAACTTAACTGATACGCTCCCTGCCCATCGATTCCATCGATGTGGAGGGCTCGCCAATGAGAGCGCAACGTCGAACATTTGCCCTGATCGCCGGCGCGGCGGTGACGCTCGTGGCGGGTCTGGTGATGGCCACCGTCACGCAGGCGGAGGCGGCCAGCAACGCCGCAGCGGCCGTCACGTGCTCGGCGCCCGGCTGGGCGGAGGGCAACACGTACACCGCGGGGACGCAGGTCACCTACGGCGGCAAGCTGTACCAGGCCCTTGTCACCCACACCGCGTACGTCGGTGCCGGCTGGAACCCCGCCGCCACCCCCTCGCTGTGGAAGGACCTCGGCGCCTGCACCGGCGGCACGCCCAGCGCGTCGCCGTCGCGCACGGCGAGCCCGTCGCCGAGCGTGAGCCCGAGCCGCACCCCGAGCACCAGCCCGAGCCCGAGCCGCACCCCGAGCTCCAGCCCCTCCACGTCGACGCCGCCGGGTGGCAACACCTGCGCGGTGAAGTCGCGGCCCGGCGGAAAGGTGCTGCAGGGGTACTGGGAGAACTGGGACGGCGCGTCCAACGGCGTCCACCCGGGGCTCGGCTGGATCCCGATCACCGACGCGCGGATCAAGCAGCACGGCTACAACGTGATCAACGCGGCGTTTCCGGTGATCCGGTCCGACGGCACCGTGCTGTGGGAGAACGGCATGGACGCCGGCGTCAAGGTGTCCACGCCCGCTGAGATGTGCGCGGCGAAGGCGGCCGGCGCGACGATCCTGATGTCGATCGGTGGTGCCGCGGCCGGCATCGACCTGAGCTCCAGCGCGGTCGCGGACCGGTTCGTCGCGACGATCGTGCCGATCCTGCGGACGTACAACTTCGACGGCATCGACATCGACATCGAGACCGGGCTGACCGGCAGCGGCAACATCAGCACGCTGTCGACGTCGCAGGCGAACCTGATCCGGATCATCGACGGGGTGCTCGCGCAGATGCCGTCGAACTTCGGCCTCACGATGGCGCCGGAGACGGCGTACGTGACCGGCGGCAGCGTCACCTACGGCTCGATCTGGGGCTCCTACCTGCCGATCATCAAGAAGTACGTGGACAACGGCCGGCTCTGGTGGCTCAACATGCAGTACTACAACGGCAGCATGTACGGGTGCGCGGGTGACTCCTACTCGGCCGGCACCGTGCAGGGCTTCCAGGTGCAGACGAACTGCCTCAACAGCGGCCTGACCATCCAGGGCGTCACGATCCGGGTGCCCTACGACAAGCAGGTCCCGGGCCTGCCCGCCCAGTCCGGCGCGGGTGGCGGCTACATGACCCCGTCGCTGGTGTCGCAGGCGTACAACACCCAGCTCAAGGGCCTGATGACCTGGTCGATCAACTGGGACGGCTCGAAGAACTGGACCTTCGGCGACAACGTGAAGTCGCTGCAGGGCCGGTAACGGCTCAGCCCGCGGCAGCCGCCGCGACGACCGCCGACGAGATCATGGACAGCTCGTCGGCGGTCGTCACGTACGGCGGCATCGTGTAGATCAGGTCCCGGAACGGCCGCAGCCACACCCCGTGCGCGGCGGCCGCCCGGGTCGCGGCGGCCACGTCGACCTCGTGGTCGAGCTGCACGACCCCGATCCCGCCGAGGACCCGCACGTCGGCGACGCCCGGCAGGCCGCGCGCCTCCTCCAGGCCGGCGCGGAGCACGGTCTCGATCCGTTTGACGTCGCCCTGCCAGTCCCCGGCCAGGAGCAGGTCGACCGACGCCCCAGCGACCGCGCACGCGAGGGGGTTGGCCATGAACGTGGGGCCGTGCGCGAGGACCGGCACGCCGCCCTGCGAGATGCCGTCGGCGACCTCGGCGGTGCACAGGGTCGCGGCCAGGGTCAGGTAACCACCGGTGAGCGCCTTGCCGAGGCACATGACGTCGGGGCTCACGCCGGCGTGGTCCGCGGCGAACAGCGCGCCGGTGCGGCCGAACCCGGTGGCGATCTCGTCGAAGATCAGCAGGACGCCGGCGGCGCGGGTCGCCTCCCGCAGCACCCGCAGGTATTCCGGCGCGTGGAAGCGCATCCCGCCGGCGCCCTGCACGACCGGCTCGACGATGACCGCCGCGAGCTCATGCGCGTGCTCGTGGATGAGGGCCGTGAGCGCCGCAGCATAGGCGGGATCGAACGCGGCCGGCGGTTCCGGCGCGAACACCTGCGCCGGCAGCACCCCGGACCACAGGTTGTGCATGCCGCCGTCGGGGTCGCACACCGACATCGGGTGGAAGGTGTCGCCGTGGTACCCCCCGCGCCAGGTCAACAGGCGGCGCTTCGCCGGGCGGCCCAGCGAGCGCTGGTACTGCAGGCACATCTTGACCGCGACCTCGACCGACACCGACCCGGAGTCGCTGAAGAACACGTGCCGCAGCGGCTGCGGGGTCAGCTCGACCAGCCGTGCCGCCAGGGAGACCGCGGGCTCGTGGGTGAAGCCGCCGAACATCACGTGGCTCATCCGGCCGAGCTGCTCGGCCGCGGCCGCGTCGAGGACCGGGTGCCGGTACCCATGGATCGCCGACCACCACGACGCCATCCCGTCGACCAGCTCGTGCTGACCCTCGAACGGCTCGGCGAGACGGATCCGGACACCCTGCGCGGACGCCGCGACGAGCGGGGCGCTGCGCCCGGGCATCGGCCCGTACGGGTGCCAGACGTGGGCCCGGTCCAACGCCAGCAGCTCCTCGACGCGCATCCACCGACCCTATCCACGCCGCCGCGGCGCGGTTGTGCCGGAGACGGCACATCCAGCTGGCCCGATGACTGGTGGCGAGTTGGTATCCTGCGGCCTCAACATACTGATCCCGTAGGGAGTCAAGGTGTCGGCCCGCAGATCCTTACTTTTTGTCGCCGTCGGCCTGCTGCTCGGCGCGGTCCTGGTCGTCAACCCGGGGCCGCCGGACGTGATCCATGAACCGGGGGAGATCTCCAACTACCGCCTGATGGACTCGGGCCCACCCGTGCGAAGCTGACCCGCCCGTCCATCGTGGACAGCGACAGCGCCGCGCTGCTGAAGAACGCGGCCTCCGTCTCCAGCGTCGACGACCTCGCCGAGCTGCTGCGGCACCTGCGCCGGCGGCAGGCGCGCCGGCGCGGCGACCCGCCGTTGACCTACCGGGAGCTGGCCGGCCGCACCGGCTGGTCCCACGGCAGCATCGGCGGCTACTTCACCGGCAAGATCCTGCCGCCGACCGACCGCTTCGACGCCCTGGTGCAGCTCCTCGACGCCGCACCGGACGAGCTCGGCGCGCTCGCCGACGCCCGCGACCGGGCCGCGGAGCACAGCCGGGCCGAGGACCGCAGCCGGGCCGAGTCGAGCGGCGACGGCGTCCCGCGGCAGCTGCCGGCCGAGCCGGCGGCCTTCACCGGGCGGGACACGGCGATCGCCCGGCTCGACGCGGCCGCCGACGCCGGCACCGTCATCGTCATCGGCACCGCCGGGGTCGGCAAGACCGCCCTCGCCGTGCACTGGGCGCACCGGGTCATCGAACAGGCCCCGGACCGGTTCCCCGACGGCCAGCTGTACGTGAACCTGCGCGGCTTCGGACCCGCCGGCCCCGGGGACACAGGGGACACAGGGGACACCGGCGGCACCGGCGGCACCGCCGAGGTGACCGCCGACGAGACGCTCCGGGCGTTCCTCACCGCCCTCGGGGTCGCACCCGACCAGGTCCCGGCGGAGCTCGACGCCAGGATCGGCCTGTACCGCAGCCTCCTGACCGGGCGACGGGTCCTGGTCGTGCTCGACAACGCCGCGCACGCCGAGCAGGTCCGGCCGCTGCTGCCCGGCGGATCCGGCAGCCTCGTGCTCGTCACCAGCCGCAACCAGCTCACCGGGCTGGTCGCCACCGACGGCGCGGTGCCCGTCACGCTCGACCTGCTCACCGCCGACGAGGCCCGGCGGCTGCTCGCCACCCGCGTCGGGCGGGCCCGCGTCGCCGCCGACCCGGCCGCGGTCGACGCGATCATCGACGCGTGCGCGCGGCTGCCGCTCGCGCTGGTCGTCGTCGCCGCCCGCGGCGCCGCGCACCCGGACCTGCCGCTCAGCGTGCTCGCCCAGGAGCTGCGGGCCGAGCGCGGGCGGCTCGCCGTGCTGCGCGACGCCGCCGCGGCGACGGATGTCAGGTCGGTGTTCTCCTGGTCGTACCAGCGGCTGAGCGCACCCGCCGCGAGCCTCTTCCGGCTGCTCGCGCTCGCGCCGGGGCCGGATGTCGGCAGGGCCGCCGCGACCGCGGTCCTCGGTGAGCCTGCCGACGCGCGCCGGGCCCTGGCCGAGCTGACCCATGCCAGCCTGCTGACCGAGCACGCGCCGGGGCGGTTCGTCGCGCACGACCTGCTCCGCGCGTACGCGGCCGAACTGTCCGGCACCCTCGACGGGCCGGCCGAGCGGGACGCGGCGACGCTGCGCCTGCTGGAGCACTACCTGCGCACCGCGCACACCGCCGCGCTGCTGCTCGACCCCCACCGCACGCCGCTGCCGGGCATCGGCACCGCCGGGGCGCTCGACACCGAGGCGCAGGCGCTCGCCTGGTATGCCGTGGAGCACCACACCCTGCTCGCCGCGGTGCGGCAGGCCGCCGCGACGGGCCACGACGCGCACGCGTGGCGGCTGGCGTGGACCCTCGTGGATCACCTCGACCGGCGCGGACACTGGCCGGACCTGCTCGCCGCGCAGCGCATCGCGCTCACCGCCGCGCAACGGGCCGGCGACGCCGCCGGTGAGGCGGTCAGCGCGCACCAGCTCGGCCGGGCCTGCATCCGGATGCGGGACTACGACGCCGCCGCCGCGCACCTGGAGCTGGCCCTCGACTGTTACGGGCGGATCGGCGACGACGCCGGCCGGGCCCGGGTCCACGGCAACCTCGGCTTCATCGCCGACCGGCAGGCTCGCCCGCGCGATGCGATCGAGCACCTGCTGCGGTCCCTGGACCTGCTCCGCGCCACCGGCGACCAGGCCGGGCAGGGCGCGGCGCTGGCCAACCTCGGCTGGTCCTACGCCGCCTCAGGCGAGCACCGCGAGGCTCTCGACTACTGCCATCAGGCCCTGGAGCTGCAGCAGCGGATCGGGGACCGCACCGGCGAGGCCTACAGCTGGGACAGCATCGGCTTCATCCACCACCAGCTCGGCGAGCACGAGCCGGCCGCCGAGTGCTACCGGCAGGCCCTCGACCTGTGGCGGGAGATCGGCGACCGCTACGGCGAGTCGGAGACCCAGACCCACCTCGGTGACCTGCACCGGGCGGCGGGCGCCGAGGACGAGGCCCGCGCCTGCTGGCTCGCCGCCCTCACGATCCTCGAGGACCTCGGCCACCCCGACGCCGACCAGGTCCGCGCCCGCGTGGCCTAGGGCCGGTGCGCCAGATCGGCGCAGGTCGACTCGTCCGGTAGGAACGGCCGGAACGTCACCTGCCACGACGACCCGGCCGACGCCCACGGGGTGCGGGAGTTGGCCTTCCCCGCGGCGGCGAGGATCTGCTTGCCCTCCTCGCCGGTCGCGCTGACGCAGTGCACGCTCGGCCGGTCGGTGAACGCTTCGCCGGGCAGCGCCGGCCCCGGCCACGCGACCGGCGACTGCGGCTGGATGCCCTGGTCGCCGCCCATCTCGGCCCATTGCACGGCGACGGCGGCGACACCCTTCGCCGGGAACGCCCTGGACTCGGAGACGGCACCCTTGCCCAGCGTCGAGGACAGGTCGGTCAGCGCCTCCACCAGGCGTTGGATGCGCTGGCGGGCGGCGCGCTGCGAGTTGTTCAGCGAGTCCTCGCCGATGCCGAGCGCGGGGACGTCGGTGGCCTGCTCGCCGGCGACGGTGCGGACCATGACGTGGGTGGTGGGGGCGTCGGCGACGTTGGGCATGCCGAAGTCGGCCTGCCGGCCGACGCCGGCGTCGAGGGCCATCCGGGCCAGCTTCGTCACGTCCGATGGGGCGAGGATCTCCTGCACCTGCACGTTCGGCAGCGCCGGACCCGGGAAGATCTCGATCATGGGACCGTTGGTGACGACCCGGCCGTCGCCGTAGATGCTCAGGGTCGGGACCTCGGTGACCGTCATGGCGACCGGGACCAGGCCGCCGGACACGTCGACCCGCAGCACGAGCTGGTCGGCCGGGTAGTTGACGGCGGCGCCCGGCGAGCCGCCGTCGCCGACGGGCGCTGACTCGGCACAGCCAGCGACCAGGAGAACCAACGTGGCGGCGAGCGCGCGCAGGTGCGTCATGCCTGTTCTGACGGAGCGGCCCACCCGCCGGTTCCGCCCTCGGGTGAGGTTCACCCTCGCGGCGCAGGGCAGAGCGCCACCATGCCACCAGCGAAGAGCGCCGCGCCAGCGGCCAAGAAGAAGGGCAGCCAGCCGTGGCTGCATCAGCAGGGCCGGGAGATCCAGCGGTTCGGCTCGATCCGGCAGTTTCCGATAGCGCTGCCGAGCGACGCCCGGATGTACTCCTGCGAGCGGCTCAACCAGGTCCTCGCCGACACCCAGATCCTGTACGCCCTGTACAAGAAGCACCACTGGCTCATGCGCGGACCGACCTTCTACCAGCTGCACCTGCTGCTCGACAAGCACGCCGGCGAGCAGCTGGAGCTCATCGACGCGATCGCCGAGCGGGTGCAGACCCTGGGCGGGATCGCGGTCGGTGACCCGCGGCACGTCGCGGAGCTCACCCGGGTGCCGCGGCCGCCGGACGGTGCCGAGGAGGTGCCGGCGATGCTGTCGCGGCTGCTCGAGGCGCACGAGATGATCCTCGTCGAGTCGCACGACGCCGCGGCGAAGGTCATGGCGATGGGCGACGACGGCACCAACGACATGCTGGTCTCCGAGGTGATCCGCACCGGCGAGCTGCAGGCGTGGTTCCTGGCCGAGCACCTCGTCGACACCCCGCTCGTGCAGACCGACGAGACCGTCAAGGAGGTCACAAAGTCCGGGGGTAGCGGCAGGCGTTGATGGCAGGGGTTACCGTGTCGGCGTGACGAGGCAATCCGACTCGCAGCTGGGCGTCGACCTTGGGACCACCCACACGGTTGCGGCGCTGACCTCTGCCGACGGTCGTAGCCAGCCCCTGTTGTTCGACGCGAGCTTCCTGCTGCCGTCGTCGGTGTTCGCGGAGGTCGACGGGCACCTGCTCACCGGCAAGGACGCGGAGCGCAGCGCCCGGCTCGACCCGAGCCGCTTCGAGCCCAACCCGAAGCGCCGCATCGACGACGGCACGGTCCTGCTCGGCGCCCGCGAGTATCCGGTGTCGGACCTGCTCGCGGCCGTGCTGCGGCGCACCGCTGACGAGGCGTCGCGGGTGCTCGGCATCATGCCCGTGCGCACCGTGCTGACCTACCCGGCGAACTGGGCGACCCACCGGCGGGCGGTCCTCGCCGACGCCGCGGCCCGCGCGGGCATGCCGGCGCCGATCCTGGTGCCCGAGCCGATCGCGGCCGCCGCCTACTTCACCACCGTCATGGGACGGCAGATCCCGCCCGGCGGCGTCCTGGTGGTGTACGACTTCGGCGGCGGCACGTTCGACACCTCCGTCCTGCGGCGCCGCCCGGACGGCGGCTGGGACGTCCTCGCCAGCGACGGCCTGCCCGACGTCGGCGGGGTCGACCTCGACGCGGCGCTGGTCACCCAGATCGGCCAGACGCTCACGATGACCGACGCCGAGCGGTGGCGGCAGCTCACCGACCCCGGCGACGACGTCTCCCGCCGGCGCAGCTTCCTGCTGCGCGAGGACGTGCGCACCGCGAAGGAGCAGCTGTCACGCACCTCGTCCGCGGGTGTGCACGTGCCGCTGTTCGAGATCGACATGCACGTCACGCGGGCCGAGTTCGAGCAGGTGTCGCGGCCGTACCTGCAGCGCACCGTCGACCTGACCGCCAACACCCTGCAGCGCGCCGGCGTGCGACCCGACCAGATCGCCGGGATGTTCCTGGTCGGCGGGTCGAGCCGGATCCCGATGGTCAGCACCCTGCTGCACCAGCGGCTCGGCGTCGCCCCCACGATCATCGAGCAGCCGGAGCTGGTGGTGGCCCTGGGCAGCGCGATCGCGGCGATGCCAGGCCGCCCCGCGCCGGGACCCGTGCCGGGATATCCGGCCGGCCCCCGGCCGCCGGGCATGGGGGCTCCGATGGGCGCGCCGGTCTCCGGTCCGGCGGGTGCCGGTGCCGCCGCGGCCGCCGCGATGGGTGCGGCCGCGCCGGTGTCGGCGCCGGTGCCCGGCCCGATCTCACCGGCCGGGTCGCCGGCGTCCCCGCCCACGTGGCTCGGCGGCCTCCCGCCGTCGTCCGGGGTCCCGGTGTCGGCCCCGCCGACGAGCGGCATGCCGCACAGCGGCCCTCCGGCGAGCGGCCCACCCGTGAGCGGCCCTCCGGGCGCGCCGCTGGCGGCCCCGCTGCACGGCGCCCCGGGTGGCTTCCCGCCCGGCGGCGGGTTCGCGGCACCCGGCGGTCCCGGCGCGGCCTTCGGCGCGCAGCCGCCGTCCGCGCCGACCGCGCAGTTCGGCCACGGCGGTCCCGCGACGCCGGGAGGGCCACCGAACGGCCTCCCGCCGTTCGGGCCGCCACCGGTGCGACGGACGGGCAGCGGCGGTGGCAAGACGGCCCTGCTCGTCGGCATCGCGCTCGCCGTCGTGCTGCTGCTCGGCGTCGGCGGCGTCGTCACCTACCGCGCCGTCAGCGACGACAAGGCCACCGACAACCCGACCGTCAGCGCCACCGGCAACCGTGGCAGCGGCAACGGCGGCACCGTGGCGGGCCCCGCCAACACCAAGGACGCCAAGCCGGGAGCGAAGCAGCAGACCGTCGAGATCAACAAGGCGGTCTGGTACGGCCAGGTCAAGCTCACCTTCGGCAAGATGGTCTACGAGGCCGACGCCGACCAGGACCCGCTCGTGGTCGAGGTGCAGATGGAGAACCTCGGCGACGACACCGTGCAGTCCTACGGCGTCCGGATGGCGTTCCAGCTCGACGGCCAGGAGTACTCGGGCTCGTTCAAGGAGAGCTCGCAGGTCTCCGGCGGCCAGAAGAGCAACTTCCACGTCTCCTTCGCGGTCTACGACCCGCTGAAGGTCAGCATCGGCTCGGGGACGCTGCTGATCGGCGACGGCAAGGAGGCCCAGCCCAAGGTCCCGCTCGGTGGCGGCGAGGTCGTCGCCTACGAGCCGGTCAACGTGCTCAAGGACAAGAAGCTCGCCATCCACGACCTCGAGGTCATGTTCGCCACCTGCGACGTGCGCGGCGGCTACCTCGACTTCAACGGGCAGGCGCTGAAGGACAACCGGGTCCTGACGTGCAAGCTCGACATCCGCTACAACGGCAAGGGCAGCCAGTACATCGGCGCCGAGCACTTCCGGCTGGGGCTGCCCGACGGCACCGAGGTCGCCCCGAAGACCGCGCCGAACGAGGCGATGTCGTCCGGCTCGGAGAACCTGGCGCCGGCCCGCAACCTCGGCTTCCAGTTCAAGTACGTGCCCGGCACGTACAAGCTGCGCGTGGTCGACATCGCGGGCGACGCCAGGAAACCGTCCGACGTGGTCGAACTGGACATCATCGTCAAGTAGGGCGGCGGCTGGCTCAGCGGGCGCCGCCGTTGACGTAGAGGGTCTGGCCGGAGACGTAGGAGGCCTCGTCGCTGGCCAGGAACGCGATGACGGCGGCGACCTCCTCGGGCTGGCCGACCCGGCGCAGCGGGGTGCGCGCCGCGACCTCCTGCTGGTGCTCCTCCGGGGTGCTGCCGAGCCTGGTGGCGGTGGCGGCGGTCATCGGTGTGGCGATGTAGCCGGGCGCGACGGCGTTGACGGTGATGCCGTAGGGGCCGAGCTCGAGGGCGAGCGTCGCGGTGAGGCCCTGCACGCCGGCCTTCGCCGCGGCGTAGTTGACCTGGCCGCGGTTGCCCAGCGCCGAGCGGCTGCTGAGGTTGACGATGCGGCCGGAGCGGGCCGGCACCATGTGCCGCTGCGCGGCGTGGCAGCACAGGAACATGCTGGTCAGGTTGGTGGTGAGGACCGATTCCCACTCCTGCACCGGCATCTTGAACAGCAGGTTGTCGCGGGTGATGCCGGCGTTGTTGACGAGGACGTCGAGTGAGCCGAGGTCCTCGACGACGGCGTCGAAGGTGCGGTCGACGGCGCCCTGGTCGGTGACGTCGCAGGAATACGCGGTGCCGACGCCCTCCGGGACCCGGGACGCGTCGAGGTCGAGCAGTGCCACCTTCGCGCCCTGCGACGCGAGCAGGCGCGCGGTGGCCAGGCCGATGCCCTGCGCGGCGCCGGTCACCACTGCGACTTTTCCGGCGAATCTGGACATGATCACCTTTCGACGAGGACGGCGGAGCCCTGCCCGACGCCGACGCACATGGTGGCGAGGCCGCGGGTGGCGCCGGTGCGGCGCATGCGGTGCAGCAGGGTGGTCAGGATGCGGGCGCCGGAGCAGCCCAGGGGGTGGCCGAGCGCGATCGCGCCGCCGGACGGGTTGACGATCGCGGGGTCGAAGCCGTCCCTGGCGAGCTGGTCGGTGACGGCGAGCGCCTGCGCGGCGAAGGCCTCGTTGAGCTCGGCCTCCTGCACGTCGCCGAGCTTCCACCCGCTGCGGGCGAGGACCCGCCCGGTGGCGGGGACCGGGCCGATGCCCATCACGTCGGGGTGCACGCCGGCGGAGGCGCCGGCGACGTACCGGCCGAGCGGCTCGAGGTCGAGGTCGCGCAGCGCGTCCTCGCTGACCAGGAGCAGGCCGGCGGCGCCGTCGTTGAGCGGGGAGGAGTTGCCGGCGGTGACGGTGCCGCCGGCCTTGAAGACCGGTTTGAGGTTGCCCAGCTTGGCGAGGCTGGTGTCGGCGCGGATGCCCTCGTCGGCGGTGACCGGCTCGGCGTCGGCGCCGGTGACGGGGATGATCTCGGCGGCGAAGTCGCCGGCGTCGCGGGCGGCGGCGGCGAGCTGGTGGCTGCGCAGCGCGAACGCGTCCTGCCGGTCGCGGGACACGTCGTAGCGCGCGGCGACCTCCTCGGCGGTCTCGCCCATGGACAGCAGCCCGTGCAGGTCTTTCATCCGCGGGTTGACCAGGCGCCAGCCGAGGCGGGTGTCGGCGATCGCCATCGCGTTGGGCAGGGCGTCGTCGGGGCGGGGCAGCACGAACGGCGCCCGGCTCATCGACTCGGACCCGCCGGCGACGACCACGTCGGCCTCGCCGGCGGCGATGGTGCGGGCGGCGATCGTGACCGCCTCCATGCCGGAGGCGCACAGCCGGTTGACGGTCGCGCCGGGCACCGACTCGGGCAGCCCGGCGAGCAGGACCGCCATCCGGGCGACGTTGCGGTTGTCCTCGCCGGCCTGGTTGGCCGCGCCCCAGTAGACCTCGTCGACCCTGGCCGGGTCGATGCCCTCGACCAGGGTCCGGATCACGGTGGCGGCGAGGTCGTCCGGGCGGATGTGGGAGAGGCCGCCGCGCAGCTTCCCGATGGGGGTCCGCCTGGCGGCGGCGAAGTAGACGGCACGCATACCCTGAAACTAACACTGTTAGTCTGGCTCTAGGTAGGCTCCGCGCCCTGTACGGCTCGCCACAGCCAGACCCCGGACGCGCGGCGGGACAGCAGGCCCGTCACCCGGTAGGGGAACGGGGTCACCGAGCCGTCCGCGTGGTGCTCCTCGCCGTCGGCCTCGGCCAGGACGAACGCCCCGCCGGGCACGGTGTGCACGGTCGCCGCGGTGGCCTGCCAGCTGTAGGACTCCGGCCGGGCGAACAGGCTCTCCAGGAGCTTCTCCACCGATCCCCGGCCGGTCGCCGACTCGCCCGTCTCGCTGCCCACGTAGGTGATGTCGTCGTCGGGGACGAAGCACGCCATCGCCGCGGCCACGTCCTGCGACAGGAACGCCATCCCGAGCCGATCCACCATCTCGATCGGGTCACTCACGCCGTCACCTCCGCTGCGCTCCGGCGCCGGCATGAGCCAACCTGCTGCGATCCTGGTGAGCGGCCCGAGCCGCTCCGCTGGCCGCTCACGGGGCACCCACCGCCAGTTGCCGGGGCGAGCGCATGCCCGGCAGGAAGAGGAACGCGAACGTGACGATCGCGCCGAGGACACCCGCGCCGACGAGGGTGTTCTGCACGCCGATCGCGGCGGCGACCGGGGCGGCCATGGCGTAGGACAGCGGGACCAGCGCGATGGAGATGAACCAGTCGACGCTGGAGACCCGGCCGAGCAGCTCGTCGGGCACGAGCTTCTGCTTCGCCGTGGCCCAGGCGATGGTGCCGGCCGCCTCGAGGCCGTTGACCAGGGCGCACGAGATGGCAAGGTGCCACGAGGCGGTGGCCATCCCATACCCCGCGACCGCGAGGGTCGCCAGGGTCCACGTGACGTAGATGAAGGGCATGTAGCTTCGGGGTACACCACGCTGGCTGACGATCAACGCGGCCGCGATGGCGCCGATGCCGCCGCTGGCAAGGACCAGGCCGAGGTCGCCGGCGGTGCCGTGCAGCTCGTGCTTCACCACGAACGGCAGCAGGACCTCGGTGGGGCCGATGAAGAGCAGGTAGGCGAAGGTCGCGGCGAGGAAGGTGCCCCACAGCCACACGTTGCGGCGGACGTAGTTCATGCCCTCCTTGAACTCCTCCCAGATCGAGCCCGCCGCCTCGTCCTCCTGCGAGGCCGCCACCGGCCGCATCAGCCACAGACACGTCGCGGAGACGGCGAACGTGGCCGCGTCCAGCGCGAACGCCAATCCGCTACCCCCGATCGCGATCAGGATGCCGCCGATCGAGGGGCCGGCCATCTGCAGCGCCGCCGGCCGGACGAACTGGTCCAGGGCGTTCGCCTTGACCAGGTCGTCCTCCGGCACCAGCTGCGGCACGATCGAGTCGAACGCCGGGCCGAAGAAGCCGGAGGCGGCCCCGTAGACCGCCACCAGGGCGACGATGTGCCAGACCTGAACGACGCCGGTCAGGCTCAGCACGGTCAGGACGGTGAGCACCGCGCCCCGCACCAGGTCGGTGCACAGCATGATCTTCCGCCGGTCGAACCGGTCGCTGATCACCCCGCCGAACAGCAGCGTGGCGACCTGGGGCAGCGAGAGGGCGAACCCGACGACGGACATCGCCGCGGGCGCGCCGGACAGCGCGTACACCTGCCAGGCCAGCGCGACGAGCAGGATGCCGTCGCCGATCAGCGAGGTGCTCATCCCTGTCCACAGCAGGCGGAACTCCCTGTTGCGCAGCGGGACGAGCAGCCCGGGAAGCTCACGCTGCCTACGCTTCGCTCCGGCAGCGTGAGCCGGAGCCTGCGCCCATGGTGAGCGGCTCCTCCGCTCCGCTCCGGACCGCTCACGTGGAGCGCGGTGCTTGGCCATCAGGCGGCGTCTCGCAGCTGCTGCTTACCCGCCAGCTCGGTGAGCACGGTGTTGAGCTGGTCGAGCTCCTCGTCGGTGTTCGCGGCGGTCACCTGCACGCGGAAGCCGACCTGGTCGCGGGGGACGAGGGGGTACGCGGCGAGGGTGACGTAGATGCCCCGGTCCCACAGGAACTGCCCGACCTGCTGGATGTCCTGACCCTGCGCCAGGGGCAGCTCGATGATGGGCGTGGTGCCGGTGTTCGGCGTGTACAGGCCGAGAGCCCGGACGTGGTCGAGCACCTTCATCGTCTTGCGGTACAGGTCGGCGCGGATCTCGTCGCCGCGCTTCTCGTTCACGTCCAGGCCGGCCATGACCGTGGCCAGGGACGCCGTCGGCGACGGGCCCGAGTACAGGTACGGCGGGGCGGCGACCTTCAGGTGGTTCTTCAGCCACGTCGGCAGCGCCAGGAACGCCATCAGCGACGAGTACGACTTGGAGAATCCGCCGACGAGCACGATGTTGTCGTAGGTCTCGCCGGCGTACTTGACGATCGCGTTGCCGCGGGAGCCGTAGGGCGAGGTCTCGTCCGGGGTGCGCTCGCCGATGACGCCGAAGCCGTGCGCCTCGTCGACGTAGAGCAGCGCGTCGTTCTCCCGGCAGACCTGGGCGAAGCGGGCCAGGTCGGGGGCGAGGCCGGTCATCGAGTTGACGCCGTCCATGGCGACCAGGCGGGTGACCCCGGCCGGCGCGGCCTTCAGCAGCTCCTCGAGGTGCTCGGGGTCGTTGGCGCGGAAGCGGGTGACGGTCGCGCCGAGGCCCTTGGCGTACATGCAGCCGTCGTAGATCGTCTTGTGCGACTGCGAGTCCAGGAAGATCATGCCCTGGCCGGCGAGGATCGGGATCACCGACATGTGGATGTGCGTGATCGTCGGCAGCAGCAGCGTGTCGGGGGCGCCGAGCAGCTCGGTGAGGCGCTCCTCGATCTCGACGTACGGCTTCGGGTTGCCCAGCAGCCGCGACCAGCTGGGGTGGGTGCCCCAGGTGCGGATGTACGGGTCGACCGCGTCCATGATCTCCGGCTCGAGGTCGAAGCCGAGGTAGTTGCACGAGGCGAAGTCAGACAGCCAGTGCTGGCCGACCCGGATGCGCCGGCCGGCGATCTCTTCGATCGTCGCGTCGTACATCGGGCTGCTCGTGCGCAGTCGCTCCAGGTCGGCCCACCGTCCGTCGCGGCGGATGTAGCTGGCCTTGGTGCTGTGCATCGGGCTGACGGTCATTCCTGCTGCCTTTCGTCGAAGGGGTGACGCAATCCATTGCATCGGGCTGTTGGTGCGTCGTCCGGTCCGGTCAGGTTGCTGTCCGGTTGGATGACTCACGCCATTGCGGCGAAGGGTGCTGCCTTGGGGATCAGGGCGAACGCGTCCGGCTCGGACAGCGGCCGGGCGAAGAGGTAGCCCTGGCCGTACGGGCAGCCCATCTCGCGCAGCGCCTCGGCCTGCGCGGACTCCTCGACGCCCTCGGCGACGACCGCCAGGTCGAGCGTCTGGGCGAGGGTGACGATGGCGGTGACGACCGCCCGTTGCTGTTTGGACTCCAACATGCCGTCGATGAACGACTTGTCGATCTTGAGCACGTCGATCGGCATGTGCTGCAGGTACGACAGCGACGAGTACCCGGTGCCGAAGTCGTCGATCGCGAGCCGGACCCCCATCGCCCGCAGCGCGTCGAAGTCGGCCTTGACCTGCTCGTCGTTGCGGAGCAGGAGACTCTCGGTGATCTCCAGCAGTAACGTGCCCGGCTCCACGCCGGAGGCTCGCAACAGCTGCCGGACCTCCTCGACGAAGCCGGGCGTGCGGAACTGCCGGACGGAGACGTTGACGCTGATGTACCGCAGCGCGCCCGGCGCCGTGGAACGCTGCCAGCGCCCGACGGTGTTCAGCGCCTGTTGCAGCACCATCCGCCCCATCGGCACGATCAGGCCGCTCTCCTCGGCCACCTCGATGAAGTGGCCGGGCGCGATCATGCCCCGGGTCGGGTGGTTCCACCGCACGAGCGCCTCGAAGCCCAGCGGCGAGCCGGTCTCCAGGTCGACGATCGGCTGGTACTGCAGGACGAACTGCTGCTCCTTGACCGCCTGGTCGAGCGCGGCGCGCAGCTCGAGGCGTTCGAGCACGGCCGTGTGCAGGTCCGACTGGTAGCGGCGCCACTGGCCCTTGCCGGCGCCCTTCGCCACGTACAGCGCGAGGTCGGCCTGCCGCATGAGCTCCTCGGCGGAGTTCGCGTCGACGGTGGTGGACAGCCCGACGCTGGAGATGCCGTTGACGTCCTGGCCGGCGATCTCGAACGGCTCGGCGAGCGCGAGGATGATCCGCTCCGCCGCGAGCTCCAGGTCCGGCAGCGAGTCGGCCTCGATCAGCGCGGCGAACTCGTCGCCGCCGAGCCGGGCGACCGTGTCGGTGTCGCGCAGCGCCCCGGTGACCCGCTCGCCGACCGCGATGAGCAGCGCGTCGCCGACCGCGTGGCCGAGCGTGTCGTTGACGATCTTGAAGTCGTCGAGGTCGATAAACAGGACCCCGACGAGCCCGCGGTCCTGGGGCTTGTCGAGGTGCTGGTCGCGCTTGGCGCGGGCCACCGACTGCTCCACTCGGTCCTGGAACAGCACCCGGTTCGCCAGGCCCGTCAGGGCGTCGTGGAACGCCTGACGGATCAGCTGCTCCTCCAGCTGCCGGCGCTCCGTCACGTCCCGCACGGTGAGCACCAGACCGCCGACGGTCTGGTCGTCGCGCAGGTCCCGGCAGTCGACCTCGACCAGCAGGCCGACCCCGTCGACGCGCTCGGCGCGCAGGTCGATCTGGTTGTGCGCGTGCAGCCCGCCGCGGACCTGGGTGAGCAGCTCGGCGAGGCGGGGCCGCTCGTCGGCGGCGACGAACTCCCACAGCTCGAACCCGGCCAGCCGCTCGTCGCCGAACACGGCCCCCGCGGACGGGCTCGCGTACTGGATGAGGTCGTGCTCGTCGACGATGAGGATCACGTCGGAGGTGTTGTGGATCAGCGTGCGGAAGTAGGCCTCGCTGCTGCGCCGGTTCACCTCCGCGGTCAGCGTCATGCGCTCCAGGGCCATCGCCGCCTGCGACGCGAGCACCTCGAACGTCGTCTGCAGCACCTGCAGTGCCTCCGTCGGCGCGCCGACGTAGAGCATGTCGCGCTCGATGCCCAGGGGGTGGCGCAGCGCCGAGCTGTACCCGCGCAGCAGCTCCCGGACCTCCGGGTCGAGCCCCGACACCCGGACCAGGCCCGGGTCGTCCACGCGGTCGGCCCGCACCAGCACCACCGTGTGCGCGATGCCGTCCGGCAGCAGCCGGTCGACCGCGCGCCGCACGGCGGCGAGGGTCTCGGCGGTGTCGGCGGCCGACACGAGGGTGGTGGTGGCCTCCCGCAGCTCCCGCTCGCGGGCCATCGACTGGCGGTGGTTGCCCATCACCCCGGCGAGGCGGGCGAGCACCAGCACGAACATGACGCCGGACATGACGGCGATGACGGCCGCGTCGCGGACCGTGCCGAGGCTTGCCTCGACCAGCAGCACCCCGGGCGCGATCAGCGACGCCGCGCCGAGCAGCGCGATGCGGCGCACCCCGACGTCGCTGGACTGCGACCTGGCCGGCTCGGTGAGCTCCACCATCGACGGGTGCAGCGCCGCCGCGGCCCACGCCGCGTAGCAGAGCACCCAGCCGAGGTCGGTGGGGCCGCCGACCTGCCAGGAGCCGTTGAGCTGGATCAGGCCGTACGCGACGTCGGCGACGAGCAGACCGGCGGTGCCGACGCCCAGGATCACGATCGACGTGCTGCGGCGGGTGCCGCCGGTGATCAGCCGCGCGAACACCGCCAGGGTGAGCACGTCGCCGAGGGGGTACGCGATGGAGACCAGCTTCTGCACGAGCGTCAGCTCGGTGCTGCGCACGTAGGGGTCGATCAGGAAGATCCACGCCAGCAGCGCGAGGCCGATGGTGAGCGTGGTGGCGTCGAGCAGGCTGTCGCGGTCGTTGCGGCCGGTCCTGGACCGGATGAAGCCGAGCAGGCCGCCGGCGACGAGGGGGTACATCGCCAGGTACAGCACGTCGGAGAACGACGGGAACGGGTTGGTCATCCCGAATACGTCGGTGAGCAGGTTGTACAGGAAGTCGCCGGCGCCGAACGCGAACAGCGCCGCGGCCAGCAGCAGCCATGGCCAGCGCTGCCGCGGCCGGTGCACGACCACCCCGACGAGGACCCCCGCCGTGCTGGACAGGCCGATCGCGCCCCACCAGAGCATGTGCTGGCCGGGCCACAGGTAGAACGCCACGGTGAGCAGCGCCATCCAGGCCGCGAACCAGGTGCTGAGCATGCGTGCCAGCAAGTCGTCCGCCTCCATCCCGCTCGCCGTCGTCAGAACCCCGCGATTGACCAGATCGGTCACGCGATGAAGGTCTGAACGAATACCGGGGTGCGGGTCGGGTCAGCTGAGTTGCCGGACGGTGCGCCCGAACGGCTGACACCACCCGGGCGGCGGCGCTACCGCGGTGCCGCCCGTGGCGTCGGTGGTTGCAGTGGCCGCGGTGGCGTGGGTGGCGCGGGTGGCTCGCGGGGCCTCAGCGGCGGGCGGGGCGCCTGGCGGCCAGTGGGGCGCCGGTGAGCACGAGGGTCTTCGCCTCGCGGGTGATCTGGTGATGGTGCTGCGGCTCGGCGTAGAAGCTCAGGCCGATCACGCTGCCGAGGGTGACCACGAAGCCGGCCGCCACCAGCCACTCCCGGCCCGGCCAGACGCCGTCGCCGAGGACCAGCAGGCCGACCAGGGCGGCGGGCACCGCGCCGGCGGCGTCCATGGCGGCGACCGCGGCGGTCGTCGAGCCACGCTGCATCGCCAGGCCCAGCAGCAGCTGGCCGACGAGCGAATGGGCGATCAGCAGGTAGGACAGCGGGTCGGTGAGGAACTGGCCGAGGTTGTCCGCGGAGGCGAGCGGGCGCGACGCGACGGCCGCCGCGCCGAACGCGACGCCGGACAGCGCGCCGAGCGCCACCGACCCGGGTGCCCCGTGCAGGCGGACGGCGAAGAACCCCACCACCGCGAGGACGCCGAGCGCGGCGATCAGCCCGGCGACGCCGGCGGTGCCGAGCTGCCGGGACGGTGCCGGCTTCGCGGCGAGCACCAGCGCGGCGATGCCGAAGGCGAGCAGCACCAGCAGCGCGAGCTCGGTCCTCGGCAGTTTCCACTTGAGAATCAGCACGCCGAGCAGGGCGGTGACGCCGAGCCCGGCGGCCATCGCCGACTGCACCAGGAACAGCGGCAGGTCCCGGCGGGCGAAGAAGGCGAGGGCGAAGCCGCCGAACTGGCAGGCGACCCCGATCAGGTAGGACTTGTGGCGTCCCAGCCGCAGCAGCAGCATCGGGTGGAATCCGTGGTGCAGGTCGGTGCGGGCGGCGGCGACGGACTGCAGCAGGTTGGCCACCCCGTAGGCAGCGATCATCGCGCCGAGGAAGAACCAACTCCAAGATGCCACCCGGAGAGGATAGACCCGGTTCGGAGGTGGGGCATGCGGACTATTCGGTTTAGCCTGACAAACCGGACAATCTGGGGTTGCCCAAACGGGTGAGAACGTCCTCGTGAAGGTGACCGTTCGTAGCGATCGCGCTGCCGCCGCCCGGCCCCGGCTGCCCCTGGATGTCGGTGAACGTGCCACCGGCCTCCGTGACGATCGGCACCAGCGCGGCGAGGTCCCACAGCGACAGCTCCGGCTCGACCATGATGTCCACGGCCCCCTCGGCGAGCAGCATGTACCCGTAGAAGTCGCCGTACGCCCGCTGCCGCCAGGTCCGGCGGGTCAGGTCGAGGATCCCGTTGAGCCGCCCGGCCTCCTCCCAGCCACGCAGCGACGAGTAGCAGAAACTGGCGTCCGCGAGCCGGTCGACGCCGCTCACCCGGATCGGCGTCGCCGCGGCGGTGTGCCGCCCCGCATACGCACCGTGACCGAGCGCGGCCCACCACCGCCGGCCCAGCGCCGGCGCCGACACCAGCCCCACCACCGGCTGGGAGCCCTCCATCAGGGCGATCAGGGTCGCCCAGATCGGCACCCCGCGGACGTAGTTCTTCGTGCCGTCGATCGGGTCGATCACCCACTGCCGGGTCCCCGGACCGGCGGCGGCCTCCGTCGCCCCGAACTCCTCGCCCAGCACCCCGTCGCGCGGCCTGGCCCGCTGCAGCGTGGCCCGCAACGCCTTCTCCACCGCCGTGTCCGCCTCCGTCACCGGCGTCAGGTCCGGCTTCGTCGACACGTGCAGATCCTGGGCCCGGAACCGGGGAACGGCGATCGCGTCCGCGGTGTCGGCAAGCATGTGAGCGAGGGCCAGGTCGTCCGCGTAGCGCGCCATGCGCGGAAACTTAGCCGACGATCGCCATCTTCTGGCAGTACTGTCGCCGTTTGTGAGCAGTCACCAGCCGCCCCACCGCTCTGCGGCGGGTCCCGCCGGGGGATTCTCACCCCGGACCCCCAACGCGCCGCACGCGGCGCGCACCGCGACGTCGCCGGCCGCGCTGTGCGGCCTTCTCGCCGAAGAGGACCGGCTCCGCGTCTATGCCGCCGTGGTGCTCGGTGCGCCGGGTCTCACCGCGATCGAGTCCGCGACCGGCCTGTCCGCCCGCACCGTCGCCGCCGCCGTCGGCCGGCTCCAGCAGGGCGGCCTGCTGGAGGTCGTCGATGGCGTCCTGTGCGCCGACGTCGAGGTCTTCAAGGACTCCGTCCGCGCCCACGCGGCGGTCCCGGCCGCCGTCGAGCCCATGGACCCCGACCGCCAGCGGGACCAGATCCTGCGCACCTTCGTGGTCGACGGCCGGCTGACCCAGATGCCCGCCGCGCACGGCAAGCGCCAGGTCGTCCTGGAGCACATCGTCGCCTCGTTCGAGCCCGGCGTCCGGTATCCGGAGCGCGAGGTGAACGCGGTGCTGCGGGCCTGGTTCGACGACTACGCCGCGCTGCGCCGCTACCTGGTCGACAGCGACCTGCTCTCCCGCGCCGACGGCACCTACTGGCGCACCGGCGGTCCCGTCATCCTGTAGGCCCGCTTGTAGGCCCGCTCGGGGTTCCGGCCTCACGCCTCCGGGGCGTCCACGATCTCCTGCGGGTCGGGGGAGCCCTCCTTGGAGGCGAGGAGGCGGCGGAACGAGGCGAGCCGCCGCGCGTCCGCGCCGCCCTCGGCGACCAGCATGTCCAGGCCGCACTCGCCGCCGGCGCCGGTGTGGTCGCAGTTGGGCGCGCACCGGGTCGACGCCTCGACCAGGTCGGGGAACCCGTGCAGCAGGCTGTCCGCCGACACGTGCGCCAGGCCGAAGGACCGGATGCCGGGCGTGTCGATGATCCAGCCCGCCTCGTCGGGGCTGCCGCCCGGCAGGCGCAGCGCCACGGCGCTGGTGGACGTGTGCCGGCCCTTGCCGACGGCGCTGACCACGCCGACCGCGCGGTCGGTGCCGGGGACGAGCCGGTTGACGAGCGTGGACTTGCCGACGCCGGAGTGGCCGATCATCACCGAGACCCGCCCGCGCAGCGCGGCGACCAGGTCGTCCAGCGGCGCGTCGGGGCGGCACAGGACATGCGGCAGGTCCAGCTCGGAGTAGTAGTCCAGCACCGCGGCGGGCCCCGCGAGGTCGCCCTTGGTGAGGCACAGCAGCGGCTCGATCTCCGCGTCGTACGCCGCGACGAGGCACCGGTCGATGAAGCCGGTCCGCGGCGGCGGGTCGTGCAGCGAGTTGACGATGACGAGCTGCTCGGCGTTGGCGACGACGACGCGCTCGAAGCGGCCCTCGGTGGTGCCCTCCTCGTCGTCCGCGGTGCGCATCAGCACCGACCTGCGGTCGTCGATGCGCACGATGCGCGCGAGGGTGTCGGGCCTGCCGGTGACGTCGCCGACGATCTGGACGTTGTCGCCGACCACGACCCCGCGGCGGCCGAGCTCGCGGGCCCGCATCGCGGTGACGACGGCGTCGGTGTCGGCGACATGGCAGGTGTACCGGCCGCGGTCGACCGCGACGACGAACCCCTCGACGGCGTCGCTGTGCTTGGGGCGGGTGCGCGTGCGAGGTCGCGAGGACCGGCTCGGGCGGACCCGGACGTCATCCTCGTCGTACTCGCGCTTGCGCGTCAGTCCTGCCCCCCAAACGATCCCGTGCCGTTCACCATCGTTGACCATAGCCGGGGAAACTCCGGCAGTGTCTTCGCGGTGCATGTCACGTCGTCGAGATGCACCCCGTCGACGGCGAGCCCGAGGACTGCGGCCGCGTGCGCGAGGCGGTGGTCGTCGTGGGTGGGGAACGTGGTGCCACGCAGCGGGCGGGGCCGGATCCGCAGGCCGTCGTGGTCCTGGGTCACGTCCGCGCCGAGCCTCGTCAGGCCCGTGACCAGCGCGGCGATCCGATCGGTCTCGTGCCCGCCCAGGTGGGCGATGCCGTGCAGGTGTGACGGGGAGTCCGCGACGGCGGCGAGCGCGGCGAGCACCGGGGCCAGCTCCGCGACGTCGGCCAGGTCCGCGGTGATGCCGTGGACGGTGCCGGTGCCGCGCATGACGAGACCCTGCCGGGTGAGCGTGGGCGAGCCGCCCATCTGCTGCAGCAGGTCCAGCAGGCGCCCAGCGGGCTGGACGCCGGAGCGCGGCGGCCAGCCGGCGACGGTCACGGTGCCGCCGGTGATGAGCGCCGCGGCGAGGAACGGCGCGGCGCCCAGCAGGTCGGGTTCGATGTCCCAGGCGCGGCCATTGAGCCGCCCCGGTTCGACCACCCAGACGTCGGGCCTGCTGTCGTCGATGCCGGCGCCGGCGGCCCGCAGCATCTGGACCGTCATCCGCAGGTGCGGCGCGCGGGGGACCGGCGGGCCGGCGTGGCGCACGACGACACCCCGGTCGAACTCGGGCGCGGACAGCAGCAGCCCCGACACGAGCTGGCTGGACGCCGACGCGTCGATGGTCACCTCGCCCCCGGTGATGCGGCCGATGCCGTGCACGGTCAGCGGCAGGCCGGTGGCGTAGTCGACCCGCGCGCCGAGGCTGCGCAGCGCGCCGATCAGCGGCGCCATCGGGCGGGTGCGGGTGCGTTCGTCGCCGTCGAACGTGATCGCGCCGTCGGCGAGACCGGCGACCGGAGGCAGGAAGCGCAGCACCGAGCCGGCGGCACCGACGTCGACCCGGGCGGGCCCGCCGAGGGGCCGGGGGCGCAACAGCCACAGACGGTCGTCGGAGGTGGACACGTGGCAGCCCATGGCGCGCAGGCCGGCGGCCATGAGCTCGGTGTCGCGGGCGCGCAGCGGCGCGCGCAGGGTGCTGGCGCCGAGGGACAGCGCGCTGAGGACCAGGGCTCTTGCCGTCATCGACTTCGAACCGGGCAGTTGCACGGTGGCCGTCACCGGACCCGGCGCGGTCGGCGCGGTCCACGGGAGGTATGCGGGGGCGGTCAGGTTCGGCACGCGTTCAGTGTGCGGCTCGTTCCGTTGAGTAGCGACTGCTGACAATGCAGCGTTCGCGGAGTCACAGCCGGCGTCGGTACCGTAATGGGCATGTGTGGTCGGTATGCGACATCCCGCAGCAACGTTGACCTGAGCGCGCTGTTCGAGGCGGCCGATGAGACGGACGGGCTCGAGCCGGACTACAACGTGGCGCCGACGGACCAGGTGCCCGTGGTGCGCGTCTCCCAGTCCGCCGGCGGCCGGGTGCTCAGCGCGGCGCGCTGGGGCCTGGTCCCACCGTGGGCCGCCGACCTGAAGGTGGGCGCCCGGATGATCAATGCCCGTTCGGAGACGGTCGCGGACTCGAAGGCGTTCGCCCAGTCGTTCGCGAAGCGGCGCTGTCTCGTCCCGGCCGACGGCTGGTTCGAATGGGTCCGCGGCGAGGGCAAGGCGAAGCAGGCCTATTTCATGACGCTCGGTGACGAGGAGCCGTGCGTGTTCGCCGGAATCTGGACCGTGTGGGGCAAAGGCGAGGGCCGGGTGCTCACGTGCAGCATCATCACCGCGCCCGCCGTCGATGATCTGGCGCTCATTCACGACCGTATGCCACTGGTGCTGCCGCGGTCGCGGTGGGAGGAGTGGCTGGAGGCACCCGTCGATGAGCGGCTGCTGGCCCCGACCCCGTCCGAGCACGTCGCGCGGCTGGAGCTGCGCCCGGTCGGCGCGCGGGTGGGTGACGTTCGCAACGACGGCCGTGATTTGCTCGACCGGGTGCCGGCACCGGCGCTGCGACCGGGCGACGTAGAGCCGATCGATCTGACCCTCTTTTAGGTTTACGTCCATTTCATCCCCGGCAGAATTTGACGATCGGCGTGAAAACTCTTGTATTTGCAGGTGTTTGTGCGATAGAACACAGCGCCGGTAGGTCAATGTCGGATGGGGGCATCCCGACGTTTTCCTGCCTAGTGTTCGTTTGACCCACGGGGGAGGTGGGTGTATGACCCGGGCGAGGATGCCACGCCCGCATGAGGTCGCTGCCGCCAAGCGCGATCCGCGTCTGTTGCGCGCTGCTCGCGAGCAACAGGGCGATGATGCCTGGCGGACACGCGGCGCGTGCCAAACCGTTGATCCGGAGACGTTCTTTCCGGCCCCGAGCGAGCCCGCCGACGCTGCCGTCGCGCTGTGCCGCACCTGCGACGTCCAAGGTGCCTGTCTGGCCTGGGCGCTGGAGGTCGGCGACTGCCACGGGGTGTGGGGAGCGACCACGCCGCGTGAGCGGCGTGCGATGCTCGTCGCATGGCGCAGCGACGTGCCCAATCCCGGCCTGACCGGCCCGACACCGGAGCATCGGATCGGCCCAGTGGCGTGCCTGCCGCTGCTGCCGATCCAGCGCGTCGGCCGCACCGATCGGAGGGATCCGGTGGGGGCGGCCAGCTGACCGGCAGGCCCAGTCGTTCGAGAGCGCGGCGGTCACTGCGGGGCCAGGAGCTCGAGACCCCGTTCGGGGTCGCGCGCTTCTCCCTCGACGTGCCCGCGGGATACACGGGGACACTGCTCGTCCTGGGCCACGGCGCCGGCGGTGACGTCGACGCCGTGGACCTGGTGGCGGTGCGTGCCGCCGTGCTCGCCGCCGGCGCCGGGGTGGCCATGGTGACCCAGCCCTACCGGGTCGCCGGGGCCCGCCGCCCACCGGCGTCGGCCAGGCAGCTCGACGCCGCCTGGTTGGCCGTCATCGCCGAGCTGCGCCGCCGGGTGGCGGTCGACTCGCTCGTCGTCGGCGGCAGGTCCAGCGGCGCGAGGGTCGCCTGCCGCACCGCGGCCGAGGCCGGCGCCGACCGGATCCTGGCGCTCGCCTTTCCGCTGCACCCGCCCGGCCGCCCGGAGGTCACCCGGGCGGATGAACTGCGCACCGGCGTGCCGACGCTGGTGCTCAACGGCGACCGGGACGCCTTCGGCGTGCCCGAACCCCAGCCGCTGGTCCTCGTCGAGGTCCTTCCCGGCGAGACCCACGCCCTGTCGAAGGCGCCGCAACTGCTCGCACAGATCGCCGTGGCGTTCGTCACCACCGCCGGAATCGCTCGTTGAACAGCTTGTGACCGGTGCAAATCGGACACACTCTCCACACCGCGGACCGATGTCGTTCCGCAACCTCCCAGGCCCTTCCTGTTCCCGGCGGCCGACCGGTCCCAATCCAAAAAGGCCGGTCGCCGGGGCAGGCGGGTAGGAATGGCCGGCGCGCCGCGGGTGTTACACCGACCGTGCGACGCTGCCGAGGCGTCGCCTGTGGAGGGAAGTCGCAGCGTGGCCATCCTTGAGCGCGAGGATCAGCGCATCCGACAGTTGCTGTTCAGCCCGTCGTGGCCGGCGGCGACGGACGCGGAGCCCGATCCGTCCTGGCAGCCGATCGTCCGCGAGCGGTTGACGGGCGCCACAAACTCAGAAGTCGCTCAGCAACTCGGCGTATCCTCGGCAGGACGGTCGAGGGTTGGAGTCGCACGAGTGGTCAGCAGCGAGAGCGCGGTGCAGCAGCGCATCCGGTTCGAGCACGACGCGTTGCCCTTCATCGATCAGCTGTATGCGGCGGCCCTGCGCATGACGCGCAACCCTGCCGACGCGGAGGACCTCGTCCAGGAGACGTTCCTCAAGGCGTATGCGGCGTTCCACCAGTTCGAGACGGGCACCAACCTCAAGGCCTGGCTGTATCGCATCCTCACCAACACCTACATCAACTCCTATCGTCGCCGCCAGCGCCAGCCCGTCCAGGCGCCGACCGAGGAGATCACCGACTGGCAGCTCGCCGAGGCTGAGTCGCACACGTCCAGCGGTCTGCGCTCCGCCGAGACCGAGGCGCTCGACCGGCTGCCCGATTCCGACGTCAAAGAGGCGCTGCAGTCGCTGCCGGAGGAGTTCCGGCTCGCCGTCTACCTCGCCGACGTCGAGGGCTTCTCCTACAAGGAGATCGCCGACATCATGAACACGCCCATCGGCACTGTGATGTCCCGCCTGCACCGCGGCCGCCGCAACCTCCGCCGCTCGCTCGAGACCTACGCTGCCGACCGGGGATTCACCCGCACCCCGTCCGCTGAGCCGAGCGAGGTCTGAGATCGATGAGCTGTGGAGACCCGCACGAGACAGACTGCGGTGACGTCCTCGCCGAGGTGTATCTGTACCTCGACCTGGAGTGCGCCGACGACCGCCGGTCGCTCATCCGCGACCACCTCGACGAGTGCTCGCCGTGCCTGCGCGAGTTCGGCATCGAGCAGGAGGTCAAGGCCCTCGTCGCCCGCTGCTGCGGTTCCGAGTTGGCGCCCGCCGAGCTCAAGAGCCGCCTCCGGCTGAAGCTTTCCGAGCTGGTCGTCAACGCCGAGGCCCGCGAGCTGCGCACGGACTGACCGCCCTGAAGCGCTTCGGAGCGCTCTGAGGCGCTCTGGGGCTCCGGCCGTGAACTTCCCCGCGGCGACCGCCCCGGTTGGGGCGGTCAGCGGAGGCGGAAGACCGGCCCCCGCGGGGTGAAGGGCAGGCGGGCGGCGTCCGGGACCAGGAAGGCGTGCTCGCGGCGCACCCGGACGTGGTCGCAGTAGCCGTCCGTGATGACCAGGATCGGGGCGTCGGCGGGGAAGTCCGGGGCGCGTTCCAGCAGGCGCACGCCCGGCTGGAGGATGGTCCCGCCGCGGCCCTTGACCCGCACCCGGCCGGCGATGTCGGCGACGGGGAGGTAACCGGCGTCGTACGCGGCCGCGTCGCAGAACACGACCCGAGCGGCGGCGACGTCGCGGGCGGCGGCGTAGGACGCGATCGCGCCGAGGGCCTTGCCGAGCAGGGTGCGGTCCATCGACCCGGACGTGTCCAGCACGACGCCGAACGTGGCCCGCTCGACCTCCTCCTCCGGCCAGAGCCACCCGGGTCGGGGGATGTCAGGGGTGGAGCTCTGCCGGCGGGACGGGCGCGCGTAGGACCGGCGGGGAGCGGGGCCGCGGACGTGCTCCTCGAACCAGCGGGCCAGCTGCGCGTCCCACGGCAGCGGCGGGTGGTCGAGGGCCCGGATCTCCTGGATCAGGCCGGCCGGCAGCCAGCCGCGGCCGTGCGACTCGTGGAAGGCGAGGCCGGTCGCGAGGGCGCGGCGGTAGTACTCGTCGAGCTCGGTGCCGCGGTGCGGGCGGCGGGCATCGCAGAGGATGTCGCCGAGGCCGCGGCCGCGCAGGGTGCCGAGGCGGCGCAAGCGGCGCAGGTCGGTGGCGATGCGGTCGTACACCTCCTCGGCGCCGGCGTCCTTGAACTGCGGGTCGTAGAGGGCGCCCTCGGGCAGGTCGCCGACGGCCATCTCGACGAGCCAGCCGTTGATGACGTAGTCGGTGGCGATGTTCCACAGGTAGGGGTCGCGGTGCGCGATGCGGTCGCCGTGGCGCAGGGCGGCGTGCAGCATCTCGTGGGCGATGACGAAGCGCCGCTCGTCGGGGCTGAGCGGGGCGAACGGGTTGACGTAGATCTCGGCCGCGGAGGGATCGACGGCGGCGATGCTGATCGACAGGTCCCGGGAGACGGTGACGTCGCTGATGATGCTGAACCCGGCGGCCAGGCCGGCCAGCAGCGGGTAGGACGACACGAACCACCGGCGCGCCGACTCCCACGCCTCGTCGAGCTTGCGCGCGGCGCCGGTCTGCCGGATCGATCCCGCCTCGTCGACGGCGGCCGCCGCGGCCTGGCCGAGCCCGAGCGCGAACCGGTCCGGCCAGGACATCACCGTCGCGCCGGGCAGGGCGGGCGGTTGCCAGCGGACCCGATGAGGGTCGACGGGCGTGCCCGGGGTGAGGTCGGTGTCGCCGCCGGCCCCACCGGTCGAGCAGGCGGCCATCCCGTCGGGGACACCGGAGACCCGCCACCGTTCGGCGAGCTGCTCCTCAGGTGCGGTGGGCAGCTCCGGCAGGTGTACCGGTGCCCGCCCGAGCCGCAGTTCCGCCTGGAACCGGGCGACGACCACGCACCGCGCCACGGAGAGCTCGGCGTCGACCCGCTCGGCGGGGTCGTCGAGGTGGCCGAATCCGAGGTGCAGGGCGCAGTGCGCGAACACCCACAGCCACTCGTCCAGTTCCAGCGGCGAGTGCTTGTTGGCCACGACGGTGCCGTCGGCGTGGACGCGGGCGTGGCCGCGGGCGCGGATCAGCGGGGTGTCCTCCGCCCACCGCCACCGCAGCTCGCGCGGGTCGACGCCGGTCGGGTCGCTGGCGAGGGCGCGGAACATCGCGTTGCCGGCGACCGCGGCCCAGGCCTGCTGGGCGCGCTCGAGCCGCGGGTCGACCTTCTTCACGGCCATCGGCTCAGGTCCGGGCGGCGACGAGGCGCGGCAGGTCCCGGGTCACCTCGACCAGGAACCACGCCGGCAGCGCCGGCATCCCGTCCTCGTCGGTGGCGATGACCAGCTGCGCGCATTCGAGGGAGATCTCGGCGAGCTCGACGAGCAGCCCCTTCGCCCGGACCGCGAAGCGGCGCACGGACGGCGAGGCGTGCTCGCGGCTGGCCGGCAGGTCCTTGACCAGCCGGGCGCGGAACGCCTCGGCGAAGAAGTACAGCAGGTCACGGTCCGTCGGGTCGCGGGGCCACGACGCGTCGCCGCGGACGATGGCGTCGAGGCCGTAGCGGTGCCGGACGGTCTTGACATACGCGCAGAACGCCGACGCGTGCGTGGGCGTCAGCGTGCCCGCGGTGAGGACCCGCAGGATGTCCTCGCCGGCGTCCTTGTCGAGATCGCCGCCGAACGAGTGCAGCGCGTCGGACAGCATGTGCCAGGACCGCGGGGTGGAGAACGGTTCCTCGGTCTTCGGCGGCTTCGACCACAGGTGGTCCGGCCGCTGCGTGAGGTATTCGGTGATCAGGGTGTGCAGGCCGGCGCCCATGGCCCACCGCAGCCAGTCGTCCGCGTTGGCCCGCAGGTGCACGTGGATGAGCCGGTTGATCAGCGCGGAGGCCATCGGCCGGGCGAGCGCGTTGTCGGAGGCCCGGTTGCCGGCGCCGATCACGATCGAGCCGGCGGGCAGTTCGTACGCGCCGATGCGCCGGTCGAGGATGAGCGAGTAGAACGCCTTCTGCACCTCGGCGGAGGCGGAGTTGAGCTCGTCGAGGAACAGGCAGTAGGGCTCGTCGCGGGCGATCGACTCCGGTGGTGCGAAGCGGCTGCGCCCGTCGCGCAGCTCGGGGACGCCGATGAGGTCCTCGGGCGCGAGCTGGGTGCCGATCAGCGTGACGCAGTCCAGGCCGAGCGCCGCCGCGAACTGCTGGACCAGGGAGCTCTTGCCGATGCCCGGCTGACCCCACACGAAGACAGGACGGACCACCGCGACGTGCAGGAGCACGCCGGGCAGGGTCGCCGGGGTTACCGTGATGGCCGATTCCACGCCGTCATGATGCGTTCGGCTCCGCGCCGAGCGCGACCGGGTTTCGCGCGGATATGCTGCGGATCAGCTTCCGACGTCAAAGGAGACCGGGATGTCCGACGAGATCCGTGCCGAGATGGTGGCCAACGTCTGGAAGATCACCACCGAGGTCGGTGCCGAGGTCAGCGAGGGCGACACCCTCATGATCCTCGAGTCGATGAAGATGGAGATCCCCGTCATCGCCGAGTCCGAGGGCACAGTCAGCCAGATCGCCGTCAACGAGGGCGACGTGGTGCAGGAGGGCGACCTGATCGCCGTGATCGGGTGACGTCAGCAGCGGTGACGGTCCGGCCCGCGACGCCGGACGACTTCGCCGAGGTGGCGCGGCTGACCGTCGAGGCGTATCGCGCCGACGGGCAGCTCGAGGAGGAGCACGGCTACGGCGAGGTGCTCGCCGACGTGGCGACCCGCGCCCAGCACAGCGAGATCCTCGTGGCCGCGGACGGCGGTGCGCTGCTGGGTGCCGTCGCGTTCGTGCTGCCCGGCACGCGCTACGCGGAGCTGTCCAAGCCCGGTGAGGCCGAGTTCCGGATGCTCGCCGTCGACCCCGCTGCCCAGCGGCGCGGGGTGGCCCGGGCACTGGTGCGCGCCTGCGTCGAGCGGGCGGCCACGGCCGGCTGCGGATCGCTGGTGATCTCCACCCGGGACCGCAACACCGCGGCGTTCGCGCTGTATGACAGCTTCGGCTTCGTGCGTGAGCCGGCCCTGGACTGGACCCCGGTGCCGGGCGTCAACCTGCTCGGGCTGCGGCTGAAACTGCCGGCCGCCGCCTGAGGCTCAGCGGCGCTCCGCCTCGTCCTCGGCGGTGTCGCGGTGGGCCGCGAGGCGCATCAGGTCCTCGGCGACCACCAGGGTCGCGTCGCGGCGGTCCTGGGCGGACACGTCGTCGCGGCCGCGGAAAATGAAGTGACCCGCGTGGATGGTGAAGATCGCCATCGCGCGGCGGATCTGCTGGACGGTGGACTCCTCGGGGTCCATCAGGAAGCCGAAGACCCGCTCCATCTGCCCCTTCATGAGCTTGCCGGCGGGCAGGGTGTTGATGAGGGTCTGGTTGCGCTCGAAGAAGCGGATCACGTGCTCGTGCTTCGAGACGTCGTGCAGCACCGAATAGCGCCGCACGAACTCGATGCGGGTCTGCTCGGTGCGCGGCTGCGCCTCGGCCCACTCCATCAGCGCGTCGATGGCGGCGATGCGGTGCTCGATGAGGCTGTTGACGATGTCGTCCTTGGTCGGGAAGTGGTAATACAGCGCGGCCTTGGTGACGCCGAGCTGCTCCGCGATCTCCCGCAGTGAGGTCTTGTCGTAGCCCTCCTCGATGAACAGCTCCAGGGCGACCCGCTGGATGTGTGTGCGCACGTCGTCGCTGTCCGCGTCGCCACCGGTGGTGGTGCGGATGCGGTTGCGCCCCCGCACGACGCGGGCGGCGGTCTGGTTCTGCTCCATCGGGACCATCCTACGTGAACCTACTTGACGAGCGGCTAGTAACGAGCTTACCGTGCGGCTAGTAAGTTAACTAGCCGGCCGACAAGTAAGGTGTGGCACGATGTCCGACAAGCACATCCGCGTCGTCCTGCCAGGACTGCTCATGGCGATGCTCCTGGCAATGCTTGACAACGTCATCGTCGGCACCGCGATGCCACGCATCGTCGGTGACCTCGGCGGGGTCGACCACCTGTCCTGGGTCGTCACCGCGTATGTCCTCGGCGCCACCGTCTCCACGCCGATCTGGGGCAAACTCGGCGACCTGTACGGGCGCAAGACGGTCTTCATGACCTCGATCGTGCTGTTCCTGCTCGGCTCGGTGCTGTGCGGCTTCGCGCAGGACATGGTGCAGCTGATCGGGTTCCGCGCCTTCCAGGGTCTCGGCGCCGGCGGCCTCATGGTCGGCGCGATGGCCGTCCTCGGCGACCTCGTCCCGCCGCGGGAGCGCGGCAAGTACCAGGGCCAGTTCGCCGCGGTCATGGCGGTCGCCATGGTCGGCGGGCCGCTCGTCGGCGGCTTCATCACCGACCACGCCGACTGGCGCTGGGCGTTCTTCGTCAACCTGCCGCTCGGCGGCGCGGCCCTCACGCTGCTCGCGCTGAAGCTCGACCTGCCGAAGCGGCGCACCGAGCACCGCATCGACTGGGTCGGCGCCGCGCTGCTGTCCATCGGGGTGACCGCGCTGGTGCTGATCACCACGTGGGGCGGCAACCAGTACGCCTGGGGCTCCGCGCAGATCCTCGGGCTCGCCGTGCTGGCCGCAGCCGCGCTCGCGGTGTTCGCGGTCGTGGAGCGCCGGCACCCGGAGCCGATCCTGCCGCTGGGCATCTTCCGCAACCGCAACTTCTCGCTGATCTCCGGGGTCGGCTTCCTGGTCGGGTTCGCGATGTTCGGCGCGATCACGTTCCTGCCGCTGTACCAGCAGATCGTCCAGGGCGCCTCGGCGACCAACTCCGGCCTGCTGCTGCTGCCGATGATGGGTGGCCTGCTGGTCACCTCGCTGCTGGTGGGGCGGCTGATCACCAAGACCGGCAAGTACCGGATCTACCCGCTCATCGGCGGGCTCGTCATGATCCTGGCGATGGTGCTGCTGTCCCGGCTGGACTCCGACACCTCGAAGCTGGAATCCGGGATCTACATGGCCGTCCTCGGCCTGGGTATGGGCTTCCTGATGCAGACCTCGATGCTCATCGCGCAGAACAGCGTCGAGCTCAAGGACCTCGGCGTGGCCAGCAGCACCGCGACGTTCGCCCGGTCGATCGGCGGCGCGTTCGGCGTCTCGGCGTTCGGCGCGATCTTCAACCACCGGCTGCACGACCTGCTCGCGGACAAGGTCGGCCCGCAGGCCGCCGACCAGCTCTCCGGCGGCGGTGGCGGCGGCGCGTCGATCGGGCCGGCGACGCTCGGCCAGCTCCCCGCGCAGGTGCGCGCGGCGGTCGTCGACTCGATCGCCGGGGCCACGTCGAGCGTGTTCCTGTGGGCGATCGCGGCGACGGTCCTGGTGCCGCTGCTCGCGATCTTCATCCGCGAGGTGGCGCTGCGCGGCGGCCCCGAGACGCCGAAGGAGCAGGCGGAAAGCACGCTCGTTGCGCAGGAAGGGTAGTTTCGCGCACGAGATGCGCGAACTTGCGCGAAAAACTGGCGTCTGGTGCGCGAAGCTGCGAATATTTGCGCAGTAACGCGCACCAGACGAGGTAGGGAGACAGCCGTGACGGAGCAGCCCGGTGCCGGAATGCAGGCGGACATCGCCGAGCAGCCGGCGGTGTTCGCGAGGCTCATCGACGAGCAGGCCGACAAGATCGCCGCCGTCGCCGCACAGATCGCCCAGTGGCAGCCACGCAACGTGATCTTCACGGCGCGGGGCACGTCCGACCACGCCGCGCTGTACGCGGCGTATCTCACCGAGATCCGCCTCGGCATCCCCGTCGGCCTCGCGTCGCCGTCGGCGATGACGCTGTACGGGGCCCGCCCCGACCTGCGCGACACGCTCGTCGTCGGGGTCAGCCAGAGCGGCGGCTCACCCGACCTGCGCGAGGTCCTGCGGGTCGCCGGCGAGCAGGGCGCGCACACCCTGGCCGTCACCAACAACGCCGAGTCGCCGCTCGCCCAGGCCGCCGAGCTGCACATCGACGTCGTCGCCGGGCACGAGATCGCCGTCGCGGCCACCAAGACCTACACCGCGGAGCTGCTCGCGCTGCTCATGCTCGTCGAGAGCATCCGCGGCGGCGGCATCCTGCCCGCCGAGGAGCTCGCCGAGCTGCGCAAGCTGCCCGACCACGCGGCCGCGCTCCTCGCCGACAGCAGCGCGGCCGACCTCGCCGCCCGCTACCGGTTCGCGGACCGGATCGTCACCACGGGGCGCGGCTACGCGTACCCCACCGCCCGCGAGACGGCGCTCAAGCTCATGGAGACCTCCTACGTGGCGGGTCTCGCCTTCTCCGGCGCGGACCTGCTGCACGGCCCCCTAGCCATGGCCGACCCCGACGTGCCGGTCCTGGCGGTCGTCGGCGGCGGCCCCGCCGGCACCTCGATGCGCGACGTCGTCGGCCGGCTCGGGGAGCGCCGCGCCGACGTGGTCGTCTTCGGCCCGTCCGCGGTCGACGGCGCCGCCGGCTGGGTGCAGACCCCCGACGTCGACGAGCGTTACGCCCCGCTGCTGGACATCCTGCCGCTGCAGCGGCTCGCGCTGTCCCTCGCCCTGCACCGCGGCGAGAACCCCGACGCGCCGCGCGGCCTCAAGAAGGTGACGTCGACGCTGTAACGGCGGCGATGTCCACGACCGCGGGCCGGCCTTCGCGCAGCGCCCGCGTCTCGAACGACACCGGGGGCCGGTCGGCGACCAGGATCTGGTAGGCGTCCCGGCTCCCGGACAGGTTCAGCAGCTCGAAGCCGAAGTTGCAGTGGTACCCGTCCGCGGCGGTGGCCAGCACCCCGGCGGACAGCGTCGTCACGGCGATGACCTTGCCGGCGGTGTCGGCGGCCTTGACCGTCGCGCCCGCGACGATGTCCGGCGCGCTGGCCGGCGCCAGGCACGGCGTGCCCGGGATGCCCGTCGCCGCACCCGCCACGCTCGCATACCCGTGCAGCAGGAAACCGTCGGGCTTGCTGGTCTCGTCGGCTCGGCCCACCCACCCGCAGCCGCCCAGCGTAAGGACAAGGGTCAGGGGAAGCGCCAGCCGTCGCACCGGCTCACCTTAGTCTGTACCGGTGTCGACCCTGCGTGACCTCGTCGAGGAGCACACCTCCCTCGCCCCCGAGGACATCGAGCACCTGCACCGCCTCGCCGGCGACTGGCAGATCGTGTCCGACCTGTCCTTCGCCGACCTGCTCATGTGGGTGCCGATCGCGGACCGGGGCGAGTTCCTGTGCGTCGCGCAGGTGCGCCCGACCACCGCGCCGACCGCCTACCAGGACGACCAGGTCGGGCGGATCTCCGGCGGTCCCGAGGTGGCGCACCTGACCATCGTGCGGTCGCAGGGGCGGATCTGGCGGGAGGGCGACCCCGTCTGGTACGGCGACATGCCCGCCCGCCACGAGGCGATCCCGGTCCGCCGCCGGGGCGAGGCCCAGGTCATTGCCGTCGTCGGCCGCGACACCAACCTCAGCACCGCCCGGACCCCGGCCCAGCTGGAGCTCAACTACCTGACCACCGCCGACGACCTGGCGCAGATGATCGCCGACGGCACGTTCCCGCCGCCGCGGCACCCGGGGGAGACCACCAGCGCGCCCCGCATCGGCGACGGCCTGGTCCGGCTCGACGCGTCCGGCAAGGTCACCTACGCCAGCCCGAACGCGCAGTCGGCGTACCGGCGGCTCGGGCTGGCCGCGCACCTGGTCGGGGAGAGCCTCGCGGAGATCACCGGCCGGCTCGTCGACGACCCTCTGGAGGGCAAGGACGCCACCGACCGGGTCCACTCCGCCCTGCGCGGCGACGCGCCCGCCCGCAAGGAGCTGGAGGCCCGCGGCGCGACCGTGCTCATGCGGGCACTGCCCCTCATGCCCGCGGGGGTACCGATCGGCGCGCTGGTCCTGGTCCGCGACATCACCGAGGTCCGGCGCCGGGACCGGCAGCTGATGACGAAGGACGCGACGATCCGGGAGATCCACCACCGGGTCAAGAACAACCTGCAGACCGTCGCCGCGCTGCTGCGGCTGCAGGCCCGGCGGGTCGGCGTCCCGGCCGCCCGGCACGCCCTGGAGGAGTCGGTGCGCCGGGTCGCCTCCATCGCACTGGTCCACGAGACGCTGTCCATGTCGGCGTCGGACACCGCCGACGAGGCGGTCGAGTTCGACGGCATCGTCGATCGGGTCGCCGCCGCCGCCGTCGAGGTCGGCGCGTCCGACTTCACGGTGGCCCTGCGCCGCAACGGCGACTTCGGGGTGCTGCCCGCCGAGATCGCCACGCCGCTGGTCATGGTCCTCAACGAGCTGCTGCAGAACGCGGTCGAACACGCGTTCGAGCCGCCGTCGTCCGCATCTCCCGAGGTCGTCGTCTCCGTGCACCGCTTCCGCAAGCAGCTGCACGTGACCGTCGCCGACAACGGGCGGGGCCTGCCCGACGGGTTCGACCTGGACAGCAGCGAGCGTCTCGGGCTGCAGATCGTCCGGACCCTCGCCACGGGGGAGCTGCGCGGCACGATCGAGCTGCGCACCCGGGCCGAGGGCGGCACCGAGGCCGTGATGGTCGTCCCGTTGGCGAAACGCTGAAACCTACCGCAGTGTGGGACTCGTGCGCTTTTCCGGCCACCACCAGGCCCTTTTGGGTCTGCATTTCCTATCGGCAGAGTCGTGTTTATGTTACGTCTAGGTGACGCGGGTTTGAGACAACCCTCACGCCGACGTGGCGTAAGGACCGGTCGACGTGGAAGACTGCACCCTATGCACGCTGCTTCTCTGCGGCTCGTCAGCCGCCGACACGTTGACTACGGTCGCGTGCGCAGCGCCATGTGTCCGGCTTGCTGAACGCCGCCCGCTAATTTTTCTCGGGTGCGCGACTTCGCGCCGGATTCTTCATGACATCGACGTCATCCATCGCGCATCTTCCGCGATAGGCCGGCGCAGGCTCGCGTGCTCTCAACCTTGAGAGGACGCCGACATGACGGTGAACACCGTCCCGGCAGAAAACGCCGCACCCGCTCCCCGTCCCGCCGCCCGCGGCGCACGGACCGGAGCCGGTGGGCGCCCTCGCGGCGAGGGGCAGTGGGCACTCGGGCACCGCGAGCCGCTCAACCCCAACGAGCGCAGCAAGAAGGACGACAACCCGCTCAACGTCCGCGCCCGCATCGAGACGATCTACGCGCACCGCGGCTTCGACTCGATCGACCCCGCCGACCTGCGCGGCCGGTTCCGCTGGTTCGGCCTGTACACGCAGCGCAAGCCCGGCATCGACGGCGGCCGGACCGCGATCCTCGAACCCGAGGAGCTCGACGACAAGTACTTCATGCTGCGCATCCGCAGCGACGGCGGCCAGCTGAGCCTGGCGCAGCTGCGCACCATCGCGTCGATCTCCACCCGCTTCGGCCGCGACACCGCCGACATCACCGACCGGCAGAACATCCAGTTGCACTGGATCCGCGTCGAGGACGTCCCGCAGATCTGGCAGGAGCTCGAGGCGGTCGGCCTGTCCACCACCGAGGCCTGCGGCGACACCCCGCGGGTCGTCCTCGGCAGCCCGATCGCCGGGGTCGCCGAGAGCGAGATGCTCGACCCGACCGAGGCGATCACCGAGATCACCAGCCGGTTCGTCGGCGACCCGTCGCTGTCCAACCTGCCCCGCAAGTTCAAGACGTCGATCTCGTGGCTGCCCGACACCCCGTACGAGGCGAACGACGTCTCCTTCGTCGGCGTCATCCACCCCGAGCACGGCCCCGGCTTCGACCTCTGGGTCGGTGGCGGGCTGTCGACCAACCCGATGCTCGCCCAGCGGCTCGGCGTGTGGGTGCCGCTGCACGAGGTCGTCGACGTGTGGCACGGCGTCATCCAGATCTTCCGCGACTACGGCTACCGCCGGCTGCGCACCCGCGCCCGGCTGAAGTTCCTCGTCGCCGACTGGGGCGTGGCGAAGTTCCGCGAGATCCTCGAGACCGAGTACCTCAAGCGCGCCCTCATCGACGGCCCGTCACCGGACCTGCCGGAGAAGCCGATCGACCACATCGGCGTGCACAAGCAGTGGGACGGCAAGTACTTCGTCGGCGCGGCGCCCCTGGCGGGTCGCAGCTCCGGCACCCAGCTGGCGAAGGTCGCCGACGTCGCCGAGCGGCACGGCAGCGACCGGGTGCGGCTCACCCCGTACCAGAAGCTCATCGTGCTCGACATCGCCGAGGCCGACACCGAGGCCGTCGTGCGGGAGCTGCAGGCCGCCGGCCTGGAGGCCCGCCCGTCCAGCTGGCGACGCAGCACGATGGCCTGCACCGGCATCGAGTTCTGCAAGCTGGCGATCGTGGAGACCAAGGCCCGCGCCGCCGAGCTGGTGGAGCACCTCGAGGCCAAGGTCGCCGAGCTCGACGCCGACATCTCCATCCACCTCAACGGCTGCCCCAACGCCTGCGCCCGCACCCAGGTCGCCGACATCGGTCTCAAGGGCATGCTCGTGCGCGACGAGACCTCGGGAAACATGGTCGAGGGCTTCCAGATCCACCTCGGCGGCGGCCTCGGCATGGCCGCCGGGCAGAACGCCGGCTTCGGCCGCAAGCTGCGCGGGCTGAAGACGACCGCCGCCGACCTGCCCGCCTACGTCGAGCGGATCACCAACCACTACCTGGCCGGCCGCACGTCCGGCGAGTCCTTCGCCCGCTGGGTCATGCGGGCACCGGAGGACGAACTCCGATGAGCGAACGCATGGCTCCCCTCTATTGCCCGTACTGCGGTGACGAGGACCTACGGCCACACGAAGACACCCACGGCGCATGGGAGTGCCGCAGTTGCGCACGGGTCTTCTCACTGAAATTCCTGGGACTTGCGGCACGAGCGTTGGAGGCGAAGCGATGAGCACAGCCGTTGCACGTACGAGGGAAGAGTCCATAGCGTTCGCCAAGGAGGCGTCCGCCCGCCTCGAGGGCCAGACCGCTGACAAGATCGTGGAGTGGGCCGCCGGCGAGTTCGGCGACCGGTTCTGTGTGACCAGCTCGTTCGCCGACGCCGTCCTCGCCCACGTCGTGTCAAAGGTGGTGCCCGGCGTGCCGGTCATCTTCCTCGACACCGGCCTGCACTTCGCCGAGACCCTGCGGGTCCGTGAGGTCGTCCAGCGGACCCTGCCGGTGACGGTCCGCTCGATCCGCCCGCGGCAGACCGTCGCCGAGCAGGACGCCGAGCACGGGCCGCGGCTCTACGCCCGCGACCCCGACGAGTGCTGCTTCCTGCGCAAGATCGAGCCCCTGGAGCGGGCACTGTCGGATTACGACGCCTGGGCCGCCGGCCTGCGCCGCGACGAGTCGCCGAGCCGGGCCAACACGCCGATCGTCGGCTTCGAGCAGGCCCGCGACAAGTTCAAGGTGTCGCCGCTGGCGCAGTGGACGCAGGCCGACGTCGACGCGTACATCTCCCGCTACAACGTGCCGGTGAACGCGCTGATGCGGCAGGGGTACGCCTCGGTCGGCTGCTGGCCGTGCACCCGGCGGACCCCTCCGGGCGGCGACCCGCGCGGTGGGCGCTGGCCGATGTTCGACAAGACCGAGTGCGGCCTGCACGCGGGATGACAGCGGTTCTCCTGGTGGCGCACGGGTCTGCGGACCCGCGGGCGGCGGCCTCTACGCGGGCCCTCGCCCGCGCGGTCGCGGCCCAGCGTCCCGGGCTGGACGTTCGCACGTCCTACCTGGACCATGCGGGCCCCCGTCCGGACGCGGTGCTGTTCGACATGCAGCGGCTCGGGCATCGTTCGGTGGTTGTGGTACCGCTGCTGCTGACCGCGGCTTTCCACGGCCGTGTGGACCTGCCTGCGGTCATCGACCGGGCCTACTCCAATGGTCTTTCCCTCCGGGTGGACGTCACTGACGTGCTCGGGCCGGTCGGTGGCTTCGTGGAGCCGTTGCTCGTTGCCGCGCTGCGCCGCCAGCTGCCCTCCCTGGACGCTGACGGGATCGTCATGGTCGCCGCTGGTACCCGCGACGACCTGGCCAGGCACACCGTCGATCTGGCCGCCGCGGCGCTCGGACAGCAGCTCGGCCTGCCGTGCCGGGCCGCCTTCGCCTCCGGGTCGCGGGTCACCGGGGCGGTCGCTGTCGCCTCGCTGGGCTGTGCCAGGGTGGCGATCTCCTCGTACTTCCTGGCCCCCGGCCGGTTGCACGACATCGCCGTCGCGTCCGCGGTGTCGGCGGGCGCGATGACGCCGGCCGCGCCGCCGCTGGGCCGGGCCCTTGACCTGGCTCGGCTGGTCGCGGCGAGGGTCGGCGCGGCATCGGCACCGATGGCCGACCTCGCCGCCTGAACCGCTGCGTTGGTGCCGACGGCTACCTTGGGGGTATGCAGATGACTTGCCCCAAGTGCCGTGGCGAGATGCGGCAGTATGAGCGCAGCGGCGTCACGATCGACCAGTGCCTGGAGTGCCGGGGGATCTTCCTCGACCGCGGTGAGCTGGAGAAGCTCGTCGACGCGGAGGACGCCTGGCACGGCAGGCGTCAGCAGCCGGGTGCCCCGGGTGTCCCGCCCGCCGCTCCGGGATTCCCGCCGCCCGGTGCCCCGCAGGCGTATCCGCAGCAGCCGGCCTATGGTCAGCAGCCCTACGGACAGCCGGTGCACGGTCAGCCTGGTTACGGCCAGCCTGGGTACGGGCAGCCGGCTTACGGTCAGCCTGTCCACGGTCAGCCTGGGCACGGCCAGCCTGTCCACGGTCAGCCGCATTATCCGCAGTCGCACGGTCACTACGGTCATTACGGGCATCACAAGAAGCGGAAGAAGCACCACCGCGACAGCTTCTTCCAGGAATTGTTCGACTAGCCACACCGGCCGGGCGGCCTGCGGAAACGGCTGATCTCGCGCTTGGTGGCCGAGGGCTACCTTGGGGGTATGCAGATGACATGCCCGAAGTGCCGCGGCACGATGCAGTCGTACGAGCGCAGCGGCGTCACGATCGAACAGTGCCTTGAGTGCCGGGGGACGTTCCTGGACCGCGGTGAGTTGGAGCGGCTGATCGACGTCGAGTCCGCCAACTGGCGCGGACAGCAGTATCCGCCCGGCTATCCGCCGCCCGGCTACGGCCAGGCGCCCTATGGCGCCCCCGGCTACGGCGGCGGTTACGGGCAGCCCGGCTATCCGCCGCCCGGCTACGGCCAGCCGCCATATGGCGCTCCCGGCTACGACGGCCCGAACTTCCCGCCGCCCGGCCCCAACGACCCCCATTATCGGGGTTAGCGGGCATTTGATTGGCGGGGACCGACACGTGAAACGCCCCGGCGCATCGGCCGGGGCGCTCTCGTCTTCACTGCTGCTCTTGTCGTCGGCGCGCTTTCGGCTTCGGTGCGCTTCAGGTCCGAGCTGCGTTCTTGTGGTGCGGTTATGGGAAGGCTATGCGGAGTGAGCGCGGACCCGGAGGCCGCCGCGACGCTTCATCAAGCGACGCTCGTCTTCGCTCATTCCGCCCCAGACTCCTGCATCCTGACCGGAATCGAGTGCCCATTGCAGGCAGTCGCTGGTCACGGAGCAGCGCTGGCAGACTGCCTTCGCCTGCTCGACCTGCAGCAGAGCGGGGCCCGATGTCCCAATGGGGAAGAACAGCTCCGGGTCCTCGTCGCGGCAGAGGGCATGGTGGCGCCAGTCCGACATGGCGGCAACACTCCTTGTTGTTTTCGCGGATCGTTGTTAGTGATTCCCTATATGCATCTCGCGTAACGTCTCGGCTAGGCGGAGCCTGAAGATCCGTAACGCGCCTGCGGGCAACGCTCAGTGTTCGTTTCGCTTGTGAATGCTTTCACGAACTACCGCGATGTCAAGGGGTCCAAACCAAGAAAATCCAAGTCGGTGAGCAAGCTCACGCACTGTTTGTCCGATTTTATTGTGGTTGGGGACCCTGAATCGCAACAGCCAGTTACCAATGTAGTACGGTTCGGTCAACGACCGGAGGGGTTTCGGAGATGCGGTCGCGGTGTCTCTCTCGCGACTCTCTGCAACTTTCTCCCCCTTCGGTGGAAGATCGCCGGGGGTGACTCAACACACTACGCGTAACGCCCCGGGCACGGACGCGAAATCCAACTTGTCGCACTCTCCGAGGTACTCCCCGTCGACCTGGAAAGCGATCGGTTTGGCGGCGGTGAGCGTGAACCCGGCAAGATCGTGCATCCGCAGGACCTGCTTGCCCTTCGGATCAGCACCCCTCGCCAACTGGGCCAACGTCCGGGCCGTGCTCCCGACCTGCATCTCCAGCAGGCCAAGCACGTCAAGCCCCGTGTCAAACGAGGCCCGCGGATTCGGATCCACCGGCCGCTCGCCGATGTATGTCCACGGTGCGGTGTTCTGCACCAACATCCACGTTAGCCCGGACCGGGCCGGTTCGCCCGGTAGCTCGAGCGTGAGGAGCGGCACCCGGCGGTTCGTGGACACGTACTGCTGCGCGATCGCACGGAAATACAGCCACGGCGTCGACGTCGATCCCTTGTGCCGGGCCTGGTCAACCCGGCGGACGACCTCCGCGTCCAGCCCCATGCCGGCGCAGAACGTAAAATACCGATCGTCGGCGCGGCCCAGCCCGACGATCCGCTCGCGCCGGTCCCGCAGCGCCTCCAGGATCGCGCCGGTGCCCTCGGCCCAGTCGCTCGGCAGGCCCAACGCCCGCGCGAACACGTTCGTGGAGCCGCCCGGGACGACCGCGAGGGCCGGCCGCTCCTGCGCCCGCCCCGCCGCCGCGCCGGTGTCGAAGGTCATCAGCCCGTTGACCGCCTCGTTGACGGTGCCGTCCCCGCCAAGCGTCACGACCAGGTCGAACCGCTCCCGGGCGGCGTCCCGCGCCAGCTCCACGCCATGGCCCTTGCGCTGCGTGTACGCCACCTCGAGGTCGACCTGGCTGCGCAACGCCCGCACCAGGATGTCCCGGCCGCGTTCGGTGGTGGTCGTCGCGTTCGGGTTGACGACCAGGAGGGCTCGCATGGGCGGCACTGTACCCGCTCTCCCGCGCGATAAGGTTGGTGCGCGCGATACGGCGCTGAGGAAGGGAATGCCAGGTGAGCGGCACGGCGGCGCCCGAGGAGGCATCGGCGACCCTGCGGTGGGCGGTCCGGCTGCTGTTCCTGGAGGGCGCGGGACTTGCCCTGCTCACGCTGGTTGTCGTCTACCTGGACGTCACCGCCGAATGGACCGCCGCGTCGATCGCGCTCTCATCGACTGGCTACCTGGCGCTCATGACCGTGCTGTTCCTCGGTATTGCCGTCGCCCTGCACCGCCGCCGCCGGTGGGCCCGCGGCCCCGGCATCGTCGCCCAGATGCTGCAGATGCCGATCGGCTGGACCATGCTCACGCACGGCCAGCCGCTGATCGGGGCGCCACTGTTCGCCCTCGGCCTGGCCGGCGCGATCCTGCTCTTCGCCCCGTCCACCCGCATCGCGCTCGGCATCCGCTGACCTCCGAGCAGATGCATCCGCTGATCTCCGTGCAGGCGCATCCGCTGATCTCCGAGTAAATGTAGGAGATCGAGGCGTTGCAGGTCCCGTGGATGGCTGGCGTGACATACGCTCGTTTGTCGTGACGGTCGCACCCGCCTATCAGGTCCTCGCCGACCGGCTCCGCGTCGAGATCATGTCCGGCCAGCTCCAGCCGGGTGCCCGGCTGCCGACGGAGCCACAGCTGTGCGAGCAGTCAGGGCTGAGCCGCTCCACCGTCCGCGAGGCGCTCCGCCTGCTCAGCAGCCAACACCTGATCGTCACCACCCGCGGCGTCAACGGCGGCAGTTTCGTCGCCGAACCCGACGCCCTCACGCTCGGCGAGTCCCTCACCGACGGCATCGGCCTCCTGCTCGCCAGCGGCGTGGTCAAGGGCGACGACTTCCTCGAGGTCCGCCGGATGCTGGAAGTCCCCGCCGCCGGCCTGGCCGCCGCCCGCCGCGAGCCCCACCATCTGCGCGAACTCGAAGCGGCCATGTTCGACCCGGAGACCGCGACCCTCGACGAACGCATCGCCGCGCACGCCGCGTTCCACCTCGCGGTCGCGGCCGCCTCCGGCAACACCCTGCTCTGCCTGGTCGTCAGGCCGCTGTACACCGTGACCGACCGCAAAGCCGCAGCCCACAACGCTCCGCCGCCGATGTGGCGGATCATCGACCGGGATCACCGGACGCTGCTGGATGCGATCCGCGACCAGGACATCGACCTTGCCATGGAGATCGCCCGCGGTCACATCGACAACGTGCGACCGTCCGAGGTCCCGCCGCACCACGCCCGCACCCCGGTACCCGGCGTGGCGGCCCTCAAGGAACGCCCCCTGTAACGGCTTCGAGGACCGCCTTCTGTTGAGGGCTCCACGGAGTTCCCCTGTAAAGGCTTCAGGGAGCGGCCACCGTCCGTCAGCTCAGTTACTTCGGGCGGCGTTTCGTCAGGCGGATGCTGGCCTGGTGTCCGTCGACCGTGGCGGACACCTCGTCGGCCAGGGCGCTGAGGACCTGCCATGCGAACGACTCGCCGCCGGGCAGCCGCTCCGTCGGTGAGCCCAGTGGCACCGTCGTCTCGACCGTCAACGCGTCGGCGGTGACCGTGAACCGGCAGGCGAGCTCGACCGTGTCGCCGAGCTGTGGGGTCTCGCTGGCCACCGCGAGCAGCATCGCGCAGGCCTCGTCGACCGCGATGCGCAGGTCTTCGATCTCGTCGAGGGTGAACTGCAGACGCGCGGCCAGACCCGCCGTCGCGGTGCGCAGCACCCCCAGATAGGCGGGCGACGCCGGCACGGCAAGCAGGACGACGTCGTCGCCGTCCGAGCCCGACCTCTTCGAAACGACCTGAGTCACGCGATGAACCCCCTTGCCCGCGACTCTACGACCTCACCGCACACACCGGCGCGGCGGACATGGCGGCCGACCCCAACACGCCCCCCAACGCAGGACCCCGCGACCGGCAGCGTCACGCCGTGGCCGCGAGCGTCGACAGCGCGTCGCCGGACAGCCGGTACGGCAGCCAGTCCGACTTGTGCCGCGCGCCAAGCGCCTCGTAGAACGCCCGCGCCGGGTTCCAGTCCAGCACTGCCCACTCCAGTCGCGGGTATCCGGACTCGACGCAGATGCGCGCGAGCGCCGCGACGAGGGCCTTGCCGGCGCCGGTACCGCGGGCCGCCGGACGCACGTAGAGGTCCTCCAGGTACACGCCGTGCACGCCCTCCCAGGTGGAGAACGTCCGGAACCACAGCGCCATCCCGATCGTCTGCCCGTCGACGCGGGCGACGTGGCAGAACACGGCTGGGGACGGGGCGAACAGCGACGCCCGCAGCTGCTCCGGTGTCAGGTGGCACTCCTCGACGGCCTTCTCGAACTCGGCGAGCTCGTACACCATCTCGACGATCGCCGGCACGTCCTCGTCCGCGGCCGGACGGATTTCAACGCTCATCTATGTTCCTTCGATAAGGAAACGCCCCCCACCTGCTTCGGCGCAGGTGGGGGGCGAACCCGTGAGATGGGCAGGTCAGGCCTGCTTCGTCTCCCAGAAGATCTTCGCGATCTCGTCGATCTTCGCGAGCAGCTTCTCGGCGACGGCCGGGTCGACTGAACCCTTGGCGCCGGAGGCGCCCGCGAGCTTCGTCGCCTCGTTGAAGAGGTTGTGCAGCTCCGGGTACTTCTCGAAGTGCGCCGGCTTGAAGTAGTCGGTCCACAGCACCCAAAGGTGGTGCTTGACCAGCTCGGCGCGCTGCTCCTTGATCAGCAGCGCCCGGGTGCGAAACTCGGCGTCGCTGCTGGCCTGATACTTCTCGCTGATTGCTTTGACGGACTCGGCCTCAATACGGGCCTGCGCCGGGTCGTAGACACCACACGGCAGGTCGCAGTGGGCGCTCACCACGGTGCGCGGGGTGAAAAGCCGCGACAGTCGCATCGAACCCTCCAGGGTGATTTGCGATGATCCTCAGTTCCTGACCCTACTCCTATCCAAGCTCGGGGATTTCATGCGGCTACCGTGGTTCACGGCTCTGGTGAACGGGCCCTCAATGGTGCCCACACTCCGCCACGGCGACCGGATCCTCGTGCGCCGCACCGGCACCGCACGCCCGGGCGACGTCGTCGTCGGGTGTTTCCGCAGCCGGCCAGACCTGCTCGTGGTGAAACGCGTGGCCCGCGCCGACGCCGACGGGTGGTGGCTGGCCGGCGACAACCCCTTCGGATCCGATGATTCATCCACCTACGGGACCGCCGACGTCATCGGACGTGTGACATTTCGCTGGTGGCCACAACCGGTGCGGTTGCGACGCACCCCGGCGTAAGGTGATGCGGATACCGGGTCACCCCCGCTGAATCGCATCTTGAGCGCTTTCACCACCTGTGCGCTTGCGCGGAAACACCAGCATTGTCAGACGTGGCAAAGGAGCCCCCGTGTCTGCACCCGTGACCAATCACGCCCTTGAAGGGCCAGTCTTCGACCTGCATCAGGGCGGCAAGATGTCCGTCCAGTCCAGTGTCCCGCTCGCCACCCGTGAAGACCTCGCCCTCGCCTACACCCCGGGCGTGGCCCAGGTCTGCGAGGCCATCGCCGCCGACGAGTCGCTGGTGCACCAGCTGACCTGGGTCGGCCGTGCGGTCGCCGTGGTCACCGACGGGTCGGCGGTCCTCGGCCTGGGCAACATCGGCCCGCGCGCCGCGATGCCGGTCATGGAGGGCAAGGCCGTCCTCTTCAAGCAGTTCGGCGGGGTCGACGCAGTGCCGATCTGCCTCGACACCCAGGACCCGGACGAGATCGTCGCGATCGTCACCGCCCTCGCCCCGTCGTTCGGCGGGATCAACCTGGAGGACATCTCCGCGCCGCGCTGCTTCGACATCGAACGCCGGCTCGAGGCGACCCTGCCGATCCCGGTCTTCCACGACGACCAGCACGGCACCGCGATCGTCGTGCTCGCCGCGCTGCGCAACGCCGCCCGCGTCCTCGGACGCCAGCTGGGCGACCTGCGCATCGTCATCAGCGGCGCCGGCGCCGCGGGCGTCGCCGTCACCAGGATGCTCATCAACGGCGGCGCCGACGCCGGCGAGATCGTGGTCCTCGACTCGCGCGGCTGCCTGCACGGCGGGCGCACCGACCTCAACCCGGAGAAGGCCGCGCTCGCCGCCCTCACCAACGCCGGCGGCATCACCGGCGACATCGCCAACGCCCTGCGCGGCGCCGACGTCCTCATCGGCGTCTCCGGCGGCACCATCGGTGAGTCCGCCCTGACCGGCATGTCACCCGGCGGGGCGATCTTCGCGCTGGCCAACCCGACGCCCGAGGTGCACCCGGAGATCGCCGCCCGGTATGCCGCGGTGGTCGCGACCGGCCGCAGCGACTTCCCCAACCAGATCAACAACGTGCTCGCCTTCCCCGGCATCTTCCGCGGTGCCCTCGACGCCGGCGCGACCCGGATCACCGACGGCATGAAGGTGGCCGCCGCGAAGGCCATCGCCGAGGTCCTCGCCGAGGGCGAGCTGTCCACCGGCGCGATCGTGCCCAGCGCCCTCGACCCCCGGGTCGCCCCGGCGGTCGCCGCCGCGGTCGGCGCCGCGGCCCGCCGCGACGGTGTGCTGAGATAACCCTCATGCGTGCCGCTTTCGCGTCCAGCTTCAACGATGCCGATCCGCTCGCCGGCCTCACGGTCGGCGACGCGCCGGAGCCGACGCCCCTGGACGGCTGGGCCGTGGTGGACGTGCGCGCGAGCGCACTCAACCATCACGACCTGTGGTCGTTGCGGGGCGTCGGCCTTCGCGCGGACCAGCTGCCGATGATCCTCGGCTGCGACGCCGCGGGCATCGGCCCCGACGGCGCCGAGGTCGTCGTGTATCCCGTCGTCCACACCGACAAGGGCGACTTCTCGATCCTGTCCGAGCACTACCAGGGCACCGTCGCCGAGCGGGTCACCGTCCCCGCGTACAACCTGGTGCCGAAGCCCGCCGAGCTCACCTTCGCCGAGGCGGCCTGCCTGCCCACGGCGTGGCTGACCGCCTACCGGATGCTGACCACCAGAGGCCGGCTGGAGGCCGACGGGGCGGTGCTGGTGCAGGGAGCCGGGGGTGGGGTGGCCACGGCCGCGGTGCTGCTCGCCAGGGCCCTCGGCGCGCGGGTGTACGCCACGAGCCGCGACGCTTCGAAGCGGGAACGCATCGCCGCCCTGGGCGCCACCGCGCTCGACTCCGGTGCCCGCCTGCCCGAACGGGTCGACGTGGTCATCGAAACCGTCGGTGAGGCCACGTTCGAACACTCGATGAAGTGCGCCAAGGCCGGTGGCCGCATCGTCGTCTCCGGCGCCACCAGCGGTCACCTGCCGAAGGTCAACCTGCGGCGCATGTTCGCGCTGCAACTGGAGATCCTGGGCAGCAGCATGGGCACCCCGGATGAGCTCGCCGACCTGATGACGCTGCTGGCCAAGACCGGCGTGCGGCCCGTCATCGACTCGGTGATCCCGTTCTCCGACGCCCGTTCCGCTTTCGAGAAGCTGCACTCCGGCGACGTCTTCGGCAAGATCGTCCTGGACCACACGGTCTGACAGGCCAGGCCCGCCGCCGGCGCGAGCTCCGGGATCAAAACCTGGACCACGCGCCGGCGACGGCCGTCGGCCGAGCACAGGTCAGAGGCGGTCGTCGAAGGCGGGGCCGCGGGGGAGCTGCTGGCGGGCGGAGGCGTCGCCGTACAGCTCCAGGCGCAGGAACGCGAGGGTCAGCGAGCGCACCTCGTTGAACGACGGGATGCCGGGGCGCAGGTACGGGTCGTTGTGGTTGCCGCCGGGAAGCGTCAGCATCGCCTTCGACCAGGGGACGACGTCGTAGGTGGCCTTGCCAGAGGCGTAGGAGACCAGCGGGTCGGCGTCGCCGTGCACGAACAGCAGCGACGCGGGCGTGCCCGTGAACGCGGTGCCGACGCCGAGGCCGCTGCCGGCCAGGATGATCCCGGCGTGCAGGCGCGTGTCGCGGCCGGCGGTGAACAGGCCGACTGTGGTGATGGCGCCCGCGGAGTGGCCGGCGGCGGCGAGCCGTTCGCCGTCGATGCGCTTGCCGAGCGGGCCGGCGAGGACCTGGCTCAGCACGAAGCTCGCGTCCGCCGGCTGGTTGAGCACGTCGTAGACGTCGATCCGGGGCGCGCTGCGGGTGGTGTTCGGATACGCCGGGGCGATCACCACGAACCCGGCCGCCGCCCACGTGGTGAGCAGCGGCGCGAACGACTCCGGGGTGCCGTTGAGGCCGTGGCTGAACACCACCGCCGGCAGCTTCGAGGGCGAGGACGGCAGCCAGATGACGGTGCGCAGGACCCGGCCCTCCCTGCGGTACGTGACCTCCTGCTGCGACACGTCGAGCGCGGCACGCGGCACCGGCAGCGGTGGCAGCGGCGCGACCTGGGCGAGCCTCGGTGCGCTGGTCTCGCCCGGGGGTGGCGATGGGGTGACCCAGCGGGCGGGCGCGGGCTGACCGGTGCAGCCGGACACGCCGGCAACCAGGGCGGCGGCCATCGAGACGGCGAGGGCGAGACGGCGCATGGCACCAACCGTACGAGGCACCCGCCGCGATCAAGGCTGGCCCGGCGGGCGATTTCCGGCTAGGTTGCGGCCCATGTCCGTCGTCTTCCGGGTGCTCACTGCCGTGAGTGCCCTGGCCGGGATCGTGCTGCTGCTCGACTACACCCACGGCGACGGGGGAGTGTTCGTCTACTTCACCGTGCAGAGCAGCGTGATCATCGCGGTCGTGTCGGCCGTCGCGGCGGTGCGGCCGGTGCCGGGGTGGGTGCGGGGCGCGGCGACGCTGTACAGCTGCATCACCGGCACGGTGTACCACACGTTGCTGGCGAACCCGTCCAGCCCGTTCCACGTGGTCGACTCCGGGGCGCACGCGCCGCACAACCTGCTGCTGCACACGGTGACGCCGGTGCTCGCGGCGGTCACCTGGCTGATCGTCGACCGGGAGCCGGTGCGGTGGTGGTACGCGGCGGTGTGGCTCGGCTACCCGCTGGCGTACCTCGCGTTCGCGCTGATCCGCGGCGCGATCGTGCACGAGTACCCGTATCCGTTCGTCGACGCGGGTGAGCTCGGATATCAGGGCGTGACGGTGTCCGCGCTCGGCTTCACGGTGGCGTTCTTCCTGCTCGGGCTGCTGCTGATCGGGCTGGGCGCGCTCGTGCGGACCGCGCTGAAGATGCTAAAACAGCGCGCCCGGGTTGAGGATGCCGCGGGGGTCTAGGGTGCGTTTCGCGGCCCGGAGCACCTCGGTGACCAGCGGGTCGCGCTGCTGCGCCAGCCACGGCAGGTGGTCGCGGCCGACGGCGTGATGGTGGGTGATGGTGCCGCCGTTGGCGGTGATCGCCTCGCTGACCGCGGCCTTGATCTCGTCCCAGATCACCACCTCGGCGCCGCGCCGCGCGGGGGTGATGATCGTGAAGTAGGGCGCCGGGCCGTCCGGGTAGGCGTGGGTGAGCCGGCAGGTGACCACGGCGACCCTGGCCGGGGCGGCGGCCTGCGCGGCGGCGAGCACGGCCGCGTGCAGCGCCTCGAACCTGCTCCACGTGCACGCCGTCTCGACCGTTTCGACGACGAGCCCGAGTCTGATGAGGGCGTCCCTGGTGTACGGCGCCCGCAGGAACGACGCCCGCCAAGCACCGTGATCGCCGTTCGAGGCGGCGGTAGCGGAAGCACCAGGGGCGGCGACGCCGCCGTGGTCGGCGCAGATGGTGACGGCGTCGGCCAGCAATGCCGTGGTGGCACCCTCGAAGCCCAGCAGCAGCCGCGCCTGGCCGTCGGTCGCGCCGGCGTTGAGCATCGCCTCCACCGGGTCGAGCAGCCGGCAGTTGCTCGGGCGCAGCCCCGCCTGCAGAATCGTGCGGACCGCGGCGACGGCTTGGCCGTACACCGGGAACGCCACCGACGCAGCGGCCCGGTCGGCGGCCGCGGGTCGCTCGGTGACCCGCAGCCACGCCTCCACGATCACGCCGAGCGTGCCCTCCGACCCCAGGAACAGCCTGTCGGTGGACGGTCCGGCGCCGCTGCCCGGCACCCGCAGCGACTCGACCGGTCCCTGCGGCGTGATCACCCGCAGCGCCTCGACGAAGTCGTCGATGCGGGTCGGGCCGGTCGCGTAGTGCCCGGCGGAGCGGGTCGCGAGCCAGCCGCCGACGGTGGAGAACTCGAAGCTCTGCGGGTAGTGCCGCAGCGTCAGCCCGTGCGGCGCCAGGGCCTTCTCCAGGGCGGGGCCGAACACGCCCGCCTGGACCCGCACGGCGTGGTTGACCTCGTCGACCTCGCCGATGCGGTTGAGCCGGCTCAGGTCGAGGGAGATCCACGGGGCGTCGCCGCGGTATTCGACGCCGCCCACGACCGAGCTGCCGCCGCCGTAGGGCACGACCGCCGCGCCGACGGCCTCCGCCCAGTCGAGCGTGGCGACGACGTCGTGCGCGGTGCGCGGGTAGCAGACCAGGTCCGGTGGGTTGTCCAGGCGGCCGTGCAGCGCCCGGACCACGTCGCGGAACGCCTTGCCGTAGGTGTGCGCGGCCCGGATCATCGAGTCGGCGGTGAACGCCTCCTCCATGATCGACGGGGGGATCAGGCGCGGCGGGCCGAGCACCGGGTCGTAGGGGACCGGCAGCACCGATCCGTCGATCGGCATCCACGGGCGTAACGACGTTTCGGCGAGCCGGCGGCATGCGTCGTCGTCGAGGGCGTCGTCGGCCCATCCCCAGCCCCACCACGAGCGTTCACCCTGAGCGCGCTGCAAGGCGGCCATTGACGGAGAGTGCCACAATCCGACACGTTCGGCCACTGCCTGCAGGTCAGGTCATCGGTATTCTGTCGGCCATGCCCGATGAGCGCATTGACCCAAGTCAGAACACTCAGGCATTCCAGGCATGGGTGGACAACAACAACAGCAATCAGGCGGCTCAGCCCGCCGCGACCGGCTCCAAGCTCGGCTTCATCGTGGCCGGCGCAGTCGTCGCCGTCGTGCTGGTGGTCGTCGTGGTGCTCGTAGTGCTGTAGATCCCGACCGATTCGAAGCGTGTCACACCGTCGAGCGTGGCGTCGCCGCTCAGCCGGAGCCGGGCCGTGTCGTCACCGTCGAGTGCCCAGGTGAGGAAGTCGAGCAGCGTCGCCATCGCCTGGTGATGGCCGCGTTCGGGGTCGTTCGTGCCGGCGCCGTGCTCGCCGCCGACGATGGTGAGGAACGCCTTCGGCCACGGGGCCGCGCCGTAGGACGTGCGACCCTGCTCGTAGGCGACCACCGGGTCCTTGTCACCGTGGATGAACAGCAGCGGCACCGGGCTGCCCTGGTAGGCCCCGGCCGGCCGGCCCGCGAAGATGACGCCTGCCTTGAGGCGCGGGTCGCGGTGCACGGTGAACAGCCCGTCGGTGGTGGTGCCGCCGCCGGAGTGCCCGACGGCCGCCATCCGGTCCTGGTCGATGCTGTCGGCGAGCGGGTTGCCCGGCTGCAGCATCTGCGTGATGACGAACGACGCGTCCACCGACTGGTTCGGCACGTCGAGCTTGTTGAACTTCGGCGTGTCCTTCTTGGTGAAGGGGTACGCCGCGGCGACGACGATGTACCCGGACTCCGCCAGGAATTTGGTCATGCCTTCCTGCATCTGCGGGTTGCTGTAGAAGCCGTGGCTCCACACGATCAGCGGCAGCTTCCCCGGCAGTGGCTGGGCGTCGCCCTGGACGCGCCCCTTGATCCGGCGGGCCGACCCGCGGGTCGGGTACCACACGGTGGTCGGCAGCGGGCGGTCCTTGCCCCGGGCGAACTGGAAGTGCCGCACGCCGACCGCATGGTCGATCGGGCCGACAACGCTGGCACCCGCCGCGGCCGTGAACGGCGCGCTGGGCGTCTCTGCCCCTGAGGCCGAAAAAGCGCCGCCCACGAGGAGCAGGGCGGCGGCCAGGAGCGACACGGTTGCAGAACGGTTGCGACTCGGGGGCACGTACAGAATGTAGGTGCAGCGTGCGCTATGCCGTTATCACCCGACTGGGGACAATCGATTGGCTTGCCGGACTACACCAGGTTGTCCTTGAACGACCCATTTGGCGGATGTCACTGGCAGGAAATGCTAGCAAAAGGGGCGAATGCCTCAGTCCTCGTCGTCGTCCAAACGGGCCAGGTAGACCGCCAGCCGCTCGACCGGGATCTCGAACTCGGGGTTCTGGTCGACGAAGTCGCGGAGGCGCTCGGCCAGCCACTCGAACGTGACCTCCTCCTCGCCGCGCCGCTGCGCGAGCTCCTCGATGCCGCGGTCCGTGAAGTACATGAGCGCATCCTTGCTGTTCGTGAGATGGAGGAGGGCACGGCGCCCGCAGCGTCGTGCCCTCCGTCGTGGAAACGGTCAGCGCTTCGGCAGCGCCGCCTCGATCAGGGCCTGCTGCTCGGCGTCGTGGAGCTTCGTCGAGCCGACCGCCGGGGCGGCCGCGGCGGGGCGGGAGATGCGGCGCAGGCCGACGCCCTGGAGGTGCTCCAGGAGGTTGAGGGCGATGAACGACCAGGCGCCCTGGTTCGCCGGCTCCTCCTGCACCCAGGCGAAGTCCTCCGCGTTGGGGAACTGGGCCAAAGCCTCGCGCAGCTCCTCGACCGGCATTGGGTAGAGCTGCTCGACCCGGATGATGGCGGTGTCGGTGATGTCGCGCTCGGTGCGGGCCTGCAGCAGGTCGTAGAAGACCTTGCCGGAGCACAGCAGGACGCGCTTGACGCCGGCGGTGTCCAGGGCGGTGCCCTTGATGCCGGGGTCACCCAGGACGGTGGCGAAGGTGCCGGTGGTGAAGTCCTCGACGGGCGACACGCACAGCCGGTGCCGCAGCAGCGACTTGGGCGTGAACACGACGAGGGGCTTCTTCTTCGGCGACAGCGCCTGGCGGCGCAGCAGGTGGAAGTGGTTCGCCGGGGTGGTCGGCACCGCGACCCGCATGTTGTCCTCGGCGCACAGCTGCAGGTAGCGCTCCAGCCGGCCCGACGTGTGGTCCGGGCCCTGGCCCTCGTGCGAGTGCGGCAGGAGCAGCGTCACCGCGGTGCGCTGGCCCCACTTGACCTCGCCGGAGGAGATGAACTCGTCGACGATGGACTGGGCGCCGTTGACGAAGTCGCCGAACTGCGCCTCCCACATGACCAGCGCGTCCGGGTTCTCGACCGAGTAGCCGTACTCGAAGCCCATCGCGGCGAACTCCGACAGCAGCGAGTCGTAGATGAACAGCTTCGCGTTGTCCTTGATCAGCGCGGACATCGGCATGTAGTCGCTGCCGGTCTCGGCGTCGACGATGCCGGCGTGGCGCTGCACGAAGGTGCCGCGGCGGGAGTCCTGGCCGGAGAGCCGGACGGTGACGCCCTGGTTGACCAGCGAGCCGAACGTGATGATCTCGGCGAAGCCCCAGTCGATGTCGCCCTCGGCGGCCATCTTCGCCCGGCGGTCCAGCAGCTGCTGGACGCGCTTGTGCGGGGTGAAGCCGTCGGGGAGCTTGACGTTCGCCTCGCCGATCGCGTGCATGACGCTCGGGTCGATCGCGGTCTCGACCACCGGCTCCGGCTCCGGCTCGCGGAGGCGGGTGAGCCGGGACGCCGGGTTGGACGACGCGTCGCGGGTCGCCTTGAACACCGTCTCGAGCTGCTCGTGGTAGTCCTTGAGCAGGGCCTCGGCCTCGGTGATCGGGATGTCGCCGCGACCGATGAGCTCCTCGGTGTAGATCTTGCGCACCGAACGCTTCTGGTCGATGATCGCGTACATCAGCGGGTTGGTCATCGACGGGTCGTCGCCCTCGTTGTGCCCGCGGCGCCGGTAGCAGACCAGGTCGATGACGACGTCCTTGTTGAACGCCTGACGGTATTCGAAGGCCAGCCGCGCGACGCGGACCACGGCCTCCGGGTCGTCGCCGTTCACGTGGAAGATCGGCGCCTGGATCATCCGGGCGATGTCGGTGGAGTACAGCGACGAGCGCGAGTACTCCGGCGCGGTGGTGAACCCGACCTGGTTGTTGACCACCACGTGCACGGTGCCGCCGGTGCGGTAGCCGCGCAGCTGCGACAGGTTCAGCGTCTCGGCGACCACGCCCTGGCCGGCGAACGCGGCGTCGCCGTGGATCAGCAGCGGCAGGACCGTGTAGCCCTCGAGCTTGAGGTCGATCGAGTCCTGCTTTGCCCGCACGATGCCCTCGAGGACCGGGTTGACCGCCTCCAGGTGCGACGGGTTCGCGACCACGGAGACCGTCGTGGCGTGCTCACCGTCGGGGTGGGTGAACTTGCCGGTCATGCCCAGGTGGTACTTGACGTCGCCGGAGCCGTGCGCCGACTTGAGGTCCAGGTGCCCCTCGAACTCCGAGAAGATCTTCTCGTAGGGCTTGCCGACGATGTTCGCGAGGACGTTGAGCCGGCCGCGGTGCGCCATGCCGATGACGACCTCGTCCAGGCCGCCCTCGGCGGAGTTCTGCAGGATCTCGTCGAGCAGCGGGATCAGCGACTCGCCGCCCTCGAGGGAGAAGCGGCGCTGCCCCACATACTTGGTCTGCAGGAACGTCTCGAACGCCTCGGCGGCGTTGAGCCGGTTCAGGATGTGCTTCTGCTCGGCGGTGTCGGGCTTCTCGTATGGCTTCTCGACCCGCTCGGCGACCCAGCGGCGCTCCTCCGGGTCCATGATGTGCATGTATTCGACGCCGACGCGGCGGCAGTAGGAGTCGCGCAGCACGCCGAGGACGGCCCGCAGCTTCATCTTCTGCTTGCCGGCGAAGCCGCCGACCGGGAAGACCCGGTCCAGGTCCCACAGCGTCAGCCCGTGCTCGAGCACGTCGAGGTCGGGGTGGCGGCGGATGCGGAACTCCAGCGGGTCGGTGTCGGCCATCAGGTGGCCGCGGACCCGGTAGGCGTGGATCAGCTCGACGACCCGGGCCGCCTTGTCGATCTGCCCCTCGGAGGTGCGGGCGACGTCACGGACCCAGCGGACCGGCTCGTAAGGGATCCGCAGGGCGGTGAAGATCTGGTCGTAGAACCCGTGCTCGCCGAGCAGCAGCTCGTGCATGACCTTCAGGAACTCCCCGGACTGCGCGCCCTGGATGATCCGGTGGTCATAGGTGCTGGTCAGCGTCAGGATCTTGCTGATGCCGAGGTCGGCGAGGGTCTCGTCGGACATGCCCGCGTAGGGCGCGGGATACTCCATCGCGCCGACGCCGATGATCGTGCCCTGCCCGGCCATGAGCCGCGGCATGGAGTGCACGGTGCCGATGCCGCCGGGGTTGGTCAGCGAGACCGTGGCGCCGCTGTGGTCCTCCATGGTCAGCTCGTTGCGCCGGGCCCGGCGCACGATGTCCTCATAGGCCGACCAGAACTGACGGAAGTCCATGGTGTCGGCGGCCTTGATGCTCGGCACCACCAGGTTGCGCGAGCCGTCGGGCTTGGTCAGGTCGATCGCGATGCCGAGGTTGACGTGCTCCGGCTCGACCAGGTTGGGCTTGCCGTCGACCTCGGCGAAGGAGTTGTTCATCTCCGGATGCGCGGCGAGCGCCCGGACCATCGCGAAGCCGATCAGGTGCGTGAAGCTGACCTTGCCACCGCGGCCGCGGGCCAGGTGGTTGTTGATCACCACGCGGTTGTCGGACAGCAGCTTCGCCGGCACGGCGCGGACGCTGGTGGCCGTCGGCACCTCCAGCGAGGCGTCCATGTTCTGCACGATCCGGGCGGCGATGCCACGCAACTGGGTGTGCTTGGCGCCACCGGACGCGACGGGCGGCTGCTTCGTCGGCGCGGGCTTGGTCGCCGGTGCGGCCTTCTGCACGGGCTTGGCCACGGGGGCCGGCTTGGCGGGGGCCGGCGCGGAGGCGGCGGGGGAGGCCGCGGCGGCGGCGGATGCCGCGGGTGCCGGAGGAGCGGCGGGGACGGCGGCGGCTCGCGGAGCGGTGGCAGCGGGGGTGGCAGTGGACGCCGGCTCAGCCGCCTCGGCAGGCGCCGCCGAGCTGGCCTCGGCACCGTCCCCGTTGGGCTTGTAGTCGGCGAAGAAGTCGTGCCACGCGGGGTCCACGCTGGCCGGGTCGGCGAGGTACCTCTGATACATGTCCTCGACGATCCACTCGTTCGGGCCGAAACCCGCCAAGGGGTTCTCCTGCGAGTTGGTCGCTTGGGTCGACACGGCTGTTGATCGCCTCTTCCAAACGGAGTTACCAGGGGTTGCTAATTCCGCGTCAAGGTTACGCGCTGCCTAACGCTCGTTCGACGGCGACGCCGCCCGAAGTGACCATGTAGACGACGCGGTGGGTCCATCCCATACAACTGTGGCCGCCATTCGGCGGCCACAACTGTCGTACATCTGCTATAAGCCTTACGCGATGTCACGCTTCCGTGTGATGAGCGTGCCGACGGTGCCCAGCACGACCGCCCAGATGATCAGCACCAGCGCGCCGGCCCAGCGCGGTGGCAGGTCGGTGTCGCCGAGCTGTGTGGCCAGGCCGCCCACGACGTGCGACGACGCCAGCGGCGGGATGTAGACCGCGCTCTCGAGGACCCAGTCCTCCTTGATCACCAGTTCGTGGATCAGGGTCAGGACGATGATCGCGGCCCAGGTGCCCACGGTGTAGAGGACGGCGGCGGTGATCGTCGCGCCGATCTGGCTGCGGATCAGCACGCCCACGCCGATGCCGAAGACGGCCCACAGGACGTACACCAAGAGGTTGAGCAATATGGACTGCTGCGCCGTCCAGTGCCCGAGGCTGTTGGTGAGGTCCTTGGCGCCGAAGTAGAGCATCCCGCCGACGATGGAGATCGCGGTGGTGATCAGCCAGAACAGCACGCCGGCCAGCCCGGCCGTGATGAGCTTCGCGGTGATGACCTTGGTCCGCTTCGGTGTCGCGAGGAACGTCGCGGTCGCCGTCTGGTGGTAGAACTCGTTGGTGATCACCAGGATCGCCAGGAGCATCACCAGCAGCAGCCCGAAGAACTGCCCCGAGGTGTAGACGTTCGCGGCGTACTTGGCCAGCTGGCCGGCGGCGTGCGCCTTGGCGACCCGGGCCGCCTCCTCCTCGCGGAACTGCGCCTGGCTCGCCTCGAACTCGGCCTTCTGCTCCTCGGTCATCCCCGACGGCGTGGCGCCCTGGTTGTAGGCCTCGTAGTTGTTGGTCAGCTCCGAGTCGGTCTGCTCCAGGTTGATCCAGAGCGCGAGACCGGTGAAGACCAGCGACGTCAGCAGGAAGATCCACCACATGTTCGTGGTGCGCAGCTTCAGCAGCTCGCTGCGGATGAGCCGGATCATCGGATGGCCGCCTTTCCCTGGGTCAGTTCGAGGAACACGTGCTCCAGGTCGGGCCGTTCGTTGACCAGCTCGTGCAGCTCGATCCCGCCCTGCAGGGCCAGCCGGCCGACGGCCGGGGCATCCAGGCCGGTGATCACGTGGCTGTCGTTGCCGTTGGGCTGGATCGTCGCGCCGGCGGTGCGCACCGCCTCGACCAGCTCCGCCAGGTTCGGGGTGCGGACCCTGGTCCGCGGCCCGCTGGTGCCGGAGCCGACGATCTGCTCGACCGGGCCCTGGGTGACGAGCCGGCCGGCGGCGATGATGACCACGTCGTCGGCGAGGATCTCCATCTCCGACAACAGGTGGCTGGAGACCAGCACGGTGCGCCCCTGCTGGGCGAGGCCCTGCAGCAGCCCACGCATCCAGCGGATGCCCTCGGGGTCCAGGCCGTTCGCGGGCTCGTCGAGGATCAGCACCTGCGGGTCGCCGAGCATCGCCTGCGCGATGCCGAGCCGCTGCTTCATGCCCAGCGAGTAGCCGCGGAACTTGCGTTTCGCGGCCGGGGTCAGCCCGACCAGCTCCAGCATCTTGTCGACCTGCGCGTCCGGGATGCCGGCCGCGGCCGCGACGATGCGCAGGTGGTTGCGGGCGGTGCGGCCCTTGTGTGCGGCCGACGCCTCCAGGATCGCGCCGGCCAGCCGCAGCGGCTCGGGCGAGTCGGAGTAGCGCAGGCCGCTGATGGTCGCGGATCCCGAGGACGGGGTCACCAGGTTGAGGATCATGCGTAGCGTCGTGGTCTTGCCGGCGCCGTTGGGGCCGAGGAACCCGGTGACGCGACCGGGTTCGACCACGAACGACAGGTGGTCCACGGCCGTGACGTTCTTGTAACGCTTCGTCAGGTCGGAGACCACGATCTGTCCGTTGGACAACGTGCCGCTCCCTCCAAGAGAGTGAAGCCGTCAATATGGCACGTGCCGGCAACCGGCGGGGGCCCGCCCCGCCCCCGTGCCGCCCTCCGGATCAAGCCGAGGAAACTCGCCCATAACGCACCGTATCCACGTATACACGAAAGGTGGCATTCAGGAGCGTTCGGGCCGGGTTCGCCATCGTGCTGCTGGCCGCCGCGCTCAGCGGGGTGTGGCCGCGACCGGCGGCCGCCGAGATCGTCGCGGCGTTCCGCCCGGTGTACTCGGTCAACGACAGCGGCGCGGTCGTCCTGCGCGGCAACGCGAACCTGACCTGCGACGGCGCCAACCCCGGCTGTGCCACCGCGAGGAACGCCACCGTCACCGGCGGCGCGCTGAACAACAACGGCTACCGGATGCGCAACGTCGACGTCGACGCCGAGCCGTCGTTCAACTCCAGCACCGCCGACCTCCCCGTCCCCACCGGCGCGACCGTGCTGTACGCCGGGCTGTTCTGGGGCGGCGACACCGAACCGGGCACCGGCACCCCGGCACCGGACGAGGGCGGCAGGAACACCGTCAGGTTCAAGGTGCCCGGCGGGGCGTACCGGACGATCACCGCGAACCGCGTCACCGACGTCACCACGTTCCCCGGCCACCGGCCGTACCAGGGCTACGCCGACGTGTCGGCACTCGTCGCCGGGGCCGGCGCCGGCACCTACGCGGTCGCCGACATCCAGGCCGCCACCGGCGTGAACGACCGCTACGCCGCCTGGTCCCTGGCGGTCGTCCTGCACGACCCGGCGCAGCCGGTGCGCAACATGGTCGTCTATGACGGCTTCGGCTCCGTGCGCGGCATCACCCCCGGCGACGCGACCGTCACGATCCCGGTCACCGGCTTCCAGACCCCGCCGACCGGCACCGTCACCACCAGCCTTGGCGCCGTGGCCTACGAGGGCGACGGCGGCAGCGGCGGCGACAGCGTCCGCCTCGACGGCACCCCGCTGGCCGACGCGCTCAGCCCCGCGACGAACTTCTTCAACAGCACCATCAGCGACCACGGCGCCCCGGTCACCGCTCGTACCCCGGCCGACGCCAATCTCCTCGGCTTCGACATCGACCACGTCGACGCGAGCGGGGTGCTGGCCAACGGCGCGAACAGCGCCACGATCACGCTGCAAACCACGCCCGTCACCGGCGAGACGTTCTACCCCGGCGTGATCACGTTCGCGACCGACCTCGATGCGCCCCGGCTCACCGCGCTCAAGAGCGCCACCGACGTCAACGGCGGCCTGCTGGAACGCGGCGACGAGATCCGGTACACGATCCAGGCCGGCAACGACGGGCTCGCCCCCGCCGAGGACACCCGGCTCGCCGACGCCGTGCCGCCCGGGACCGTCTTCGTCCCCGGCAGCCTGTCGATCGACGGCGCCACGCAGAGCGACCCGGTCGACACCGACCGCGCCGAGATCAGCGCCGGCGTCGCGGGCTTCCGCGTCGGTACGGGCAGCGACGCCGACCACGGCGGCCGCCTGGCTCCCGGCGAATCGGTCACCGTCAGCTATCGCGTCACCGCCGGTGCTCCCGGGGTCACGGGTGCCGCCACCCTGCTCGACGTCGCGCACGTCGCCGCCACCGGCGCGGACACCGGGGTGAAGCTGCGCGCGCCGTCCAACGCGACCACGTCCACCCTGCCCGCGACCGCCGGCACCGACCTCGCCGTGACCGCCGGCGCCGGCCCGCAAACCGTGCAGGGCACCGGCGCGGTCACCTACCCGGTCACGGTCACCAACACCGGCGCCGACCCGGCCACCGGCGTGACCCTCACCGCCGTCCTGCCCGACGGCGTCACCGGCACCGGCGCCACGCCGAGCGCCGGGGCCTGCACCCTGGCCGGGCAGACGCTCACCTGCCCGGTCGGCGCGCTGCCGCCCGGCGCCACGTTCACCGTCGACGTCGCGGCCACGGTCACCGCCGCCGCCGCGCACCACACGACAATGACGGCCACGGTGACGTCCGCGACCCCGGACCCGGCCGGCGCGAACAACACCGCGACCGCCGCCGTCGTGCGCAACGCCGCACCCGGCGCCGTCCCCGACACGGCGACCGTCGCCGCCGGCGGCAGCACCGCCATCCCCGTCGCGGCCAACGACGCCGACCCCGACGGCGACACCCCGCGGGTGCTCGGCATCGCCACCCCGCCGGTCGCGGGGCACGCGATCGTCGACGCCGCGGGCGTGGTCCGCTACACCGCCGGGCCGGTCGCCGGCACCGACACGTTCATCTACACCGTCGGCGACGGGCTGGGCGGCACCGCGACGGCCACCGTCACGGTCACCGTCACCGCCGGCACCCCACCCGCCGCGAACGCGGCACCCGTCGCCGCGGCGGACACCGTCACGGCGGCCGCCACCGGCACGACCTTCGACCCGCTCGCCAACGACACCGACGCCGACGGCGACCCGCTGACCGTCGTGGGCGCCGGCCCGCCCGCGGGCGGCACCGTCGTGCTGACGGCGGCGGGGCAGCTCACGTACACGCCGGGGGACGGCTTCCGGGGCGCCGACAGCTTCCAGTACACCGTCGATGACGGGCACGGCGGACACTCCACCGCCACGGTGAACGTGACCGTGGCCAACCGCGCCCCGGTCGCCGCCGCCGACGAGCGCGGCACCCCCGCCGGGACCGCGCTCGACGTCGCGGTCCTCGCCAACGACACCGACCCGAACCCCGGAGACGTCCTCACCGTGACGGCCTGGGACGCGACGGCGGCGGGCGGCGGCACCGTCATGAACACCGGCGGCGTGCTGCGGTACACCCCGGCCGCCGGTTTCACCGGGGACGACACCTTCACGTACACGGTGGACGACGGCCACGGGGGCGCCTCGACCGGCACGGTCACCGTCCATGTCGGGGCGGCCCGGCCGCCGGCGCCGCGCGCGGACGCGGCGAACACCCCGACGGGCACGCCGGTCGCCGTCGCCGTGCTGGCCAATGACACCGGCGACACCGGGACCGGCGGCCCGGCCGTCACGCTCGTCGAGGCCACACCCGGCGCCTACGGCACGACCACCGTCGCCGGCGGCGTCGTCACGTACACGCCACGGCCGGGCTTCTCCGGCGTCGACGTGTTCCGCTACGCCGTCGCCGACGGCCGCGGCGGGCTGGGCACCGCGGCCGTGACCGTCACCGTGTTCAACGAGGCCCCGGCCGGCGTGGCCGACACGCTGACCGTCCCGGCCGGGACCGCGGCCGTCGTGCCGGTCCTCGCCAACGACACCGACGCCAACGCCGACACGCTGCGGGCCGTCGCCGCCACCGGCGCCGCGCACGGCACCCTGCAGATCGTGGCCGGCGCCGTGCGGTACACGCCGGCCGCCGGCTACCGGGGCGCCGACGCGTTCACGTACACGTTGAGCGACGGCAACGGGGGCGCCAGCACCGCCGCGGTCACCGTGAACGTCTCCGCCGCCGTGCCGGTCGCCGCCTCCGACACCGCCACCACCGCCGCCGGCACCCCGGTCGGCGTCGCGGTCCTCACCAACGACACGCCCGGTGGCAGCGACCCCGGCACGCTTGCCGTCACCGGCGTCGGCGCGCCCGGCCACGGCACCGCGGTCCTCGACGGCGACGGGACCGTCACCTACACCCCGGCAGCGGGCTTCACCGGCGTGGACACCTTCACCTACACGCTGAGCGCCGGCGCCGCCCCGCCGGACACCGCGACCGGGACCGTGACGGTGACCGTGACGTCGGCGACCCCGGCCCCGGCCCCGGCGCCGGCCCCGATCCCGGCTCCGGCTGAGCCCACGGGTTCGCCGGTCGTCGTCAGCACCCCGACCGTGACGACGCCCACCGGCAGCGGGGCGCAGACGATCACCCCGCTGGACAACGTCACCGACCCCGACGGCGACCCGCTCAAGGTCCTCGGCGTGACCCAGCCGGCCAACGGCTCCGCCGTGCTCAACGCCGACGGCACCGTCACCTACACCCCGGACCGGGGCTTCAGCGGCACCGACTCGTTCGCGTACACCGTCACCGACGGCACCACCGCCGTCGCCGGCACCGTCGAGCTGATGGTCGGCTCGGTCGACCTGCCCATCACCGGCCCGCCGGTGGCGCCGCACACGCTCGCCGGCCTGCTCATGCTGCTCGCCGGGTCCCTGCTACGGGTCGGCGCCGTCAGCGGTGCGGCCGGTCACCGACCCGGATCACGTGCTTCAGCCCCGACCACACGTCGTCGATCGCGCAGACCTTGACGTCCACCCGGCCGTGCGCCAGGGCGAACTCGCGCACCCCGTTCTCGTCCAGGTCGGTGGCCATGCCGGAGGAGCGCTTCGGCCAGGCGACCCACAGCGAACCGCCGGGTGGCGTCAGCCGGTGCAGCACCTGCCAGCGCCGCCGCAACCGGGCCTGATCAGGGCAGAAGCAGAGAATCACGTCGTAGAGGCCGGGCGCGCTGCGACGGTGCAGCACCACGTCGGAGGGCAGTTCCCGAAGCTCGAACCCGGCCGGCGGGCCGTCGAGCAGCACACGATGGCCGGCGTTCACGCCGAGCTTCTTGGGCAGTGGAGTCCCTGAATATCCCGCCATGCCTGACCACGGTAGTCATCGTTCACCCACCAGCCATGCGGGTAACCAGTCACCGTCAGCCAGCCGCAGGGGTCGAGCCTTACACCGAAAGCATGACGATTCTCGCCGTCGCCGCCGACCCGGTCGGGGTCGACGAAACCGATCGCTACACCCTGCTGGTGGCCACGGACGGTGACCAGGTCCGGGCCGCACAACGGCTCCGCCACGACGTCTTCGCCGGGGAACTCGGCGCTGAGCTGCACACCGACACCCCCGGGCTCGACGTCGACGCCTTCGACGAGCACTGCGACCACCTCATCATCCGTGAGGAGCGCACCGGCGACGTCGTCGGGACCTACCGAATGCTGCCGCCGGACCGGGCCGTGGCCGCCGGTGGGCTCTACGCCGACACCGAGTTCGACCTCGCCGGCCTGCACCAGCTGCGCGGTGGACTGGTCGAGACCGGCCGTTCCTGCGTGCACCCCGACCACCGCAGCGGTGCGGTGATCAACCTGATGTGGGCCGGGATCGCCCGGTACATGCACCTGCACGGGCACCGCTGGCTCGGCGGCTGCGCGTCGGTGCCGCTCGCCGACGGTGGCGCGACCGCCGCCGGGGTGTGGGACCTGGCCCAGCGCAAGCACCTCGTCCCGCCCGCCTGGCGGGTCCGGCCGCGCAACCCCCTCGCGCTGACCGCGCCGGTGCCGGCCAAGGTCGAGGTGCCGTCGCTGCTCAAGGGATACCTGCGGCTCGGCGCCTGGATCGGCGGCGAACCCGCGCACGACCCGGACTTCGACTGCGCCGACTTCTACGTGCTGCTGTCACTGGACCGGGTCAACCCGCGGTACATGCGGCACTTCCTCGGCCAGGGGTGACCCCGTGACGGTCGTCGACTCGCTGTGGCTGCCGCGCTCGACCTGCGACGTGAGCTGCCTGCCGGCCCGTTCCGACGGGCACGTCCCGGCCGTGACGATGCTCAAACGGGTCGTCGTGACCGGGACGGTCCTGCTGCTCGCGGCGCTGTCGGTGCCGATCCTGGCACTGCTGCCGCAGCGTGGGCTGATCGCCGCCCAGCGCCGGCTCGCTCGCGCGGTCCTCGCCGGGCTCGGCATCTCGCACCATGCCGTCGGCCGGATCCCGCAGAGCGGCGCGCTGCTGGTCGCCAACCACGTCTCATGGCTCGACGTGGTCGTGATCCTGGCGCACGCGCCGGCCCGGCTGCTGGCCAAGCGCGAGGTGCGCGCGTGGCCGCTGATCGGCCGGCTCGCCGCGACGCTCGGCACGGTCTTCGTCGACCGGTCCCGGCCCAAGACCCTGCCGGCCACCGTCGCCCGGATCCGCGCCGAGCTCGCCGCCGGCGGCGTGGTCGCGGTCTTCCCCGAGGGCACCACCTGGTGCGGCCGGATGGGCGGCACGTTCCGCCCGGCGATGTTCCAGGCGGCGGTCGACGCGGCCGCCCCGGTCGTCCCGGTCCGGCTGACGTTCGCCCAGGGCGGGACACCCACGACGGTCGCCGCGTTCATCGGCGACGAGACGCTGCTCACCTCGCTGCGACGGGTCGTGGCCGCCCGCGGCCTGTCGATCGAGTTGAAGGCGCACGCCACGATGTACCCGCAGCCGTCCTCGTCCCGTCGCGTCCTCGCCCGCGCGGCGACCTCGGTGGTTGCCGCCTGACCCGTATTGCTTGAGTTCGACAGTCGCGATGTATCGCGTTTGTCTGCTACCGTCGGTGGCATGACGACGTGGAACGTTGCCGAGCCCACCCGGCTCGAACTGAAGGGGGAGGTCAAGGACCTCCAGGTGCGGCTGGTCGGCGGGCGGGTCAACGTCGTCGGCGCCGATGGGCCCGCCCGGGTCGAGGTCTCCGCGATCGGCGAGCGGCCGGTCACGGTCACCCTCGACGACGACGGCGTGCTGCGGGTCACGCATGGCGTCATCCCCCGGTGGCCCGGCTTCCTGTGGTGGCTCTTCCACGGCCGGTTCAAGGTCGACGTCTCGGTCATGGTCCCGCCCCGGACCCCGGCCAAGCTCACCGTCGTCTCCGGCTCCGTCATCGTCTCCTCGCTGCGCGCCGGCACCCAGGTCGATGCCACCAGCGCCCGCGTCACCCTGCTCGGCCTCGACGGCCGCGTCACCGCCAAGGTGATCTCCGGCTCCATCGAGGCGCTGACCCTCGACGGCGAGGTCGACCTCGAGACCGTCTCCGGCGAGATCGTCGTGGCCGACACGACCGCCCGCAAGGTGCACGCCCGCGCGATCTCCGGCTCGATCACGTGCGACCTCGACAACCCGCCGGTCGACACGGACGTGCGGCTGGACACGGTCTCCGGTGAGATCACCGCCCGGGTCCGCGAGGACAGTGACCTGCGGGTCAACCTCAACGCCACGTCCGGGCGGGTGATCTGTGCCTTCCCCGGCCTCGACCGGGTCGGCCGCAGCACCGTCATCGGCACGCTCGGCGCCGGCACCGGCCGCATCGCGGCCAACGCGACGTCTGGCACGATCACGTTGTTGCACCGGCCGGTCGACCCGGACGATCTCGACGACCTCGACGAGGAAACAGCATGAGCGCGGTGTTCAGCCACGGGCGGCTGCGGTTGTATCTGCTGAAGCTCCTCGCCGAGGGGCCCCGCCACGGCTACGAGCTGATCCGGCTGCTCGAGAACCGCTTCCACGGCCTCTACGCGCCCTCCGCCGGCACCATCTACCCGCGCCTGCAGCGGATGGAGGCCGACGGGCTGGTCTCCCACACCGCCTCCGGCGGCCGGAAGGTCTACGACATCACCGACGCAGGCCGGGCCGAGCTGGTGCAGCGCGCCGCCGAGCTCGAGACGCTCGAGACCGACATCAACGCCTCCCTCGCCGACCTGTCGACCCTCGCCGACGAGGTCGAGCAGGGCGTGCACGGCTCCGTCCGCGACCTGAAGAAGGAGCTGAAGGAGGCCGGCCGGCAGGCCCGCAGCGCACCCACCTGGGGCTGGGGCTACCCGCCGCGCCCGGGATCGGCGGGCACGACCAGGCCCGCGCCGCCGCCCGGTGACGTCGTCGCCGAGCTGGAGGAGAAGGCCGCCCAGCTGCTCGCCGAGGTTCGCCGGCTGGCCCGCGCGGGCCGCGCCAGCCAGGAGACGATGCGTGCCACGCTCGTGGTCCTGGACGGCGCAATCGACCAGGTGCGCCGCCTGCTGCGCTAGCTTGGAGGGGTCGGGCTGGTTGTTTCAGGAACTTCCCAGGCAACCATCAGCCCTACTCCAGCAGGAGGCGGAAAGATATGCGCATGGGGGTACGAGGCGGCGTCGCACAATCCGGGGGTGCCCCGTCGCCAGGCGTTGCGCAGGCTGAGGCGAGACTGCTCGTGGTCGAGGACGATCCGAACATTCGCGAGCTCCTCTCGGCCAGCCTGCGTTTCGCCGGTTTTGCGGTTGACGCGGTGACCACCGGTGCCGAGGCGGTCACCGCGGCCCGCGACAGCAAGCCTGACCTGGTCGTTCTCGACGTGATGCTGCCCGACCTCGACGGTTTCGAGGTCATCCGGCGGCTCCGCGAGGGTGGCGTCCGGCTTCCTGTCGTGTTCCTCACGGCCCGGGACGGGACCGAGGACAAGGTCCGCGGCCTGACGCTCGGCGGCGACGACTATGTGACGAAGCCCTTCAGCCTGGAGGAGCTCACCGCGCGCATCCGTGCCGTGCTGCGCCGCACCGCCGGCGACCCGGGGCCCAACCGGCTGGTGTTCCAGGACCTGGAGCTCGACGAGGAGACCCACGAGGTGTCCCGCGCCGGGCAGACGATCGCCCTGTCGCCGACCGAGTTCAAGCTCCTGCGGTATCTGATGCTCAACGCGGGCCGGGTGCTGTCCAAGGCGCAGATCCTCGACTTCGTGTGGAACTACGACTTCCGCGGCGACGACAGCATCGTCGAGTCGTACATCTCCTATTTGCGGCGTAAGGTGGACATCGCCGAGCCGCGCCTGATCCACACCCTGCGCGGCGTGGGTTACGTCCTGCGCCTGCCAGTCTGAGCCCCGCGATGGTGCGGTTCATCGCCGACGTGCCGCTGCGGGTCAAGCTGATCGCGGCCGTCCTCACACTCGTGACCATGGCGCTGCTGGTGATCGGCGTCGCCAGCGCCCTGGTCATGAAGAGCAGCATGTTCGACAAGGTCGACCAGCAGCTGCGGGCCATGGCCGAGACCGTCGACCTCACCCGGCTGGCCACCACCTCCAGCACCGACTCGATCCTGCAGAGCAACTACTACATCGCCTGGGTCACGCTGCTGCCCTCCGGCAACTACCAGACCGGCGTCGTCGGCACCCGCAAGGAGTCCGACGCGCCGCCGATCCCGGACACCGTCGAGGAGCTCTCGTCGCGGCTGACCGTGCCGTACACGGCGACGACCTCGAAGACCCATGAACGCTGGCGGATCCTCATCATCAAGCGTGACCGGACGCTGCTGCTCGTCGCGGAGAGCCTGTCGATGGTGGACAGCGCCGTCGACGAGCTGGTCGCCGCCGAGCTGTTCGTCGGCGCCGGCGTCCTGGTCGTGCTCGCCGCGGTCGGCGTCGCCATCGTCCGGGCCAGCCTGCAGCCGCTGCGCGAGATCGAGCGCACCGCGGCCGCCATTGCCGCGGGCGACCTCACCAAACGCGTCCCCGAGAGCCCACCCGAGACGGAGATGGGCCACCTCGCCGCCGCGCTGAATGCGATGCTCTCCCAGATCGAGGGTGCCTTCAGGCTGCGCGAGGCGTCCGAGGACCGCATGCGGCAGTTCATCGCCGACGCCTCCCACGAGCTGCGCACCCCGCTGACCACGATCCGGGGGTTCGCCGAGCTCTACCGGCAGGGCGCCGCCCGCCAGCCCGGGGAGACCGAGGCACTGCTGCGGCGCATCGAGGACGAGGCCGCCCGCATGGGCCTGCTCGTCGAGGACCTCCTCATGCTCGCCCGCCTCGACCAGGAGCGCCCCCTGGCACTCGCCGACATGGACCTGCGCGTCATCGCCAGCGACGCCGTCGCCGCCGCCCGCGCCGTCGCACCCGACCGCACGGTCGAGCTGGAGATCGAGCGCGACGAGCCGATCGAGGTCCACGGCGACGAGTCCCGGCTGCGCCAGGTCGTCGGCAACCTCATGACCAACGCGCTGACCCACACGCCCGCCGACACCCCCGTCTCGCTGCGCCTGCGCCGCGACGGCACCGACGCGCTCATCGAGGTCGCCGACCACGGCCCCGGCCTCACCGACGAGCAGGCCGCCCGCGTCTTCGAACGCTTCTACCGCGTCGACAAGGCCCGCACCCGCCGCCAGGCGGGCGGCTCGCACAGCGGCAGCGGCCTGGGCCTGGCGATCGTGGCGGCGCTGGTCGCGGTGCACAGCGGCACCGTCTCCGTCTTCGTCACCCCTGGCGGCGGCGCGACCTTCCAGGTGCGGCTCCCGCTCACAGGGGGTTCCCAGGCGGCGGCCAGTGGTTTGCAAGGTGCCGTCGCCAAGCTCAAGTCATGAGCGAACAGCAGGGATGGGCGCCGAACCCAGCCGACGAGCAGGGTCGGGCGTCGGGCCCGGCCGCACAGCCGACCACCACGCCGGCTGACACCACGACGGCCGACACCGCACCGGCCGACACCACGTCGCCGGCCACCGCGCCGGTCACGCCGCCGGGCACCACGACGGCCCACCTCCCGGCCGCCCCCGCCGACCTCCCGGCCGCTCCCACTGACCTCCCGGCCGCTCCGGCCGGTCTCCCGGCTGCCTCGTCCGCCGACCTCCCGGTCACCGCGCCGCCGGCCGACCTCCCGGTCACCGCACCGCCGGCCGGCATGTCGGCCGCCGCGCCGGGCCACGACTCGGCTGCTGCGCCGGGCCACCACGCAGCCGCCGCGACGCCGACCCACCCGGTGCCGCACGCGTGGCCGACGAACCTCGCCGCCTCCGGCAGTGGCACCGCCCCCGGCGCCGGTGACGTGCAGGCCGGGTCCGCCAGGACGTGGCCCGCCGCGCAGGACCCCCGCCCCGCGGCCGACGGCACCACGCAGACCTGGCCCGCGTCGCAGCACACCGCTCCGCAGGCCACATACCCCTACACCGCCGCGCAGGGCAACGCCTTCACCGGTGAGGGCGGGCACCACGCCTCTCCCGGCCGCGACCTCCCCACCGCGCAGGGCAGCGCCTTCACGGGTCAGGGTGGGTTCCACGCCGCCCTTGGCCACGACCGCCCCGCCGCGCAGGCGGGTCACGGGCCGCAGCATCCCGGCACCGGGCAGGACCCGCGCGTGTGGGCCGCGGGTGCCGGGCAGCACCAGCCGCACCTGCCGACGGCGCAGCTGCCGCCGCACGTGCCGCACATGCAACGGCCGCCGCAGTGGGCGCAGCAGCCCCAGCCGGGTTCCGTGTTCGTGGCGCCGGCGGTCCGCCGGCGCAGCCGGGTCGGCCTCGCCGTGGCGGGGATCGTCGCGGCGGTCGGGCTGTCGGCGGTGTCGGCGTTCGGTGGCGGCCTGGCCGCCCTCGAGCTGCGCCCCGACAAGTCCAACTCGGTGGTGAGCGCGACGAACTCGTCCGGCTCCGGCACGAGCGCGACGACGACACTGTCCGACGTGGCGGCGCAGGTGCTGCCCAGCGTGGTGTCGATCAGCACCGGCAACGCCGTCGGGTCCGGGGTCGTCATCACCGACGACGGGGCGATCCTCACCAACAACCACGTGGTCGCCACGGCCCGCGGGACGACGGTGCAGGTCACGTTCTCCAGCGGGCAGAGCGCCCAGGCGAAGATCGTCGGCACCGAGCCGTCCAGCGACCTCGCCGTGATCAAGATCGTGGGTAGCGGCACGTACACGCCGCTCGCGTTCGGCGACAGCTCCACGGTGAAGGTCGGCGACACGGTCCTCGCCGTGGGCAGCCCGCTCGGGCTCGACGGGTCGGTCACCGCCGGCATCGTGAGCGCGATCAACCGCACGATCGACGAGGGTGAGGACGGCCAGTCCTCCGCGGCGAAGATCAGCGGCGCGATCCAGACCGACGCCGCGATCAACCCCGGCAACTCCGGCGGCGCCCTGGTCAACACCGCGGGTCAGCTGGTCGGCATCAACACCGCCATCGCAACCTCGGGCCAGACCGCCGGCAACATCGGCGTCGGGTTCGCCATCAGCAGCAACACCGCGAAGACGGTCGCCCAGCGCCTGCTGAGCTGACCCGGAGGCTGGTTCCCCTCCAGAAAAGGGATCCGGTGGTGCGCCTGGCGGGGCGCCCACCGGATCTCTGTCTCAGGCCCAGCCGAAGGAGCGTTCGACGGCCTTGAGCCAGGAGGCGTGGCCGCGGTCGCGGGCGTCGGTGGACATGGCCGGCGACCACTGCCGGTCCACCCGCCACTTCTCGCGCAGGGTCTCGGTGTCGGGCCAGAAGCCGACGGCCAGCCCGGCCGCGTACGCCGCACCGAGCGCCGTCGTCTCCGACACCGTCGGGCGGACCACGGGCACGTCCAGTACATCGGCCTGGAACTGCATGAGCAGGTCGCTCGCCGTCATCCCGCCGTCGACCTTGAGGGTCTCCAGCGGGACGGCGGACTCGGCCATCATCGCGTCGACGACGTCCTTGACCTGCCAGGCGGTCGCCTCCAGGGCGGCCCGGGCGAGGTGCCCCTTGGTGACGTACCCGGTGAGGCCGGTGATGACGCCGCGCGCGTCCGGGCGCCAGTGCGGGGCGAACAGGCCCGAGAACGCCGGCACGATGTAGCAGCCGCCGTTGTCGGTGACGGTGGCGGCCAGCTCGTTGATCTCCGGCGCCGAGTGGATGAGGCCCAGGTTGTCCCGCAGCCACTGTACGAGCGAGCCGGTGATCGCGATGGAGCCCTCCAGGGCGTACACCGGGGGAGCGTCGCCGATGCGGTAACCGACGGTGGTCAGCAGGCCACGGGTGCTCGGCACCGGCTGGTGGCCGGTGTTGAGCAGCAGGAACGAGCCGGTGCCGTAGGTGCATTTCGCCTCGCCCGGCGCGAAGCACGCCTGGCCGAACAGTGCGGCCTGCTGGTCACCGAGGGCGCTGGCCACCGGTACACCGTGCAACATCGTCGTCGCCTCGCCGTAGACGTGCGAGGAGGGGCCGATCGTCGGCAGCATCGCACGGGGGATGCCGAACGCGGAGAGCAGCTCGTCGTCCCAGTCCAGGGTGGCGAGGTTCATCAGCATCGTCCGGCTGGCGTTGGTCACGTCCGTGACGTGCCGGCCGGTGAGCTTCTCGATGAGCCACGTGTCGACGGTGCCGAAGTGGATCTCGCCGGCCTCGGCGCGGGCGCGCAGGCCCGGCACGTTGTCCAGCAGCCAGACCACCTTCGGCCCGGCGAAGTAGGTGGCCAGGGGCAGCCCGCAGCGTTCGCGGAACCGGTCGGGGCCGGCGTCGCCGGCGAGGGAGCGGATGAGGGCGTCGGTGCGGGTGTCCTGCCAGACGATCGCCGGGTGCACCGGCTCGCCGGTCTCCGCGTCCCACAGGATCGTGGTCTCGCGCTGGTTGGTGATGCCGATGGCGGCGACATCGGCGCGGGAGAGGCCCGCCTGGTCCAGGGCGCGGGTCGACACGGCCTGGACCTGGTGCCAGATCTCGACGGGGTCGTGCTCGACCCAGCCCGGTCTCGGGAAACTCTGGTGGTGTTCGCGCTGGTCAAGCGCCACGATGGCGCCGTCGGCGTCGAACACGATCGCACGGGAGGAGGTCGTGCCCTGGTCGATGGCGAGGATGTACACGCCTGTCATCTTCGCTGAAGAGTTGTCACGTTCGGGACGGAACCTTCCCGAGGTGGCAGCGGCGGCTTACGCTGCCTGCCGGAACAGTGGCCCTATCAGGAGCGATCGTGGCCGTCATCGAGACGCGCATCAGTGTCTGGGAGGCCCTCGCCGGGCGCGCCCCCGGGGCTCCGTGGGGCCCCGCTGACTCAGGTCTGTGGCAGGCGGTCACGGACCGGCTCAACCCTGCCCGGGCCCGGCCGGTCCTGCGGGGCGAGGTCGAGGCCGTGACGCTCACCTCCGCCCGCGGCGTCGACTACGTGATGGTGCGCTCACCCGACCGCGGTGAGGCCTGTTACCTGCGGCTCACGCCCGACGAGTGGAGCCTGGCGCAGCTGATGGACGGCAGCCGCACCGTCGCGCGGCTCGTCGCTGACTTCGCCCGCATCTCCGGGCGGCTCGCGCCCGACCAGGTCACCCGGATCGTCGCCGACCTTGCCGGCAACCGCATGCTCGACGAGCTGCCGGTCGACGCGTTCCACCGGCTGCAGCGGGTGCACCGGCGGCCGTGGCCGATCCGGCTCGGCAAGGCGCTCCTCGCGACCGCGCAGGGGCGCCGGGTCGTCATCGCCCGGGTCGACCCGATCGTCACGTTCCTGTACAAGGCCGGCGGCCGGCTGTTCTTCACCCGGATCGTCGCCGTGCTCGCGGGCCTGGTCGCCCTGGCCGGTCTCGGCGTGTTCGTGTTCAACTGGTTCCGGGCCGACCAGTCCGTGTTCCTGACCCAGGACTCCTACTTCACCGGCGCCCTGGTGCTGCTCGGCCTCAATGTGGTTGCGCTCGCCTGCCATGAGCTCGGCCACGCGTTGGGGGCCAAACACGCGGGCCGCAAGGTTCCGGTCGCCGGTTTTCTGGTGTACTTCGGGATCCCCTCCGTGTTCGTCGACACCACCGACGTGTGGATGGCAGGCCGGCGCGCCCGCATCGTGACCACCGTCGCCGGACCGGCGACCGGCCTGGTGCTCGCCGGCGCCTGCCAGCTCGTCGGGCTGTTCTACCCGGAGCTTGAGCCGTGGACGTTCAAGCTGGCGTTCGCGTGGTATCTCAACGCGCTGTTCAACCTGAACCCGTTCATGGCGCTCGACGGCTACTACCTGCTCATGGACTGGCTCGAGGTGCCCAACCTGCGGGCCCGCGGCCTGGCCTGGGTCCTCGCCCGCCTGCGCCGGCGCCCGCCCCGCTTCGGCGAGCTCGACCGGGAGGGCCGCCTCGTCGCCCTGTACGGGATGCTCGCCGTCGTCTGGCTCGCCATCGCCGTGAACCTGATGTACCGGATCTACACCGACCGGGTCGCCGGGGTCGTCACCGGCCTGTGGAACGCCGGCTGGCTGGCCCGGGCGCTGCTCGCCGTCATCGTCGCCGGGCTCCTCGCGCCGCTGGTCTACCTGCTGTTCTCCTGGCTGCGCCGGCGCGGCCGCCGGGTCCGCGACCGGCTCGGGGAGCGCAAGCTGTCCCGTGACGAGCCGCGCCGCCTCGCCGCCCTGCGCGGCTCCAGCCTCGCCGACCTGCCGCCGGCCGCGCTCGGCAAGCTCGCCGAGCAGGCGCGATGGGTACACCCGCGGACCGGGGAGCAACTCGTCTTCGCCGGCGCCGCCCAGCAGTCGGTCTACGTCGTGGTCGACGGTGCGCTCGAGGCACGCCGCCCCGGCGACCCGACCGGCACCGTGCGGGAGCGGGTCGGCAAGGGCGGCGTCGTCGGCCTCGCCAACGCCCTCACCGGCGCGCCGGCCGCGCTCGGCTGGCTGACCGCCGGCACGACCCTGCTCGCGATCCCGCCGTCGACGGTCGCCGCCGCCGTCGGTCCGCTGCCCGGCCCGCCGCCGGTGGAGTGGGCCGAGCTGGAGGCGCTGCTGGCGGAGGCGCCCGCGCTCGCCGGGCTCGGCGCCGAGGACCGGCTCGGGCTCATGACCCGCGCCCAGCCGGCGCAGCTGATGCCGGACCAGCCGGTGCACCTGAACAGCGGCACCGACGCGATCGTGGTCGCCTCCGGCACGCTGGTGCTGCCCGAAGGCGTCCAGCTGGGCCGCGGTTCGATGATCGGCCCGTACGGCGACGACCCGCCCGGCCAGGTCGCCACCGCCCGCTCCGCGGCCCGCGTCTGGGTGCTGCCGGCGATCGCCGGGCTGCCCCTGATCATCGGCGGTCCCGCGCTGAGGGGCCCGATCGCTGGCGGTCGCGCACCGTCCTCGGGCGCCCACCCGCCGTCGGCGTACCCGCCCCTCGCGGCGCCGCCCGGCGTCTACGGCAAGACCGACGAGTCCATCGACAAGCGCTTCGAGCGCAAACTGTGGTGGCTGCTGGTGCTGCTGTTGCTGTTCGCGCTGTTCCTGACCGGCAGCAACCTGTTCTCCGCGCCCGTGTGGGCGGAGATGCCCACCGACCGGGCCCTCATCACCGTCACCCGCGGGCAGGCGACGGTCCGGGTCCACGGCGAGGACCGCACGCTGCGCCGCGACGGCAAGGTGTACGTCGAACAGGGCGACGCCGTCACCGTCGGGAGCCGCTCGACGGCCACGATGACCTTCCGTGGCGGCAGTGTCACGGTCCTGTGCGCCGGCTCGCGCGTGGACGTCGGCGAGCTCATCAGCTCGGTCGACCGTCGCCCGGTCCAGCCCACCGGCGCGTTCACGGTGCGCTCCGGCCGGACCCTGGTCGACACGACGAGCACGACGACGGCGTTCGAGCCGTTGAAGCTCACCGTGACCGGCGCCGGCGACCCTGTCGGCAACGACGGCCGGGCCAGGTTCGCCCTGTCCGCGGGCAGCTCCTCGCCGGAGGTCGCCTCGGGTGTGGTCACCCAGGGCGGCAGCACCGTCACGACCGACCCGTCGGCCGACCTGACCTGCGGCGACGGCGTCGTGCTGCCGAAGCCGGGCGGCACGCCGACCGTGCTGCCGTCGCCGTCGGACACGCCGTCGGAGTCGCCGTCCCCGTCGCCGTCGGTCTCGGACAGCGCCTCGCCGTCGGCGTCGCCCGGCACGACCCCGACGAAGACCAAGACCCCGGGACCCACGCGGACGACCGCCGGTCCCCCTCCGCCCACGACCTCCCCGCCGCCGCCGAGGGACACCACCGTGCCCGCGGTCGGCCGGATCACGACCCGAATCCCGCGGATCTACGCGGTCGACGCAAAGGGAACCGCCTGCAACACGAACGGACCGACCACGACGACGATCGTCGGACAGGTCAGCGACCCGGTTGACAGCGCTGACACCCTGACGGTGAGCGTCCGCCTGACCATCAACGGCACCGCGCGGTCCGCCACAGGCAAGGCCAACGCCAGTGGGACGTTCACCCTCAGCGTCGGTCCGTTCCCGAACACCATTACGAAGACCTACAACACGCTCGGTGACGTGAGCGTTACCGTGACAGATCCTGCGAAGAACACTGGCACCGGCAGCTCGGCCGGACTCATCACATTCACCAACTGTATGTATGGCTAGGGAGAGATCGGTGCTTTGTTGGTTCTGCGCCAAAGCGGCGCGGGGGTCGTGCCGGTTCTGCGCGCGTGGGCTGTGTGAGGACCACGCGAAGTTCGGCCCGTACCTGCTGGAGGTGCACCGTTCGCAGAGCCGCGGCCGGGCCGAGGGCCTGGTCGTGGAGGACGCGGTGCAGTGCGGCACCTGCCGGCCGCGGCCGCAGCCCGTGCCGATGCCCGAGCTCGACTGACCGTTTACCTGGGGGACTGTTTCCGATGAGCGACTTCGACGACGTACTGGAGCGACTGCTGACCGACCCCGGCTTCCAGGCTCGCCTGGCGGCCGACCCCGCGGGCGCGCTCGCCGGGTACCGGCTCAGCGCCGACGAACTGGAGCTGCTCCAGGCACAGGTCGGCGGCGTGGACGCCGGGCAGTCCCGGGTCGAGCAGCGCACGAGCAAGGCCAGCATGTTCGGCCTGTTCTCCTCGATCGGCTCGGGCATCGGCGACGTCGTCCACGGCCATGGCGGGGGCCAGGATCTCGGCGGCGGTTCGCACGGCTCCGGCGCGGGGCAGAGCGCGGCCCGGGGGCTGGGCGCGCTGGAGCAGTCCGGCGGGCGGCACGCGGCCGTCGAGCCGGGTCCGCAGCCCGGTGGTCTGGCCGGGCACGTCCACGGCGCCGTCGAGCACGGCGCGCACGCCTCCGCCGGCGGGGTCGAGGCGCACGCCGGCCCCGGCGGTGCGTACGCGTCCGCCGGTCTCACCGACGCCCAGGCCGGCGGGTACGGCAGCGCGGGGCTCGCCGAGGCGCCGGACCCACAGGGCGGCGGCAGTGCCGGGCTCTCGGAGGCGCCGGAGGGTCCGCGCACGTACGCGTCGGCCGGGTACGGCGGCGACGCGCAGGCAGGTTATGGCAGCGCGGGGCTCGCCGAGGCACCGGAGGCCCAGGCCGGCGGCTACGGCAGCGCCGGGATCGCCGAGGCCGACCCGTACGCCGGTCAGGGTCACGGCGTCTCCGGTCACGTCACGGAGGTCCACTCCAGCAGCCAGGGCACCGTGTACCGCTCCAGCACCGCCGGGCTCGGGCAGGGTGGCGGCACCGCCGGGCTCGGCGAGGCCGACGGCGGTGCGGGCAGCGGCCGGCACGGCATCGGCGGCGCCCTGGACGGCCTCGCGGCGTCCCGCGAGGGCTCCCCGGTCCAGCCGCCGGCCGGTGGCGAGGGCGGTCACCACGGCGTCGCCGGTGGCCTCGCCGGCGCCGTGCACGACGCCGGCACCGGGGTCGGGCAGGCACCGACCGACGGCTACCACACCAGGGTCGACTGGGACGGCGACGGGAAGTGGGACCAGCACACGTACGTGAACCGGGCCGACGGCGGCGTCGACATCGTCGTGGACGTCGACGGTGACGGCCGGGCCGAGTTCGTCGGGCACGACACGGACCGCGACGGTCTCATCAACTCCTCCGAGCTCGACACCAACCACGACGGCGTGATGGACCAGCGGTACGAGGATCTCAACGGCGACGGCTGGCTGGACCGACGCACCCGCTGACTGGTATTCGCCTGGCGGACATCGTCATGTATCGACATGTTGCGATGCGTGGCGTCTGCTGTGGGCATGACTGGAGACCACTCCCACCATGACCACGAGGGACACCAGGACCACCAGGACCACCGGGGCGTCGACCGCCGGGGCCTGCTCACCGCGGGTGCCGGCGGTCTGCTGCTCCTCGCCGCGCCCGGCACGGCCTACGCCGGGACCGGCCGGACCGCCCGCGCGGAGACCGGCACCGCCGCCACGGTCGGCGCCGGGCCCGCCGCGCTGACCGGCGCCGCCCGCGCGTCCGCGATCACCGCCGGCACCGCGCTGGTCCACGCCGACCTGCACAACCACACCGTCATGTCGGACGGTGACGGCGACCCAAACCTGGCCTTCGCCTCGATGCGCTCGGCCGGCCTGGACGTCGCCGCGCTCACCGACCACACGACCCTGTTCTCCATCAGCGGCCTGTCGAGGTCGGAGTGGGACCGCACCGGCGCGCTCGCCAACGCGGCCGACGACCCGGGCAACTACACGGCGATCCGCGGGTTCGAGTGGTCGCACCCGCTGCTCGGGCACGTCAACGTGTGGTTCACCAACGGCTTCACGGACCTGGGCGGCTCGAGCAACATGGGCGGCCTGTACAACTGGATCGTCAGCAACGGCGGGGTGGCCAGTTTCAACCATCCGGGCCGCGAGCTCGCCCGCTTCGGCAACTTCTCCTACTCCGCCGCGGCCCGGGACGCGATGGTCAGCCTGGAGATGTTCAACCGCGGCGACGACTACCTCTTCGACGGCTGGTCCGACGGCCGCACGTCCGCCCTCAACGCGTGCCTCAACGCCGGCTGGCGGACCGGCATCAGCGGCGTCTCCGACGAGCACGGCACCGACTGGGGCTTCCCGGAGGGGAAGGGCCGCACCGGGCTGTGGGTGACGCAGAACACCCGCGCCGGTGTCCTGGAGGCGATGCGGGCCCGGCGGTTCTTCGCCACCCGGGTCTCCGGCCTGCGCGTCGACGCCACCGCCGACGACGTGCGGATGGGTGGGGTGCTGCCGCTGGCCAGGGGCGACGTGCGCTTTGCCCTGGACCTCGACCGCGGCCCGGAGTGGAACGGCAAGCCGATCCGGATCCAGGTGCTGCGGCCCGGGACCACGGCCCCGACGGTCGCCGACGTGATCGACACCGTCGCCAACCAGGTCGTGCGCTTCACGGTGCCGCTGGACGTGGCGATGGGCAACTGGGTCGTGCTGCGGGTCTCCGACCCCACCCAGCCCAACCCGAGCCCCGGCCCCAACGGTCATCCCTGCAACGACTTCGGCCTCGCGTACTCCAGCCCGTGGTGGCTGCAGCCCTGATGAAGCGGCATGGCACGTTTCGGGGATCAGCCGAACGGCCGAGCGGCCTACCGTTGCCCAGGTAACCAATCAACCGGGAGCGGGCCATGAGCGACTTTGACATCGACTGGGAGATGGAGGACGGCCTCCACGTCGACCATGACGGTGGCGCTGACCTGCTCTCCTCCGACCAGCAGTTCGCAGAGCACCACGACGCGTTCGACGCCGGCGGCCAGGAGGGCGAGCACGCCACCCTGGACGGTGACGTCCTGGGTGACTATCAGGACGAGCAGCCGAGCTTCGGCGACGTGAGCGACGAGTCGCAGTACGTCGACGAGACCGACCTGCCGGAGTTCCAGTTCGACCCGGGCTTCACCGACGGGTCCTACGACCTGATCGGCGCCGACAGCCACGAGGCGGACCTGTGGTCGCAGCTGATGGTCGACATGAACGAGGACGTCAACCCGTACGCGGCGAACTGATCAGAGCTTGATCGCCGACGGCGGGCCGGAGCTCGCGTAGTACCAACCCTGTGCGGTGTCACAACCGAGGGCCAGCAGCCGGTCGGCCTGCTCCGCCGTCTCGACGCCCTCGGCTGTGACGCTCAGGTTCAGCGCGTGGGCGAGCCCGATCACCGCTGCGATGATCCTCTGGTCGACCGGGTCGGCGCCCTCCGGCGGGCGCAGCCCGGCGACGAACGAACCGGCCAGCTTCAGGCTGTGCACGGGCAGGTGCCGCAGGTAGGCGAAGTTGCTGTATCCGGTGCCGAAGTCGTCGATCGCGATCCGCGGCCCGAGCGCGGCCAGGGCGTTGAGCGCCTCCGTCGGCTCGCCGCCGCTGCCCATGACGGCGCTCTCGGTCAGCTCCAGCTGCAGCCGGTCGGGTGCCAGGCCGGTCTGCTCCAGGATCGCCTTCACGTCCCGCACGATGGTGCGGTCGCGCATCTGCCGGACCGCCAGGTTGACGCTCATCAGCGGCGCCTTCGCGCCGTGCTCGGCCTGCCACCGCGCGGCCTGCCGGCACGCCTCGTGCAGCACCCACCGGCCGAGCGGCACGATCAGGCCGGTCTCCTCGGCCATGCCGATGAACGCGTCCGGGCCGAGCACCCCGAAGCGCGGGTGGCGCCACCGGACCAGGGCCTCGACGCCGATGGTGACCGCGTCGCTGAGGCGGACCAGCGGCTGGTACTCGACGAAGAACTCGCGCCGCTCCAGCGCGGCCGGCATGCTGGCCGACAGCTCGTAGCGGGTCACCTCGCGGGCGTGCCGCTCGGCGTCGAAGAGCGCGAGCCGGTTCCGCCCGTCGGCCTTCGCCCAGTAGAGCGTCGTGTCGGCGGCCTTCATCAGCTCGCCGGTGCTGGTGCCGCGCAACGGCTGCTCGACCACGCCGATGCTGGCCGAGATGCTGATCTCGTGCCCGCCGACGTGGACCGGCGCCCGGACGGTGTCCAGGGCCCGCTCGGCGACCGCGACCACGTCGTCGGTGCCGTCGGAGCGCTCGATGAGCACCACGAACTCGTCGCCGCCCATCCGGGCGACCAGCTGGCCCTCGCCGGAGATCGAGCGGGCGAGGCGCCGGGCGACGGTCTGCAGCAGCTGGTCGCCGACGTCGTGCCCGAGGGTGTCGTTGATGACCTTGAACCCGTCGACGTCGAGGTAGCAGACGCCGACCCGGGAGTCGGGCTCGTCCTCGGCGCCGGCCAGCAGCTCCGCGAGGCGGTCGAAGAACATCGTCCGGTTCGGCAGCTGCGTCAGCGGGTCGTGCAGGGCCTGGTGGCGCAGGCGCAGCTGCAGCAGGTAGCGCTCGGTGATGTCCTCGAACATCGCGACCAGCCACTTCGGCTCGCCGTCCTCATCGCGGATGATCGAGGCGACCAGGTCGGTCCAGACCTGGTGGCCGTCCTTGTGCGCGTACGGCTTCTCGATGCGGAACTGGTCCCGCCCGCCGGAGAGCACCTCTTCGAACATGCCGGCGGCGACCGGCGGGTCCTGCGGGTGCACGAAGTCCTCGAACGTCATCCGCCGCAGCTCGTCGGAGCTGTAGCCGAGCATGTCGCACAGCGCCTGGTTGACCTCGATGACCTGGCCGTCGACGGTGCTGACGCTCATCCCGATGGCGGCGCCGGCGAAGATCGCCCGGAACCGCGCCTCGCTGACCCGGCGGCTCTCCTCGGCGCGGGCGCGGGCCCACAGCGCCGCGGTGCGGATCTCCTCCTGCTCGTCGAGGACCCGGTCGCGCAGCGCCTGGGCGTACCCGGCGGCGAGCGCGCCCTGGATCTCCGCGACCCGGCGGGTGGGTGCCTTCGCGAACTGGTCGCTGATCACGGCGATGGTCCGCTCGAGCGTCATCGGCTCGGTGAAGTGCGCGGCGACGAGCGTGGAGCCGACCTCGCGGACGTCGTCCGGGTCGAAGGTCTCGGCGGTCAGCCCGTGGATGAGCCGCGTGGAGAGGGCGGTGAGGAAGTCCTGCACCTCGAGCCCGTTCATCGACACGTAGCTGGTCCCGGCGATGGCCAGCGACCAGCTACGGGCGAGCCGCTCGGCGGCTCGGTGCGGGCGGTCCCACGACGTCGGCGTGGGGCTGAGGGCGGTCATGATCAGTGGGTGCACTAGTCCTTGCGGGCGACGGCGGCGCAGCCGATCGCGTCGCCGTCGGGTGCGGTCTCGGTGCCGGGGTCCGGGCGCCAGTCGTAGGTCGCGACCACCCCGGGCTCCAGGATCGTCAGGCCGTCCAGCAGCTTCGCGACCTCCTGGCTGCTGCGCAGGATCAGCGGCGTGGGGGATTTGCGGTACATCTCCTGCGCCTCCTCCTCGGCGGGGGTCAGCGGCCGGTCGAGCCCGGCGTGGGACAGCACGATGTGGCTGCCGGGCACGCCGGCGGCCGCGTAGCCGGCGACGATGTCGGCGGGGCGCTCCTCGTCGGGGACGAAGTGCAGCACCGCGGCGAGCAGGAACGCGATCGGCTGGGTGAAGTCGAGCAGGCCCTGCACCTGCGGCGTGGCGAGCACGTCGGCCGGGGCCCGCAGGTCGGCGGCGACCACGGCGGTGCCGGGCACGTCGGCGAGGATCGCGCGGCTGTGCGCCACCGCCACCGGGTCGTGGTCGACGTAGACGACCTTGCCGTCGGGGACCAGCTCGTGCACGTTGCCCACCGTCGGGATGCCGGAGCCGAGGTCGATGAACTGCTGCACGCCCTGCGCGGCGAGCATCGTGACGGCGCGGCGCAGGAACGCGCGGTTGCTGCGGGTCAGCGGCCCCACGGCGGGCATGACCTTGAGGATCTGCTCGGCGAACGCCCGGTCGGCGGCGAAGTTGTGCGAGCCGCCGAGGTAATAGTCATAGACGCGCGCCACGCTCGGCCGGTCGAGATCCACATCCGCGGGTGCCCAGCTCGGTCGCTCCACCGATCAACACCTTTCGACCTCGGTCGTGCAGATTGCGCTGGCGTCCCGCGCTTGTTCAGGCGCCTGCGAGCATACGTGTGGGCGGGCAGGAGCAAAACCCGCTGCCCGCCCACACGGTCATCGATCAGGCAATCTTCGTGATTCGCGTGGCGGTGCCCGGAGCGATCGGACCGGGCGTGAGGTACGCGGTGAGGGCATCGACGTCGAAGCCCGGCGCGTAGACCCGGCCGGTGCCGAGCGCCAGGTTGGTGAACCCGTCGCCGCCGTTGGCCAGGAAGTCGTTCGTGGTGACCAGGTAGCTCGCCGTCGGGTTGATCGGAGTGCCGTTGACCGCGATGTTGCTGACCTTCGAGCCGGCCGGGGCCGACGCGCTGTAGGTGTAGGTCAGGCTCGCCGACGGCTGCAGGATCCGCTGGACGGTCTGCCCGCCGAAGCCGACGAACTGCTGCTCCAGCACGTCCTTGATCTGCGCGCCGGTGAACGACTGCGTGACGACCAGGTTGTTGAACGGCTGGACCGTGAAGGCCTCGCCGTAGGTGACCTGGCCGGGCGCCTCGCCGCCGGGGGAGTTCGTGTAGACCAGCGACGAGCGGATGCCGCCCGGGTTCATGAGCGCGATCTGCGCGCCCGCCGCGGCCGTGTACTTGAGCTGCGCGTCGGCGATCACGTCACCCATCGGTGACTCGCCGTTGGCCAGCGCGGTGCTGGTGATGTCGCCGGTGATGCTGCCGACGATCTTGTTGGCCAGGGGCGCCACCGCCACGCGGTACTTGTCGGCGATGACCTTGATCTTCGGGTCGACGAGCGCGGGGTTGCGCACGAAGTTGCCCGCCGCGTCCTTCTGCCACGTGCCGTCGGCGTTCTTCACGCCGTTCTCGACGATGACGTTGGTCGCGGACGCGTCGACGAACTTGCGCGACTTCTTGTCCAGCGTCACGCGGATGTCGGTGACCAGGGTGCCGGCGGTGCCGGCGCTGGTCACGAGCGAGTTGGCGCCGGAGGAGTTCGGCAGCTCGCAGGTGTAGAAGCGGTGGGTGTGGCCGGACACGACGACGCCGTACGCGGGGTTGAGGCCCTTGACGATGTCGGTGATCGGGCCGGCGAAGTTGGCGCAGCCGGACGGGTCCAGCGGCGCGGGCGGGCTGCTCTGCAGGCCACCCTCGTGCACGACGAGCACCATCGAGCGGATGCCGAGCCAGCCCAGCAGCGTCGCGTACTGGTTGGCGGTCGTCACCTCGTCGCGGAAGTCGACGGTCTTGATGCCGGCCGGGTTGACGATGCCGGGCGTGGCCTCGAGGGTCATGCCGACGTAGGCGACCGGGACGCCGTCGTAGAACTTGATCGTGAACGGCAGCAGGATCGGCAGCTTGTTGGACTTGTTCGTCACGTTCGCCGCGAGGTAGGGGAACGCCGCGCCGGCGAAGCCGTCGCCGTCCTGGCAGCCGTCGACCGGGTGGCAGCCGCCGAACTGGATGCGCTTGAGCTCGTCGACGCCCTCGTCGAACTCGTGGTTGCCGACGGAGGAGATGTCGACACCCATCTTGTTGAGGACCTCGATCGCCGGCTCGTCGTGGAACGCGGCGCTGACCAGCGGGGAGGCCCCGATGCTGTCGCCGGCGACGACCGTGTCGCTGTTACGGACACCGTCGGCCTTCGCCGCGTCGCGCAGCTTGGTCAGCCAGGTGCTGAGGTATTCGGCGCCGCCTGCCGGGGTGCCGTTGATGAGGCCGCCACTGCCGAGCGGCGGGTCGATGTTGCCGTGGAAGTCGTTGAATCCGAGCAGCTGTGCGGATGTGGTCGGCCCGGTCTTCTGGGTGAACGACACGTTCGCCGGCGTGAGCGGAGTCCAACGGTCGGACTGCTCAGGTGCGCCGGACTTGGCTAAGGGCAGCAAGGCGACAACCGCGACGGCGAGCGTCGGCACCGCGAGGTGCTGAGCGATCCGCCACGCGCGGGCGCGGGGCTGGGCCATGATCTCTCCTTTTGGAAGACATGCGTCGACGGACATCCTTCCGCAGCCGTCGATCCCGCACGACCGCCTGGCGGAGACGGATCGATGTCATGCGGGTGAATGCGAGGGTCGGTATCCGATCGGGCCGCCAACTGCGCACGTTCGTCGACGCTCCGCAGTGGTGTGCGGACGCAAGGTATCCGGTAGGTTTTGCGAGTGAGGGGGCTGACACCATGTTGAGGCGAGCCGCGACCATCGTGCTCGTCGTCGTGTCGGCGATCTGGGTGGTCCCCGCGCCGGTCCTCGCCGTCGACCCGGCCGACTGGACGCCGGTCTTCTCCGAGTCCTTCGACGACCCGGGTGCCCTGCCTCCGGCCTGCGCCGCCTACGACGGCGTCTCGGACGGCACGTCCGACGGGGTCTCCGACGGCACCGCCGGCGGCGCTTCGGCGAGCTACTTCCGCCCCGAGGCGGTCACCGTGTCCGGCGGGAAGCTGCACCTCGCGCTGCACCGGCGTTCCTATGGCGGCAAGGCGTTCGTCACCGGCGAGCTGCGCTGCCTCGGCGCGGCCCAGCAGTACGGGCGGTATGAGTTCCTGGCCAGGGTGCCGATGGGCGCGGGGATCTCGTCGATCGCCATGCTGCGCCCCGTCGACCAGCAGGTCGCCCAGCACACGTCACAGCTGGAGATCACCGCCGTGCCCGGCGAGGAGAAGGCGTTGGTGCGCAACGGCTCCGGTGCCGACACCTCCGTGCGGACCGTGCCCGGCCCGTTCAGCGACTGGCACTCCTATGCGATCGAGTGGTCACCGGCGGGCTTCAAGGTCTTCGTCGACGGCAAGGAACGCGTGGCCGACCCGGGCACCTCCACGGCGCAGCGCTGGTTCGGCTTCGCGGTGACCACCAGCGGGTCCGCCACCCCCGGCACGTCGACGGCGCTGCCCGCGGAGTTCCAGGTCGATTTCCTGCGCGTCTATGCCCTCGCGCCGGGGTCGTCGTTGCCGGCGGTCGCCGCACCACCGTCCACTGTGCCCAATGCCCTGTCCGGCACGCCGCGCGGGCACCGGTGGTCGCTGTGGCTGGCGGTGGCGGCGACGGTGATGGCCGCGGTCGCCCTGTTCGTCCTCGTGGTGCACAAGACCCGCCCGCACCGCCCGCCGCCGTCCCACCGCGCGTAGGTTTCCGCTCCTGGCGTTGCCGCTCTGAGCGAACAGGGCTTCAGGTCCGGTGCCCGGCGGCCAAGGATCGCCGGATGAGAATCCTTGTACTCGGCGGCACCGTGTTCTTCGGCCGGGCGGTCGCCCGGCAGGCCCTCGCCGCCGGCCACGACGTCACCTGCGCGGCCCGCGGCACGTCCGGCGACCCCGTCGAGGGCGCCCGGTTCGTGACCGTCGACCGGTCCGACCCCGACGGGCTGCGCGCCGTCGAGGGCACCTTCGACGCGGTCGTGGACGTCGCCCGCAAGCCGAGCCACGTCCGGCACGCGGCCGCCGCGCTCACCGGCCGGGTGGGACATTTCACGTTCGTCTCCAGCTGCTCCGTCTACGCCGACACCGCGACCCCGGACCAGACCGTGGCGACCGCGCCGCTGCTCCCGGCCGCCGAACCGGGCTTCGACGACGCGGCGGCCAGCGCCGAGGCGTACGGGCGCTGCAAGGTCACCTGTGAGGAGCTGGTCCGGGACGCCTTCGCCGACGTCTTCGTCAACCGGGCCGGGCTGATCGTCGGGCCGGAGGACCCCACCGGCCGGTTCGACTACTGGGTGGCCCGGCACGCCCGCGGCGGCGAGATCCTCGCCCCGGGCGACCCGGCCGAACGGGTCCAGTTCGTGGACGTCCGCGACCTGGCCGACTGGACGGTGCGCGCCGCCGAGGAGGGCCTCACCGGGACTTTCGACGGCATCGGTGCCCCGATGACCCGCCGGGAGTTCCACGCCGGCTTCGGCGGCGACGGCACGCTCACCTGGGTGACCCAGGACTTCCTCACCGCCCATGACGTCGTGCCCTGGTCCGGTCCGCGGTCACTGCCGTTGTGGCTGCCGCTGCCCGAATACGCCGGGTTTCTCACCCACGACACCACCCCGGCCCTTGCCGCCGGACTCCGCCCGCGCCCGCTTCCGGAAACCGCCGCGGACACCCTCGCCGCATTCAGTGACACACACCACATCACTGGGCTCACGGACGAGGAAGAAGTCGCGCTGTTGCGGGAATGGCACGCTCAGTAGGTGGGGTGTGACGAGCCCGTCAGCATTTCGACAGACTGCAGCACGCGTCGATTCCTGCGGATACCTGCGCATTTGCCTGTCATCCCGGCGACTCTTGCCGATGAACAGCGGTGATCCGGGTCCCAGTCGACGCCGTTCCCAGGGAACTCACAGCGAGTTTAGGCGTCTGACGGGCAGGAATACCACGTATCACTTGTTGGAACCGAAGCGAACCGGAGCTGCTCCCGAGTCGTCTAGGTAAGTGGTGCAACTCTCACGGGTCGTCACCGGAATCGCCCGCGAGGGTGGAATTCGGCAGGCCACGTGACTGTTGTGTAGGAGGCATACCCGGGGGGCACCCGTTTTAGCAGGGTGAAACGGGGAAGGCGAAGGATGGACGGGGAGGGGCCCGAAGGTGGAGAACGTGAAAGTGGAGATGCGACCCGATACAGGTGCCGAAGAGCGTGACCTGGTTGGTGTCTACCTGCATGAGATCTCCCGCACGCCGCTGCTCGACGCCGCTTCTGAGGTCGAGCTTTCCAAGGCGGTCGAGGCTGGTCTCTATGCGGAGCACCTGCTGGACGTGGCCGAGCTGCCCGACGGCGTGAGCGCCGCCGAGCTGCAGCGCCTCGTCGACGAGGGCGAGCGGGCCAAGGACCGGTTCATCCGGGCCAACCTGCGACTGGTGGTGTCGATCGCGCGGCGTTACGTGCGGTCCGGCATGCCGATGCTCGACCTCATCCAGGAGGGCAACACCGGCCTGGTCCGCGCCGTGGAGAAGTTCGACTACGTGCGCGGCTACAAATTCTCGACATATGCGACATGGTGGATCCGCCAGGCGATCAGCCGGGCGATAGCGCAGCAGGAGCGCACCGTCCGGCTGCCCGTCCACCTCGTCGAAGACGTCAACCGGATGCGCAACGTCGCGCGTCAGCTCACCCGTGAGCTCGGCAACGACCCCGAGCCCGAGCAGCTCGCCGTCGCCCTCGGCGTTCCCGTCGAGCGCGTCCACGAGCTCAAGCGCTGGTCCCAGGACACCGTCTCGCTCGACACCCCTGTCGGCGACGACGGCGACACCAGCCTCGGCGACCTGGTCTCCGACTCCGACGCGCCGTCGCCGGAGGACGTGGTCCTGGCCGCCCTGGAGCGCCAGCGCATCGAGGGCCTGCTCAACCACCTCGACGACCGGTCCGCGGGCATCATGCGCGCCCGCTACGGTCTGGAGGACGGTCGCGAGCACTCGCTGACCGAGGTCGCGAGCCGGTTCTCCCTGTCCCGCGAGCGCATCCGCCAGTTGGAGATCCAGGCCCTCGGCCGGCTCCGCGAGCTGGCCCGCGCCGAAGGCCTGCAGGCCGCCTGACCGATACCAACCCGCAGCCCCTGACCCTTCCCGGTCGGGGGCTGCTCCGTGTCAACAAGCCGGGTCGGCAAGCCGGGTCAGCAAGGCGGCGGGTCGGCGATGCGGGTCAGTAGGGGTTGCCGCAGACCTTCCAGGCGCCGGCCTCCTTGCGCAGCGGGACGGCGTGGGCCTCTTTCGGGCCGGTGGAGTAGGTCACATCGGCGGTGATCCTGGCGGTCTCGAGCCCGTTGTCGTTGCCGTACCAGCCGCCCCAGTGCAGATCGTGCGAGACCGGTCTGCGCCCGTTGACCGCGGCCTCGAACGATGACTGTTCGTAACGGGCCCGGGTGTCGTCGCACAGCCGCTCGTAGGCCGCCGCCAGGTCACCCGACTCGAGGTCGGACAGGAACGCCGAGGTCGCCTCGCGCGCGGCCTTCGTGCGGTCGTCGAAGAAGAGGTACGCGCCCGCGCCGCCGCCGCAGCAGCACAGCACGACCACGACGGCGAGGACGATCAGCACGATCTTCACCGAGCTGCGGCGGCTGCGCGATTGGGTCACGGGCGGATCTTAAGATCGTTGCGCCACGACGAACAGTCTCGGAAACGGCAGGATCGTGCCGAACGGCTCGCGCGGGTAGACCTCGCGCAGCCGGGCGGCGACGCGGGCGCGGAAGTCGTCGAGCTCCGCGCCGGACAAAGCGTCGAGGTAGGGGCGCAGGCCGGTGCCGCTGAACCACTCCAGGACCGGGTCGTCGCCGGGCAGGACGTGGAAGTACGTGGTCTCCCAGGCGTCCACGGTCAGGCCGAGGCCGGCGAGGGTCCGCACATACCAGGCGGGCTCCCGCACGGGCGTCGCGCCGCGCGGGCCGAGGACCTCGGGATCGAGGACGTCCGAGTCGAGGATCGGGCCGCCGGTCGGGACCTGGAAGGCGAGGGTGCCGCCGTCGTCGAGGGCCGCGGCGAGCACCGGCAACAACGCCGCGTGATCGGGGACCCACTGCAGGGAGGCGTTGGCGACGATGACGTCGACGGAGCCGCGCTGCGGCCGCCACCCGGCGATGTCACCGAGCTGGAAGGACACCTGCGGCGTGGCGAGCGGCGCTGCGGCGGCGAGCATGGCGGGGGAGGAGTCGATGCCGAGCACGGCCGCGTCCGGGTAGCGGGTCGCGAGGGTCGCGGTCAGCGTGCCGGGCCCGCAGCCGAGATCGACGACCGCGACCGGGGCGGTGGTCGGGATGCGCGCGACCAGCTCGTGGAAGGGGCGGGCCCGTTCGTCGGCGAAGCGGGCGTACTGCTCGGGATCCCAGGAGGCCATGCCCCATCTTGCGGGCATGGCCTCCTGGCACGTGACGAGGGGTTCCCTAGTGCGGGCGCCCGTATCCGGTCGTGTTGGAACGGTCGACCGAGGCGACCTCGACGTTACGGCCCGTGGTCGGCGCGTGGATCATCTTGCCGTTGCCGATGTAGATGCCGACGTGGCTGGGCGACGATCCTCCGAAGAAGGCCAGGTCTCCCGGCGAGAGCGCGGACCGCGAGACGTGCGTGACCCTGCCCGAGCGCCACTGGTCGTTGGCGTTGTGCGGCAGCGTGATGCCGGCCGCCTTCCAGGCACCCATGGTCAGGCCCGAGCAGTCCCAGCTGCCCGGTCCGGCGGCGCCCCACTTGTAGGGCTCGCCGAGCTGGGCGCAGGCGAACGCGACCGCCGAGTTGGCCGGGCTCGTGCATTCGGCGCCGAGGGACACCTTCACACCGGTCGATCCGGTGCTGCCGGCCGCGGTGGCGCGGCGCTTGAGGGCGTCGAGCTTCTTGACGTCGCCCTCGATCTTCTTCTTCTTGGTCTCCAGCTCGGCCTTCTGTGCGTTCTCCGCGGCGAGCGTGTCGTCGATCTTCTTCTTCTCGTCGTCCAGCTTCGACTTGGCCGCCGAATACTCGGCGATCGCGTGCTGCTGGTGCTTGCTGATCTGCTGCAGCGTGGTGAGCTGGTCGATCAGCGTGTCCGACGACTGCGCGTTGAGCATGACGTTGAGGCTCACCATGTTGCCGGAGCCCTTGAACGCGGCGATGGCGATGACGTCGACGTCGGAGTTGGCCGCGGTCATGCTGTCCACGAGGGGTTGGATCTTGGCCTGGATGGTGGCGGCCTCCGCCTGGGTGGCGGCGAGCGTTTCATTGATCTTGTTGTAGGCCTCGACCGTGACTTCGAGCTCGTCGCCCGCCTTCTCGAGCTGGGCTTGGATCTCGGCAGCTGTGGGATCGGCCTTGGCGACACTCGCAGGCGCCACAACGGCCAGCGCGACGGCCCCGATGACCAGGGAGCGCAGCAGGGACCGTTTGGCGCGGTGTCCAGCGGACAAGGGATGACCCTTCATTCACCGACCGCCTACCGGGTTAGCTGACGGGTTCGGGCGGGAAGAGAGCGCCCTACCGCGATCGCGGATTCACCCCAAGGAACCTGGGTCCCCGGCTCGAACAGCGCCAGATGGGCGCTCGACTCGGCGGCGCTTGCGCGGCGCCGCCCGGGCTGGGCGACGGACTGCCGAGCAGGCCAGGGCCTAACTTAACGTGATCACCAACGAAGCGAAACCCACGCGCGTTGTTCTATATCTATTACCCCAAAAGTCCGAATCACGGCGAGTTGTCGGTCCACATCGGACGGTGATGCCGCATCGAAGATGGTGTTGACGGACACACAATTGGGGCTTGATTCTGCTCTGATACCCGGTTAAATACACGTAACTTTATTCACCGACGATGCACATAGTTCGCCCACTCCGAACACCCCCGGAGGAGCGTCACCCCATGTTGCGTGTCCAGAACCTAGAGGTCGTCTACGACGACGTGATGTTGGTGCTTCGCGGCGTGAGCCTGCAGGTGCCACCGGGACGGATCGTCGCGCTGCTCGGCGCGAACGGTGCCGGCAAGACCACGCTCCTGCGGGCCCTGTCAGGCCTGCTCGGTGTCCACGACGGCGCCATCACCAAGGGCTCCGTCACGCTCGACGAGCGCCCCATCCACCGGCTGCGGCCGGCCGCCGTGGTCCGCCGCGGCGTGTCGCAGGTGATGGAGGGGCGAAGAACGTTCGCCGAGCTGACCGTCGAGGAGAACCTGCGCCTGGGCGCCCACACCCGCCCGAAAGGACGGGCGGAGGCCCTCGAGCGCATGTACGGCCTGTTCCCCGTGCTCGCCCAGCGCCGCGGCAGCATCGCCGGCTACCTCTCCGGCGGCGAGCAGCAGATGCTGGCGATGGGGCGGGCCCTCATGTCCGACCCGGCCTACCTGCTGCTCGACGAGCCCAGCCTCGGCCTCGCGCCGCGGCTGGTCGAACAGGTCCGCGACCTGATCGTGCAGATCAACCGGGCCGGCACCGGCGTGCTGCTGGTCGAGCAGAACGCGACCATGGCGCTGTCCATCGCCGAGCACGGATACGTGCTGGAGACGGGCAAGGTCGTGCTCGACAAACCCGCCGCCGAACTGCTCGCCGACGACGACATCCGCGAGTTCTACCTCGGCCGCGCCGAGCGGTCCTTCCGCGACGTCAAGCACTACAAGCGTCGCAAACGCTGGCTGTCATAGAGCCGCAACAACCCCTTCGGGAGTCGCCGTGCTGCGTTTCGAAGACGTCCGGCTCAGCTTCGCCGGCGTCAAAGCCATCGACGGTGTCTCGTTCACCGTCGCCAAGGACGAACTGTTCGCCGTCATCGGGCCCAACGGGGCCGGGAAGACGTCGATCTTCAATGTGATCTCCGGTGTGTACCGGCCGCAGCAAGGCAAGGTGACCCTCGACGGCACCGATCTCACCGGGCTGCGCCCGGACAAGGTCGCCAAGCTCGGGGTGGCCCGCACCTTCCAGAACGTCGAGCTGTTCCAGCACCTGACCGTGCTGGAGAACCTCATGCTCGGCCGGCACCACCACATCCGCTACGGCACCCTGGCCGCCATCGCGTGGGTCGGCCGGGCCCGGCGCGAGGAGATCGCCAACCGGGCCGTGGTCGAGGACATCGTGGACTTCCTCGAACTGGCCCAATGGCGCCGCCTGCCGGTGGGGCTGCTGCCGTACGGCGTGCAGAAGCGCGTCGAACTCGGCCGCGCCCTGGCCATGGAGCCGAAGCTGCTGCTGCTGGACGAGCCGGTCGCCGGAATGAACCTGGAGGAGACCGAGGACATGGCCCGCTTCATCCTCGACGTCCGCGAGGAGCTCGGCATCCCGATGATCCTCGTCGAGCACGACATGGGCCTCGTCATGGATCTCGCCGACCGGGTCATGGTCGTCGACTTCGGCGTGCCGGTCGCCACCGGCACGCCCGCCGAGGTGCAGCACAACCCCGACGTCCTGCGCGCCTACCTGGGGGAGGTGGAGGCGGCATGACGATTGCCGACCTGGTCAAGCAGCACGCCGAACGCACACCTGACGCCGTCGCGATGCGGGAGAAGCACCGCGGCATCTGGCGCGAGATCACCTGGCGCGACTACTGGCGCACCGCGGAGACGGTCGCCCGGGCCCTGCGCTCGCTCGGGATCCTGCCCGGCGACCGGGTCGCGATCCAGTCGGAGAACCGCTCGGAGTGGCTCTTCGTCGACGTGGCGACCGTCGCGGTGCGGGCGGCGACCGTCGGGCTGTACCCGACGAACCCGCCCGACGAGGTCCGGCACATGCTGGCCGACTCCGGCGCCAGGATTCTCTTCGCCGAGGACCAGGAGCAGGTGGACAAGGCCCTCGCGGTCCTGGACGACTGCCCCGACCTGGAGTGGATCGTCTACCTGGAGCCCAGGGGCATCCGCGGCCGCTACCAGCACCCGAAGCTCATCGCGTGGAGCGACCTGCTGGCCTCGCACGAAGGTGCGGAACCGGTCGAGCTGCAGTCCAGCGACGACGACATCGCCACGCTGATCTACACGTCCGGCACGACCGGGCGGCCCAAGGGCGCGATGCTCACCGTGGCCAACGTGGACTTCGCGATCCGGGTGCTGATCGAGGGCGGCGGCTTCTCCGACCCGCCGCCGGGGCCGCGCGACCTGACCCTGTCCTACCTGCCGCTGTGCCACGTCGCGGAGCGGGTCTTCACCACCTGGTTCAACGCCGCCGCCGGGGTCACCGTCCACTTCGGTGAGTCGATCGCGACCGTGCAGGCCGACCTGCGCGAGGTGCAGCCGACGATCCTGTTCGGGGTGCCCCGCATCTGGGAGAAGATGATGGCCGGCGTCACGATCCGGCTCGCCGGGGCGTCGCTGGTCAAACGCTCCAACGCGCGGCTGTGGCTGCGCGTCGCGGACCGCCTCGGCGCCACCCTGGAGGCCAACGGCGGCCGGCACACCGCCGGCAGCCGCCTGCTCTACGCGGTCGGCTGGCTGCTGTGCTACCGGGCGCTCAAGGAGCGCATCGGGATGCGCCGGGTCCGCTACGCCGCCAGCGGCGCCGCCCCGATCGCCCCGGACGTGCTGCGGTTCTTCATGGGCATCGGGGTGCCGATGTTCGAGGTCTACGGTATGACCGAGAACACCGCGATCAGCACCGCCAACCGCCCCGGCCGGGTCAAGCTCGGCACCGTCGGGGAGGCGCACAGCGGGGTGGAGCTGCGCATCGCCGCCGACGGGGAGATCCAGACCCGGCACGCCGGCACGTTCGCCGGTTACTTCCGCAACCAGGCGGCGACCGAGGCGGCCATGACGCCCGACGGCTGGCTGCGCACCGGCGACGTCGGGCTGATCGTCGACGGTACCCACCTGAAGATCACTGACCGTTCCAAGGACATCATCATCACCGCCGGTGGCAAGAACGTCGCGCCGAGCGAGATCGAGAACGCGTTGAAGGCCTCGCCGTTCGTCAAGGAGGCGATCGTCATCGGCGACCGGCGGGCGTTCCTGACCGCGCTCATTGGCATCGAGGTCGACACCGTCGGGGAGTGGGCGCAGCGCCGCGGCATCGCCTACACCACCTACCGCGACCTGTCCGGCAAGCCCGAGGTCCTGGCCCTGATCCAGGGCGTCGTCGACGCGGTCAACGCCGGGCACAACCCGGTCGAGCAGGTCAAGACGTTCCGGATGCTGCCCAAGGAGCTCGACCACACCGACGGTGAGCTCACCGCGACGCAGAAGGTCCGCCGCGGCGCCGTCGCCACGACCTTCTCCGCGCTCGTCGAAGACATGTACGGGAGCAGAGTGTGAAGGACTTCTTCGAGAGCGTCCTGCGCGGCATCGGCACCGGCAGCGTCTACGCGCTGCTCGGCCTCGGGTTCGTGATCATCTACAAGGCGACCCGGGTCATCTCCTTCGCCCAGCCGGCGTTCATGCTGGCCGGCGCGGTCCTGGTCACCTACCTCGTCGGTCCGCTCGGCTTCTTCCTCGGCCTGGCCGCGGCCGCGGTGCTCACCGGCGGCCTCGCCCTCGGCGTCGAACGGCTCGCGGTCCGCCCGATGATCGGCCGGCCGGTCTTCACCGTCGCGATCATCACGCTCGGCATCGACATCGCGGTCCGGGTCGTCGTCAACGCCGCCATCGGCCTCGACGTGCGGCAGGTCGGCGACCCGTGGGGCCTGCAGGTGTGGAAGCTGCCCGGCGGCGTCCAGGTCGAGCAGCGGCACGTGGCGATGGTCCTCACCACCGCCGTGCTCATCGGCCTGCTGTACCTGTTCTTCCGCTACACCCGGACCGGCCTGGCGATGCGGGCGGCCTCCTACGACCAGGAGGCGGCACTCGCCCAGGGCGTCAGCGTCGGCGCGGTGTTCGCGCTGTCGTGGGCCCTCGCCGGCGCTCTCGCCGCGGTCGCCGGCACGTTCGCCGCCGTCGGCGGCAGCGTCAGCGAGTCGCTGTGGCTGATCGCGCTGACGGCCCTGCCGGTGATCATCCTCGGCGGCCTCGACTCCTTGCCCGGCGCCGTCATCGGCGGCCTGGCCGTCGGCGTCGTCCAGGAGCTCACCGCCACCTACCAGGGCTCGTTCCCATGGCTCGGCGGCAACATCTCGGTCGTCACGCCGTACGTGGTGATGTTCCTGGTCCTGCTCGTGCGCCCCTACGGCCTGTTCGGCACCCGGGAGGTCGAAAGGGTATGAGAAACCGTCCACTGCTGCGCACCTCCTACAACCAGGAGCTGGCGCTGCTCGACACCACCTCGAAGAAGGTGGCGGTCGGCATCCTCCTCGCCGTCGGGGCCGCGCTGCCGTGGCTGGTCGAGGACCAGCTGCTGCAGCTGATCGGGCTGGCCTGCGTCACCGCGATCGGCGCGATCGGGCTCAACATCGTCACCGGCTACGCCGGGCAGGTGTCGCTCGGCCATGCGTTCTTCCTCGCGATCGGCGCCTACACGGCGGCGGCCATCGCCGGTGACCCCGACGCGCGGACCATCGGCTTCGGGGTCAGGGAGATCCTGGTCTGGCTGCCGGCGGCCGGTCTCGTCGCCGCGGTCGCCGGTGTACTGGTGGCTCCCCTCGCCACCCGGCTGCGTGGCCTGTACCTGGCGATCGTCACGCTCGGCCTGGTCTTCATCGGCGGCCACATCATCAACGAGTGGTCGTCGCTCACCGGCGGGCCCGGCATCGGCCGGCAGCCCCCGGCGCCGACCCTGCTCGGCTACGACCTCAACACCGGCGACGCCTTCCTCACGAGAGATCAGAAGCTGTACCTGCTGATGCTCGTGCTGCTCGTCCTCGCGGCTCTCGCGGCGCGCAACCTGGCGCGTTCGCGAGTGGGCCGGGCCTTCACCGCCATCCGGGACCGCGACATCGCGGCCGGCGTGATGGGCGTGAACCTGGCCAGATACAAGACGATCGCCTTCGGGGTGTCGTCGTTCTACGCCGGCTGCGCCGGCGCGCTGCTCTACGTCGGGATCGGCTACTTCGACCCGACGACCTTCAACCTGCTGCTGTCGGTGCAGTACATCGCGATGATCCTCATCGGCGGTGCGGGCACGGTCAGCGGCGCCGTCCTGGGCGCCTTCCTGATCACGCTCCTGCCGCGGCTGATCCGTGAGGTCCCGTCGTTCCTGCCGTTCATCAGCAACTCGCCGGCGGAGTCCCCCAACGCCTACCAGCTCGAAACCGTCCTCTACGGCGTGTTGATCATCGTGTTCCTGATCTTCGAGCCGCGCGGGCTGTTCGGCATCTGGATCCGGCTCCGCAGCTACTGGAAAGCCTGGCCGTTCTCGTACTGACCTCGTCGTAAGGAGCCCCTCAATGAAGAGGTTGGGCATGTTTGCCCTCGCCGCGGTGCTCACCGTCGGCTCACTCGCCGGATGTCGCGGCGCGGACAGCACGGAAAAAGGTTCGAGTGGCCCGAAGTCGGACGTCGGGATCACCAAGGAGCCCTGCCCCAAGTCTGAGCACAAGGACCGGGGCTGCATCTACCTCGGCATCATCTCGGACCTCACAGTCGGACCGTTCCACGTCCTGGCCGTGCCGATCACCGACGCGCAGAAGGCGTTCTGGAAGCGGGTCAACTCCCAGGGCGGCATCGGCGGCTACGACATCGACGCGGAGACCTACGTCCGGGACAACAAGTACAACCCGCAGACCCACAACGAGGCGTACCAGGAGATGAAGGGCAAGGTCCTCGCCCTCGCCCAGAGCCTCGGCTCGCCGACCACGGCCGCGATCCTGCCCGACATGAAGGCCAACAACATCATCGCCGCGCCCGCCGCGTGGACCTCGGCGTACGCCTTCGAGGACAACATCCTCGAGTCCGGCGCCAACTACTGCATCGAGTCGATGAACGCCGTCGACTACGCCAACGAGACCTTCAAGCCCAAGACCGTCATGGCGGTGCACCTCGCCGGCGACTACGGCGACGACGCTGCCGCCGGGGCGAAGATCGCCGCGGAGAAGCTGGGCATGACGTTCGTCAACGTGAAGACCGACTCCGGCACCGACAAGCAGGCCGGCGCGGTCACCGCCATCGTGACGCAGAAGCCGGACCTGGTCATCCTGACCACCGGACCGGCGGACGCGGCCGCGATCGTCGGCGGCGCCGCCCAGCGCGGCTTCACCGGCAAGTTCATCGGCACCAGCCCGTCGTGGAACCAGGGCCTCCTCGCGACCGCCGCGGCACCCGCGCTGAAGGCGCTGTACCTGCAGAGCTCGCCGTGGAAGTCGTGGGCCTCGGACACCCCGGGTCACAAGGCGATGCGCGAGGCGCTCGGCTCGTCCGTCACGCCGAACGACGGCTACACGTCCGGCTGGGTCTGGTCCTACCCGCTGCTCGCCGCGCTCAAGAAGGCCCAGGCCGACGGTGACCTGACGCGGGCCGGCCTGCTCAAGGCCGCCAAGTCGCTCACCAAGGTCGACTACGAGGGCATGCTGCCCGACGGCGCCGGCAACTACGCCGCCGGCGCGGACGGCATCTTCCGCCAGTCGCTCATCTACAACCCGACCGTCGGCGCCGGCGGCCCGAACGACATCAAGCTGATGAAGGACTACTTCACCGGCTCGGTCGCGAAGGACTACAAGCTCGACAAGGCCTGCTACGAGAAGCTGTAAGCACGAGGAAACCTGACGACGACCCGTTCGGCTGACTGGCCGAACGGGTCGTTTTCGTGTAGATCTTGTCCCGACTCGCCCGATTCGCGGTGAGTCAAGGTCGACATCGTCGGCAACGCGACACTTCCTCAGGTCCTACTCCTCGGTAGGCTGGCGCAATTTCAGCGGGACTCCCGCCTCTCTGCCACCCCCATCAGGAGAGGACGGTTCATGTCGACGCGTCGACGTACCGTGCGTGCTTTTCTTGCCGCCATCCTTGCGGCGGGCGCCCTCGTGCCCTTGTCCGGCGCGCCGGAGGCCGCCGCGTTGACCCTGCCGGCCGGCTTCCAGGAGCAGGTCGTCTTCGGCGGGCTGACGAACCCGACCAACATCGAGTTCTCGCCCGACGGCCGGGTCTTCGTTGCCGAGAAGAGCGGGCTGATCAAGGTCTTCGACAGCCTGGCCGACACCACCCCGGACGTCTTCGCCGACCTGCGCACCAAGGTCCACGACCAGTGGGACCGGGGCCTGCTCGGCCTCGCCCTGGCGCCGGGCTTCCCCACCAACCCGTGGGTCTACGTCCTGTACTCCTACGACGCGCTGCCGGGCGGCACCGCGCCGAAGTGGAACGACGTCTGCGCCGACGCCAACAACGGCAACTGCATCGTCACCGGCCGGCTGTCGCGGCTGCAGGCCAGCGGCAACCAGATGACCGGCACCGAGCAGGTGCTGATCACCGACTGGTGCCAGCAGTTCCCCAGTCACTCGATCGGCGACCTGCACTTCGGTGCCGACGGCGCGCTCTACGCCTCCTCCGGTGACGGCGCCAGCTTCAGCGCCACCGACTACGGTCAGTTCGGCAGCCCCGCCAACCCGTGCGGCGACCCGCCGTCGGCCGCCGGCACCGCGCTGACCCCGCCGACCGCCGAGGGCGGCGCGCTGCGCGCGCAGGACGTCCGCACCACCACCGACCCGACGGCGCTCAACGGCACCATCATCCGGATCGACCCGGCGACCGGCGCCGCGCTGCCGACCAACCCGAACTTCGCCGCCGCGGACGCCAACGCCCGGCGGATCGTGGCCTACGGCATGCGCAACCCGTTCCGGTTCACCATGAAGCCCGGCACGAACGAGCTGTGGAGCGGCGAGGTCGGCTGGACCACGTTCGAGGAGATCAACCGGGTGCAGAACCCGGTCGCCAGCACCGTCGGCAACTACGGCTGGCCGTGCATCGAGGGCCCGAACGTCCAGGGCGGCTACGACGGCGCCAACCTCAACCTGTGCGAGCCGATGTACGGCGCCAGCCCGTCGGTGCCGAACGTCCAGCCGTACTTCTCCTGGAACCACAACGCCACGGTCGTGGCCGGCGAGACCTGCCCCAGCGGCGGCTCCTCGTCCTCCGGCGTCGCGTTCTATCCCGGCAGCGGCCCCTACCCGGCCGCCTACCAGGGCGCGCTGTTCTTCTCCGACTACAGCCGGGACTGCATCTGGGCCATGATGCCCGCCACCGCCGGCGGCCTGCCGTCCACCTCGAACATCATCACGTTCGCGGCCGGCGCCGCCGACCCGGTCGACCTGGCCATCGGCCCCGGCAACGAGCTGTACTACGTGGACCTCGGCGGTGGCACCGTGCGCCGGTTCCGGTACTACGCCGGCAACCAGCCGCCGGTCGCGTCGATCACCACCAACCGCACCTCCGGCGGCACGCCGCTCACGGTGAACTTCGACGGCTCCACGTCATCCGACGCCGACCCCGCCGACCAGGGCCTGCTCAGCTACAAGTGGGACTTCACCAACGACAACGTCTTCGACACGCCCGACCTCCCGGCCAGCGTCACCGCAAGTCACACGTACACCGCCCCGGGGACGTACACGGCCAAGCTCCGGGTCACCGACACGCTCGGTGTCACCAACGACAAGACGGTGACGATCACGGCCGGCAACGACGCGCCGACCGCGGTCATCGACACGCCCGCGGTCAGCTACACCTGGGCGGTCGGCAACACGATCAGCTTCACCGGCCACGCCAGCGACCCGCAGCAGGGCACCGTGCCCGCGTCCGGGCTCAGCTGGACGATCGTGCTGCACCACTGCTCGTCGCCGGGCGTGTGCCACGAGCACCCGATGCAGACCCTCAACGGCGTCGCCGGTGGCACGCTCACCGCGCCGGACCACGAGTATCCGTCGTATCTGGAGTTCCGGCTGACGGCCACCGACTCGGGCGGGCTGACCAGCACCACCACCGTCAACGTGCAGCCCAAGACGGTCGACCTGACGTTCGTCAGCAACCCCGCCGGGCTCAACCTGACCGTCGGCCCGACGAGCCAGGCGGCGCCGTTCACCCGCACCGTCATCCAGGGCTCGACCAACACGGTCAGCGCGCCGACGCCGCAGCTGTACAACAGCGTGCCGCAGGCCTTCAACACGTGGTCCGACGGCGGGGCGCAGACCCACGTCATCACCGCGCCGGCGACCGACACCACGTACACGGCCGGCTACGTGTCCTCCTGCAAGGACACCTACGGCTACGTGTGCTCGGCGTCGCCGCGGGCGTTCGTGCCGGCCGACGGCACCGTGCTGCCGCTCACCGGCGACGACAACATGAGCCAGATCTCACTGCCGTTCGGCTTCAAGTTCTACGGCACCACGTACAACTCGGCCTGGATCGACACCAACGGCCGGCTGAGCTTCGCCAACCAGGGCACGTCCGGGACCACGCACGGCGCGATCCCGTCGGCGGCCACCCCGAACTCGTCGGTGTACGCCTACTGGACCGACCTCGTCGTCGACGGCTCGGCCAGCGTGCGGACCGCGGTGACCGGCGCCGCGCCCAACCGGCAGTTCGTGGTCGAGTGGCGCAACGCCTACCAGTACGGGTACACGTCCCGGCGGATCAACGCCGAGGCGATCCTGTACGAGAACGGTGACGTCGTCACCAACTACTCCGGCATCGACAACACCGCCGAGGCCGGCGCGTCCTCCACCGTCGGCATCGAGAACGCCAACGGCACCGTCGGCATCCAGTTCTCCAACAACACCTCGGCGCTGCAGAACGGCATGGGCGTGCTGTTCAAGTCGCCCGGTGGCCCCGCCGACCCGCCGCCGGTGACAGGCACCGTCACCGGCACAGTGACCACCCAGGGCACCGGTGCGCCGGTGGCCGGCGCGACGGTGACGCTCACCCCGGGCGGGACGACGAAGGTCACCGCCGCCAACGGCACCTACACGTTCTCCGGCGTGCCGGCCGGGTCCTACACGGTGACCGCCGCGGTCGGCTCGGGCGGGCAGTGCGGCGGAGGCGGGGCGTCCGCCCCGGTGAACGTCGCGGCCGGCACCACCACCGTCAACCTGGCGCTGACGCAGGGCACCGACGCGTTCGGTTACACCTGCGCCGACGGCCCCCGGACGTTCATCGACGGCGACACGCCGCTGACGCTCACCGGCGACGACAGCATCGTGCAGCTCACCACGCCGTTCCCGGTCAAGCTGTACGGCACCGCGTACACCTCGGTCTGGGTCGACACCAACGGCAAGGCGAGCTTCGTCAACCCCGGCGCGGCCAACGCCGACCACACGACGCTGCCGACCACGCTCGTGCCCAACGCGACGGTCTACCCGTTCTGGTCGGACCTCGTCGTGGACGGCCAGTCCAGCGTCCGCACCGCGACCACCGGTGCGGCGCCGAACCGGGCCTACGTCATCGAGTGGCGCAACGTGTTCCTCTACGGCAACACGTCGCGGCGCCTCACCTTCGAGGCGGTCTTCTACGAGAACGGCGACATCGCCTTCGCGTACAAGGACCTCGACAACGCGTTCGAGCGGGGCAGCAACGCCACCGTCGGCATCGAGAACGCCGCCGGGACCGTCGCCTACCAGTACGTCAACAACCAGCCGGTGCTGGTCAGCGGCAACGGGGTGCTCTTCCACCCGCCGGCCGGCTGACTCAGCCCCGTTTCAGCTCCGCGGCCACCTGCCGCATGAGGTCGATCGAGGCCTCATGCGGCAGGGCCATCCCGGCCAGCCCGCGCAGCCCTTCGGTGTGCGCGGCGATCAGCTCCGGCTCCTCGAGCAGCTGGCCGCCCTTGTGCAGGATCCCGTCGTCGGCCCCGAACTCGAGCACCGTGAACGCGCCGTCCCACCCGATGTGGTGACCGGCGTTGAACGGCACGACGCGGATATCGGTGTACGGGCGCTGCGCGAACTCGACCGCGTGCTCGATCTGGTCGACGAGCACTGCCTCGTCGTCGTGCAGCGGCAGCCGGCGCAGCACCGACTCGTCGATCAGCGCCTGGAACCGCGACGGCGACTCCCGCTCGAACAGCTCACTCTGCCGCCGCAGCCGGAACTCGACGCGCTGCTCGTGATCGCCGGCCTTCTGCTCGGCGGTCGTCGCGGTCGCGTACCGCCGGGTCTGCATGAGCTCGGGGAACTGCATCGGCTCGAACGTGCCGACGAACACCGCCTCGGCCTCGAACCCCACGTAGCTGAGCAGGGAACCGGGCAGGGCGGCACGGTACTCGTCCCACCACATCCGCCGTTTCGCCGCCCGGGCCAGTTCCAGCAGGTCGTCGACCAGCTGGGTGTCGTGGAGCCGGTAATAGGCCAGAAGGCTGCGCAGGTCGCTGACCGAGATGGCGACGGTGCCGTTCTCGATCCGGATCAGCTTCGACAGTGACCACTCCATTTCGGCGGCCACCAGGTCCTGGGTCAGTTCACGTTCCCGCCGGAGCCGTCGCAACTCGGCCCGAAGGCGACGCTTGCCCACGATCGGTCCACTCATGGACTCTTCCCCCAAATCGCGTCCAGATGGCAACGCGGCGTCTCTACCCGATTCGCGGCGAATGCACCTAGTGACTTCAGCCCCGTGATTTCAGCCTGGGGATTTCCGCTGGGGGCGTGCGATGGCCAGGAAGATCTTGGCCATCGCGCTGGCAGGACTACCGGTGCAGCCGCGGCGCCGCGTGGCCGCCGCGGGTCGTCCCGGCGGCGCCGTCCGGGGCGCCGCGCTGGGCGAGGTTGAGTCCGACGAGGACGCCGGCGGCCACCGCGAGGGCGACGACGATCACGCCGACCGCGATCCACCAGGCGGTTGCGCTGCTCACCGAGGACGGCTGGGCGGGCGGCTGGGTGGGCAGCCGGGCGGGCACGGCCGCGGGGACCGTTGGCAGCCGGGTGGGCGGCACCCGCTGCTGCGGCGCCGCCGGTTGCCGTGTTGCCGGTTGCCGCTCCGGTACGGGCGGCTGGCGGTCCTGCGTGAGCGGCTCCCGCGGTGGGGGCTGCTCGTCGAGCGGCGGCTCAGTCCGTACCGTGGCCGCTTTTTTGGCTTTTGTGCTTTTCCGCGGTTCTCGCACCGGCGGAGGCGGGGGCTCGGCCCCCGCCGGTGCGAACGTGTCCTCATCGGCGAACCCGTCGTCCTCGACCGTCGCCCAGGGGGAGGGGCGGACGGTCCAGTTGGACGCGCGCGCGTAGTAGACCGGTGCCTCCGCGGGATGTGCGTCGCCGCCCTGCTGCCGGGGGGATGGCTCGCGAGTGGGTGGTGACGCCGTCGGCGGAGGGGCCGGTGGGATCTGCGGTGCCGGTCGGTCCGGCGCGGTCGGTGCCCAGGGGGATGGGGCGACCGGCTGGACCTGCGGTGCTGTCCGGGAGCGTGGCACCTCACGCGGCGGCGGGAAGTAGATCCCGTCCTCCGTGTGGTCGTCATTGCGACGTCTGTGGTGCCGGCCCTCGGTCATCGAGTTCCCTTCTCTCGGCGAGGCCGCTACGCAGCGCAAGGATGAGGAAGCACGCTGCGGTCAACCTAGCACTGGGGGCCGTCGATGTGTGACCGTTCGGCTACCCAGTGATCAAGGCGCTTCGCGGTATCTGAGGATCGCGCAATTCGCACATTCTTCTGGAATTTCTCAGAACTGGCACCGCCCCGCCGAATGTCCAGCACGTCCCAGCGGGTGGAGGCCCTGTCAATGTCAGTCGATGTGCGGTCGGTGCGGTCGCACCCGGCGCTGCGCGGCGCCGTGGCACTCGCGGTGCTGAGCGTCGGCTGGCTCCTCGCGCAGTGGCCGCAGGTGCTCGGCCACCCCGCGATCGGCTGGATTCCCGTGCCGCTCAGCGCCGGCCTGGCCGCCGCCGTGTGCTTCCGCACCGCCCGCCTCGCCGGCCCCGCCGGCCGCTTCTGGCGCCACCTCGGCGTCATCATGCTCATCCTGCTCGCCGGCGTCCTCAGCAGCGCCCTGGACAGCCTGGCCGGCCCGGACGCGCCGACGCAGCGCTCCGGCGGTGTCACGATGACGCTGTACCTGGGTGCCGTCCTGGTCCTCGTCTGGGCCCTGCTGCGGCTGCCGGTGCGCCGCCGGTTGATCACGTTCGGGCTCGACCTCGCCGTCGTGGTCTGCGCCGTAAGCCTCATGACCTGGTTCTTCGCCGCTCGCGGCTCGGTCGAGCTGGCCCGGGTCACCGGCACCGCGTGGGCCATCTTCGGCGTGGTGGTGCTGCTCTTCGCGGGTCTCCTGGCCGTCGCCAAGGTCGCCCTGGCCGGCACCGGCGGGCTCGACCGCGCCGCGCTGTGGGTCCTCGGCGGCACCGTCATCGTCGGCGCCGCCCTCGGTGCGGTCGCGCCGCTGCTGGAGGCCCGGCCGTACCTCAACGACTGCCACCTGTCGATCCCGATCTGCGCCGCCGGCGTCACCCTCGCCGCCCTCGTGCAGCGCCACGCCACCCCGGCGTCGCTGGCCGCCCCTCGCGCGCCGTCCCGCCCGTTCAGCCTGCTGCCGTATGCGGCGGTCATCGTCGCCGACGGCTTCGTCCTGGCCGGCATCAGCCCCGACCAGCGTGACACCCGGGTCCTCGTCGCCGGCTCCGTCGTGCTCACGCTGCTGGTCGTCGCGCGGCAGCTGGTCTCCTTCTTCGAGAACACCAGCCTGCTGGCCCGCGTCGACGCCAGCCTGCTGGAGCTGCGCCGGCACGAGCGCCGCTTCCGCTCCCTCGTGCAGAACTCCGCGGACATCTTCGCCATCACCGACGCCGCGGGGCGGGTCACCTATGCGAGCCCGAGCCTGCTGCGGTTCCTGGGCCTCGCCGCCGAGGACCTCCTGGGCGCGACCGTCAGCGACCGGATCCACCCCGACGACCTGGCCGAGGCCCGCCGGTCGAGGCCCGCGCCCGCCGGCACGGTGACCCTCCAGCTGCGGTTGCGCCACGCGGACGGCGACTGGCGCTGGCTCGAGGTGGTCAGCAGCAACCTCCTGCACGATCCCAGCGTCCGGGGCATGGTCACCAACGCCCGCGACGTCACCGAGGCCCGCCGGTATCAGGACCAGCTCAGCTACCAGGCCTCGCATGACGCGCTCACGGGTCTGGCGAACCGGGCCTTGTTCCACGCCGCCACCACCCATGCGGTCCGGGTCGCGCAGTCGCCCCCGCCCGTCGGCGGTGGCTTTGGTGGCTTTAGTGGCGCTGGCGACGGTGGCGTTCCGGTGGGGTCCGGCCGGGGTGGGCTCGCCCTTGCGCTCGTCGACCTCGACGACTTCAAGGCCATCAACGACCGGCTCGGCCACGCCGTTGGCGACGCCCTCCTCGTCGAGGTCAGCGAGCGCCTGCGGGCCAGCGTCCGCCCCGGCGACACCGTCGCCCGTCTCGGCGGCGACGAGTTCGCGGTCCTCCTGCCCGACGCCACCGCCGCCGAGAGCGCCCGCATCGCCGAGACGTTCATCGACGCCCTCGCCGCCCCGGTCCGCGCCGCCGGGTACGAGCTGCTCATCCAGGCGAGCATCGGCGTCGCCCGGTACACCGCCGACTGCGACGCCAGCGACCTGCTCCGCCGCGCCGACATGGCCATGTACGCGGCGAAGGAGCTCGGCAAGAGCCGCTGGGTCGAATACGGCCCGGAGCTGGACGCCCACGCGGTCGAGCACGCCCAGATCGCCGCCGAACTCAGCCAGGCCCTCGACCGCGACGAGCTGTACGTGCTCTACCAGCCCATCGTCGGCCTCCCCGACGGCGACGTCAGCGGCGTCGAGGCCCTCCTCCGCTGGCGCCACCCCACCCGAGGCCTCGTCTCACCCGTCACGTTCATTCCCGTCGCCGAACGCACCGGCCTCATCGTGGCCATCGGCGCCTGGGTCCTGCGCCAGGCATGCCTGCAGGGCGCACGCTGGACCCTCGAACTCGGTGCCCGTGCCCCCTGGAAAATCAGCGTCAACGCCTCCGCCCGCCAGCTGCTCGAACCGGCCTTCGTCACCACGGTCGCCGACACCCTCGCCGACACCGGCCTCGACCCCACCCGCCTCACCATCGAGATCACCGAGACCGCCGTCTTCGGCGGCGGCCGCGCCCTGGACACCGTCCGCGCCCTGCACGCCCTCGGCGTGAAGATCGCCCTCGACGACTTCGGCACCGGCCACTCCTCACTCGGCCTCCTGCGCACCTGCCCCGTCGACGTCCTCAAGGTCGACAAGTCCTTCGTCGACGGCGTCACGGGCACCGTCGAGCAGGAGGCGATCGCCACCTCGATCAGCGAGATCGCCCAGGCCCTGCGACTGGAGGCGGTGGCTGAGGGCGTCGAGACGGCGGAGCAGGCTTCGCGGTTGCTGGAACTCGGGTACCACCTCGCCCAGGGCTTCCACTTCGCCCGCCCCCTGCCAGCGACCGAGATCCCCCCGCTCTGCACCCCCGAACCGTCCGTGCCCACCCCCGCCTGACCCCGCCCCGCCGGTCCTTTTGATCGTCGTTCGAGCGCCCGGTCCGCAGCTTCAATCATGGGATGTGGCCCGCGTCCACATGGCGGCGCAGGCAAGGACGGACATTGGGCGCAGATCCCGCACACGAGCCGTTCGAACGTCAAAGCCGCCGCCGTCTCAGCACTGACAGCGGCTGGCGGACGGGGGCGGCGGCTGGGTGCGGTGGGTGGCGGCTGGGCGCGGCGGGCGGGCTGCGGCGGGGTGCGATGGGTGAGCGCGGTGCGGCGTGGCGGTGGACACCTGCGGCGCTGGGCACCGCTTCTGGCTGGACTGATGGTCGCCGGCCGTGGTCAGGACGCTGCACGCGGTCGGCATCGAGGTGATCCTCGGGAACCCGGCCGGGGCGGCCCAGGTGCGGCGGCTCAGATGCGGTGGTGGCCGGGCATGGCGGTGGGGGGCTGCGGCGTCGGGAGGCTGTGGCGCCGGGCACCGGTTTCTGGCCGAGCTGATAGCGGCTGGCTGGCGGGGCGCCCAGGTGCGGCGGGCGCGGCGCGGCGGTGGCTGAGTGCGGCGGTGGCTGCGTGCGGCGGGTCAGCGCGGTGCGGCGTGGCGGTGGACACCTGCGGCGCTGGGCACCGCTTCTGGCTGAGCTGATGGTCGCCAACCGTAGTCAGGGCGCTGCATGCGGCTGGCATCGAGGTGATCCTCGGGAACGCGGCGCGGCGGTCCAGGCGCGGTGGTCCAGGCACGGCGGCCCAAATGCGGTGGTGGCCGGGTGTGGCAATGAGCGGCTGTGGCGCCGGGCACCGGTTTCTGGCCAAGCTGATAGCGGCTGGCAGGCGCGGCGCAGCTGCGGCTGGGTGCGGCGGGCAGACGGCGGCTGAGCACGGTGCGGCATGGCGGTGGGCCACTGTGGCGCTGGGCACCGTTTCTGGCTGGGGCTGATGGTCGCCAGCCGTGGTCGGGGCGCTGCACGCGGCCGGCATCGAGGTGATCCTCGGAACGCGGCCGGGGCGGCCCAGGTGCGGCGGCCCAGGTGCGGCGGCCCAAGTGCGGCGGTCGCCGGCGCAGCGGTGGGCGGCAGCGGCGGCTTGGTGCGGCGGGTCAGCGCGGTGCGGCGTGGCAGTGCGCGGCTACGGTGCTGGGCACCGTTCTGGCCGGGCTGCTGCATGTCGGCCGGCCGTGGCCGGGGCGCTGCACGCGGCGGGCGTCGAGGCGATCCTCGGGAACGCCGGCGAGGCGCCCAGGTGTGGCGGCGGGCGGCTGCGGTGCCGGACATCGGCTTTCTGGCCGAGTTGATGGTCGTCGGCCCGGAGCGCCGCCGTAGTGGCCTGAATACGGCGGGCCCATGCGCCGCAGTGGCCTGAGTGGCGGCGGCCCAAGCGCCGCGATGGCCGGGCGGTCAAAGTGCGGCGGTGGGCGGACGCGGCAGTCCGCCCGCCAGCCGGCGGGCGGCAGTGCCGGCGGGCGGGCGTGCCGGCGGGCGAGGCGCGCCAGAGAGGGAGTGGCGTGCCTCGCCCGGCCAGGGTTAGCGGGGCGGGTCGGTCAGGCGGTGCTGCCCCACATCGCGGCGAACGCGGCGGCCTCGCCGGCGAGCCAGCGTTCGACCTCGCCCTGCTTGAGGGCGGGGTCCGGGCGCAGGGCGTCGCCGCGGCGGAGGTCGACGAGGACGGGGGTGGCGTTCGGCAGGACGAGATCCATGTGGCGGGTCATCAGGTGCAGGGTGGCGACCGCCGCCTCGCTCTGTGGCGGGTCCTCGTCGAAGTGCAGGCGGACCGCCTCGCCGTGGCCGTCCGCATACCGCAGGCCGAAATGCGGGTTGATCTTGACGGGAAGGCTGCCCAGCATGCCGAGGGCGTCGCGGGTCGGGGCGATCTCCACCTGGGACAGGTCGCCGAGGGACTCGACGTAGCGCAGTGCGCCGGGGACGACCGACTCATACAGCGGGCGCCACCGCGAGTTGACCTGATCGACGACCGCGTTGAGATAGGTGCCGCCGGTCCGGAACCGGATGTCCGCCTTCAGTGCCTTGACCAGTTGGCCGTGTGGGTTGAAGCCGGAGCCCGACTCTCGCTGGCGGCGCAGGCCGCCCACGAAGCTCGCCTTGCGCGGGCCGGTGCGGCCGACATAGCGCGTGAAACTCAACAGGGTCGCATACGGAACGGACCCCGGGGTGACGGTGGACACGGTCACTTGCGCTCTCCTCCCAGCCAACGAAACCGGCTCAAGAACCCCAGCTCAAGAGCGACTTTCGTACACACATTCTAATCGATCGGAGCCGCATTTCCCAGTCTCGGAGGACAACCTGTGAAACACACCGTTTAAGTAGGTAAGGTGGCGGCATGACGACGTTCCACTGGTTCCTGCCGACGACGGGTGACGGCGATCAGGTCGGTGCGGCGACCGTCGCCGCGGGTGCCGCCACGCACGTCCGGACGCCCACCGTCGCGTACCTGTCGGAGGTGGCCCGGGCGGCGGAGGAGGCCGGGTTCGCCTCGGTGCTGACCCCGGTCGGCGCGGGCTGCCTGGACCCGCTCGTCATGTGTACCGCAATCGCCCAGCACACGACCACGTTGCGGATGCTCGTCGCGTTCCGGGCCGGGTTCACGCTGCCGACGCTGCTCGCCCAGCAGGCGGAGGCGTTCCAGTGGATCTCCGGCGGCCGGCTCGCCCTGAACGTCGTCACCGGCGGTGACCAGCAGGAGCAGCGGGCGTACGGCGACTTCGTCGAGCACGACGGCCGCTACGCGCGCACCGCGGAGTATCTGCAGGTGCTGCGCAACACGTGGAAGGGTGAGCGGTTCGACTTCCACGGCGACTACTACCACATCGAATGTGGCGGCCTGGGTACGCCGCTCGCCGACGTCCCGCCGATCTACTTCGGCGGCGCGTCACCGGCTGCGGAGGACGTGGCCGCCCAGCATGCCGACGTCTACCTGATGTGGGGTGAGCCGCCGGCCGCGATCGCGGAGCGGGTCGCGCGGATGCGGGCCAAGGCCGCCGCGCACGGCCGGACGCTGCGCTTCGGGCTGCGGGTGCACGTCATCGTCCGCGACGACGCCGACCAGGCGTGGGCTGAGGCCGACCGGCTGCTGCGCGGCATGGACCCGGCGCGGATCGCGGCGGCGCAGGCGAGGTTCGCCAGGATGGACTCCGTCGGGCAGGCCCGGATGACGGCGCTCAACGCGGGCACGACCGACGGGCTCGTCATCGCACCCAACCTGTGGGCCGGCGTCGGGCTGGTCCGCGAGGGTGCCGGCACCGCGCTGGTGGGCAGCCCCGCGGAGATCCGGCAGCGCCTGGCCGAATACGAGGGCGTGGACGAGTTCATCCTGTCCGGCTGGCCCCACCTCGAGGAGGCGCACCGGGTCGGCGCGGCGGTGCTCAGCCGGAGATCAGGTCTGACACCGGTCCCAGCATGAGCCGCGTGCCGAACGCCAGCGACGCCAGCGACACGATGACGAAGAACGCGACGAAGATGATCGCCGGCACGCGCGTCAGCCGCCCGATCTGGTCGGCGTCGGAGTTGGGTGCCTGACGGCGGAAGCGCGACTGCTGCAGCTCGAACACGGCCCTGACCCCGCCGAGCAGCATGAACCACGAGAAGGCATACGCGAACGCGCCCTGCACCTGCGGCGACCCGAACCACGAGACCCCGAAGATGATCGCGCCGGCGGCGACGACGGAGACCACGCCGTAGACGTTGCGGATCATGATGAGCATCGCGGCGAGCAGGAGCAGCAGCAGCCAGAGCAGGACCGTGATGCGGCCGGCGCCGAGGACCGCGGCCGCGCCGAGACCCAGCAGCGACGGCGTGATGTAGCCGGCCAGCCCGGTCACCACCATGCCCAGCCCGTTGGGCCGGCCCTTCGACAGCGTCAGCCCCGAGGTGTCGGAGTGCAGCCGGATTCCGGAGAGCCGCCGGCCGCTCAGCACCGCGGCGAGGGCGTGCCCGCCCTCGTGCGCGATGGTCACGAAGTTGCGCATGACCCGCCACGCCGGTCGCAACAGGACCGCCAGCAGGGCGACCACGGCGGTGGCGATGACGACCTCGCGCGGAGGTGCGGGCAGCCGGCTGAATGCGTCGCTCAACTCATCGAACACGAATGCAGAGCCTGCCACCTGACGTGTTGAATGAACAGCGTGGAGATCAGGCGCTTTGTCGACACCGACTGGCACGGCGGCGGCGAGCCCGCCGACGAGCACCGCAGCGAACCCGGCGACGGGCACGGCGACCGCGGCGGGCACGGCGTCTGGGACGTATGGCACGAGGTCGTCGCGGCCGGTGAGAGCTACGACAACGACCCGGCGTCCACCGAGCAGGACGCGAGGTCGCACTGGCTGCTGCCGCCGCCCTTCGAGATCTGGGTGGCGGTCGAGGACGGCGACGTGCTCGGCACCTACAAGGTGGGCCCCAACAAGGGGCGTCTCGGCGATCACGTGGCGAACGCCAGCTTCATGGTGTCGAGTCGTGCGCGAGGCCGCGGCCTGGGTCGCGCGCTCGGCGAGCACTGCCTCGACCGGGCCCGCGAGCTCGGCTTCACCGCGATGCAGTTCAACGCGGTCGTCTCCACCAACACCGTCGCCGTGCGGCTGTGGCGCTCGCTCGGCTTCATCATCGTCGGCACGATTCCCGACGGTTTCCGCAGCACGAAGCACGGGTTGGTCGACTTCCATATCATGTATCGGCAGCTGTGAAGGTCTCCGACGCCCAATGAGTCCCCCTTGAGGGGAGTAATGCCTGGTAATGGTTGTGACCTTCATCTTGCATTCTGTACGAATACCCCGATGCGTACTCCTCCCGAAGCACGCGACGACACCGACGACCGCCTCCGGTCGCTCAGCGAGGACCTCACCGGCTACCGCATCGGTGACGCCTACCAGCTGATCGAGCCGATCGGCGGCGGCGGCACGGGCACCGTGTGGCGTGCCCGGGCGCTGCAGGGCGACGGCGAGGTCGCCGTCAAGCTGCTGCGCGAAGACCTCATGGCGGAGCCGAAGGCGGTCAGCCGCTTCGTCCAGGAGCGCGCGATCCTGCTCATGCTGCGCCACCCGCACATCGTGCGGGTCCGTGACCTGGTCACCGTCGGCACGTCGCTCGGTCTCGTCATGGACCTCGTCGAGGGCGGCAGCCTCCGCGACCACCTGCACGAGCAGGGCACCCTGGCGCCGGCCACGGCCGCGACGCTGCTGGCCCAGGTCGCCGACGCGCTGTCGGCCGCGCACCGGCGCGGCATCGTGCACCGCGACCTCAAGCCCGACAACATCCTGCTCGACCGCGACGACGGCGAGCTGCACACCCGGCTCACCGACTTCGGCATCGCGAGGGTGCTCGACACGCCGAGCATGACCACGCCGGGCGCGCTCGTCGGCACCGCGAACTACATCGCGCCCGAGGCCGTCTACGGCGGGCGGCCGGCCCCGTCCGCGGACGTGTATGCCCTCGGCGTGGTGCTCTTCGAGCTCGTCACCGGGCGGCCGCCCTACGCCGGCGGACCGGCCTGGGCGATCCTGCGCCGGCACGTCGACGAGTCGCCGCAGCGCGTGGAGGGCATGCCGGAGTCGGTCTGGCGGGTCGTGGAGGCCTGCATGGACAAACGTCCAGGCCGCCGCCCATCGGCGAAGGAACTGGCGCATACGCTGCGCGTCGTGGCCAAACGCACCGCCGACGACCCGTCGCTGCCACCCCAACCCGTGATCCATGAGCTGCCCTCCTTCGAGCCGCCGCTGCCGAAGCCGCGGCCGCCGACATCGTCGCGCTCACGTATGACAATTCTGGCGGTCGTGCTCGCGGCGGTGGCCGTGGTCGCCATCCCGGCCTGGCGGGTCGCGCACCGGCCGAGCGCCGAGACCGCGACCCAGCGTCCGGACACGGCGTCGCCGAGCGTGGACAGTCAGGCCGCGAAGCCGCAGCCGAGCGGATCGCCGTCGGTGGGCCGCAGCCGTACACCTGGTGGCTCGAGACTCGGCGCGGGGGTGCCGTCCCGTTCGGCCGGTCCGATCGAGGCGATCGTGTGGGGCGCCTGGCAGTGCGCGGATCAGTACACCTGGGATCTCGGCCATCCGCTGCTGGCGCAGCCGTGCCACCAGACCAGCGCGAGCGGTATCCGCATCGTCGGGCACACCCAGGCGCTGCCCAGCATCCAGGCGGACGTGTCGATCTCCCTCCTCGACGTCGACTCCGGTCAGGTCGTGGACGGTCCCCACCAGTGCACCGGACTGATGTTCACCGACTTCGCCCCGGACCATGACTGCGGGCCGTTCGCCATCACCGCGCAGCACGGCCACAGGTATGCCGTGCTGCAGAAATGGGTCTACACCGGCAGGGCGATCCTGCCCGGCGGAGAGGCCCGCGGACCCGAGTTCGACTGGTAGGAAAAGCCGCTGGAATTGTCGTACCCATGTGGTGAGGTGTCGGCATGATAGCGACCGAGCCCCCGGGCCTCGAGCAACTTCTCGCCGAGCACTGCGCGGACATCGCGGCACTCGCCCGCCACCTGCGGGACGTCATCGTCGAGGCGCGGCCCGAGCTGACCGAGCGCGTCTACAGCGGCTGGCCCGGCCTGGGCTTCCACCATCCCGACCGGGGCTACGTAGCGGCCATCTTCCCCGGCACCGACTCGGTGTCGGTCGGCTTCGAGCACGGCGCCGACATGCCAGACCCGCACGGGCTGCTGCAGGGGACCGGCAAGCGGCTGCGCTACCTGCACTTCACCCTCGACGGCTCCGCGCCGACCCACGAGCACCTGGTCGAGTATCTGGACCTCGCCGTCACGTAGCCCTCAGCCGTCGGTGACCACAGGCAGACCGTCGGACCGCATCGCACGGCCGTCCTCGGTGACGACCGCGCACTCGTGGCCGGGCAGCTGGGCCAGCCAGTCGATGCCCGCCTCGCCCATCGCCAGGGCCGCCGTGGCGTAGGCGTCCGCCGTGCCGAGCTCCGGTCCCACGACGGTCACCGAGCGCAGGGCGGTAGCGGGCGCACCGGTGAAGGGATCGTAGACGTGCAGACCACGCTCATAGGTGCCAGACGTGGCCACCGCCATGTCGGTGACCTCCAGGACCCACGCCAGCGACAGCGCCTCCCACGGATGGCGCACGCCCACCCGCCACGCCGAGCGCCCGGGCGCCGCGCCACGGACGAAGATGTCACCGCCGGCGTTCAGGCAGTGGTGCGAGGAGCCGAGCAGCAGCAGCCGGTCACAGGCGCGCTGCACCGCCCATCCCTTGACGTAGCCCGACGGGTCGAGCTTGCCGCCGGCCATGATGTCGAAGTAGCCCCGCGTCTCGTCCCACAGGGACGTGCACCGGTCGAGGACCTCGCCCACCATCGGCGAGCAGTCCTCCCGCCGCAGCTCGCCACGGCCGAGCCGGCTGATCTCGCTGTCGGCCTTGTAGGTGCTGAAGGTCGCATCGACCAGTCGCAGCCAGGCGAAGACCTCGTCGGCGAGCCGTTCCAGCTCCGGCACCGGCAGGGGGTCGGCGAGGTCGAGGCTGACCGCCATCCCCATCACGTGCTCGACCCGCACCAGCACGGGTCACGCCTGGAACGCGCGGTCGATCGCCGACTGCAGGGACAGCTTGTAGCCGGAGCTGGTGTAGGTGGCCCCGGAGACCGTGTCGATGTCCGCATTCTGCGCGGAGAGCGCCTCGGACCTGAGCTTCGGCAGTGCGGTCTTGTTGATCTGCACGGACCGCGAGTGGTCGCTCGGCGAGTCCAGCACCTTGACGTCGGTGATCTTGCCGCCGGACACGACGATCGACACCTCGACCGACCCGTATTCGACGTAGACGCTGTTGCCGCCGAAGGTGCCGTCCTTCATGGTGGTGCGCGGCGGCTTCGGCGCCGCGGTGGTCGGCTTCGGCGCGCTCGTCGTCTTCGTGGCACCGCCCGCGGGTGGCGCGGCCGTGGTGGTGGTCGCCGTGCTCGCCCCGCCGTTGCCGGCTGGCATCGTCCCCGCCGGCCCGGGGGCGCCGGACGGTGGCGGCACGGAGCCGCTCGGCACGGGCCCGGTCGCCCCGGCGGCCTGTGGGTTCAGGGGCCGGTCGGTCGGGCTGCTGAAACCGGCCTTGGCGCTCACCAGCAGGACGGTGCCCGCCGCGGTGCCGAGCAGGGCGATCATCGCGCGTCTCACGAAGGACCAACTCTCAGAAACGGGAGCACGGCTCTAGAACTCGAAGGGGTCGAGGTGGATCTGCCGCCGCGGCACCCGCAGCCGCCGGAGCACCTGCAGCGACTGCGTGACCAGACCGTCCGGGCCACACAGGTAGATGTCCCGCTCGGTGATGTCGGGCACCAGCTCGCGCATGCCGGTCGGGGTGAACAGGCGCCGCGGGCCCGGGTCGCGCCGGTCACCGACGACGAACCACAGCGTGGCGTGTCGCAGCTCCGCGAGGTGCTCCAGCTCGTCGCGCAGGTGCAGGTCGTGCACGGCAGACGCCCGGTAGATCACCACGGCGCCGGGCGGCAGCTCCTCGAGCAGCGCGCGGATCGGGCCGATGCCGCTGCCGGCCGCGATGAGCACGGTCCGCGACCTGACCCGCCGGCTCGCGGTGAAGTCCCCCCACGGGCCCTCGACGAAGATCCGCGCGCCCGGTCGCAGGTCGCGCAGCGCGTTGGTGTGGCTGCCGACCGTCTTCACGGTGAGCCGGAGCCAGCGTCCGTTGGGCGCGGCGGACAGCGAGAACGGGTGCGCCTGCCACCACATCCCCCGGGTGAGGAACCGCCACCGGAAGAACTGGCCGGCCTGCGCGTCCAGGTCGTGCAGGCGGTTGCCGGTGATGTAGATCGACACCATGTCGGGGCCTTCGGCGACCACGTCCGCCACCCGCAGCCGGTGCCGCAGGTTCAGCGCCAGCGGCGCCACGATCCGGCCCCACACGACCGCGCAGACCATGACGACGTAGAAGACCGTCCACAGCGTGCGCCCGAGCCCCGGCTTGAAGAGCTCCTGCCCGTTGGAGAACTGGTGCGCGAAGCCCAGCAGCAACGCCAGGTATGCGGTCAGGTGCAGGAAGTACCACAGCTCGTAGGGCAGGGCCCGGCGCAGCCGGCGGATGCTCAGCAGGCCGATGCACGTCAGCATGCCCGCCGCCAGGAAGGCGGTGATCATGTCCTGGTATTCGGTCAGGATCGTGCCGACCTCGCTGACGAAGCCGACCCGGTCCGCGCGGGCATAGCCGACGGTGATCAGCGACGCGTGGGCGAGGATCGTGATCAGCACCGAGCCACCGAGCTCGCGGTGCCACAGGCCCAGGTGCCGGGCCCCGATCCACCGCTCGAGGACGGCCAGCCGGCTCATCAGGATGACCTGCATCAGCAGCAGGTAGCCGGCGATCAGCCCGGTGACCCGGCCGGCCGACTGGAAGATCTCGGCGGTCGTGTCGATCGAGCCGGGCTTGGTGCCCAGCCACCACGGCAGCAGGGCGAGCGCGAAGCCACCCCAGAAAAGGGTGCGCAGCAGGAACCGTCCGGCGCTGTTGTGCTCGACGGGCCGTGCCGCTGGGGCGGCAAGGCTGCCGGCCGCGCGTTGTTGCCGAGGGACGGTCATCGTTGATCTTGTCTCATGTGGTTCCACTGCCATTGGTGGTATCAGAACCCGCTGGCCAAGGGCCATGGGCTTAAGCCGGACTTCAACCTGCGCACAAGATGCTCGCACGTGCACCTGACAGGCGCGCCCCTAGAATGGCTCGATGCAGCGATTCTGGCGAATTGCCCTGATCGTCCTCGCGGTCGTGGCCGCGTTCGGTGCGACGGGGCTGGGCGTGGCGTACACGCTCGGGGTCTTCGCCGACGCGGGGCGGTTCCGCGCTGCCCCTGACTGCGCCGTGCTCGACGTGTCGTCGGTTGCCGCACTGGTACCGGCGGCCAAGGTCGAGTCCGACGGCGACAACTGCACGGCCGGGGACGGCAGGACCCAGCTCAACGTCGGCTTCACCGTCGTGTCGAAGAAGGGCACGGTCGGCGGCCCCGAGCTCGCGTCCCGCTACCTCGACGTCGTCGGCGGCACCGGCACCGAATCCCTCGACGGCGTCGGCGACCAGGCGATCCGCCAGCGGGTGCAGGCGATCGGGCAGCCTCAGATCATCACGATGCGGGTCAGCAACCTGATCGTGGTGCTCTCCGTCGCCAACCTGAGCGGCGGCGAGCTGCCGGCGTCCGCGGACACGGGCCTCGTCGAGGTCGCCAGGTCGCTCGCCACGAAACTGCACGGCTGACCCGCGAAACGACCCCGGCTGAACCGCGAAACGACCCCGGCTGAACCGCGAAACGTCCCCGAATGCAAGCGACCCGACCGGGACTGGCGGCCCGGCCGGGCGGATGGGAACACGATCGAACGGGTCCGAACGAGCTAATCTCGCCCGCCATGCACAAAATCACATACCGGACGAATCGGGCATCTCAGGGGAGTTGGCGCAGGAACCGGCCGGCGGCGTCCGAGCGGTCCTGATATCCGAGTGCCTTGTAGAACGCGTGCGCGCCCTCGCGGGTCCGCAGGCTGGTCACCTCGACGCTGTGGCAGCCGCGCATCAGGCCGAACGTCTCGGCGGCCGCGACCAGGCTGGTGCCGATCCCGCGGCCACGGGCGGAGTCGGCGACGGCGAGCGCGACGATCCGCAGCCACGACCCGTCTTTCTCGAATGACGGGATGATGTGCGCGGCGATGACGCCCAGGAGGCGGCCACGCTCGTCCCAGACGAACGCGCCGCCGTCGGGATGGTCGACCCAGGAGCGCATGCGCGCCGCGACGTCGGTCCCCTCCTGCGTATAGCCGAGCAGCTCCAGCAGCGTCGTCACCTGCTCGGTATCGTCGGTCGACAACCGGCGCACCCCGCGGGCGACCTGCATACGGTAGGCGTGCAGCACGTCAGCGCTCATGAATGCAGCGTAGAACCGGCGAGGCCGTTTGTGTCGGCTTGAGCGCAGTCATTCACGTCCGCGGTGCACGTGCATCGTCAACGCGACACTTGACTGTTGCAGCGATCGTTCTACTATCCGCACCCGCAAGTGCACGTGCGGCTAGATCTCGCAGGAGTCGTCGGCGCACGCCTCCGCGGCGGGGGACCCCACGATGGTGAGGGACGACTGGCGCAGTGCCTGCTCGAACACCTCGACGGGCTGCGCGCCGGAGACACCGATCTGCTGGTTGAAGACGAAGAACGGCACGCCGTTGATGCCGTAGGCGCGGGCGGTCGCGATGTCCGAGCGGACGTCGGCCTCGTGCGAGCCGTCGGCGAGGGCCTGCTTGGCCGCCACCTCGTCCAGCCCGACCGCGGCGGCGAGACCCGCGAGCACCGCCTGGTCGCCGATGTCGGCGCCCTCGGTGAAGTACGCGTGCATGAGCCGCTCCTGCAGCGCCGCCTGCTGGCCGTGCGCCTTGGCGAAGTGCAGCAGCCGGTGGGCGTCGAGGGTGTTGGCGGTGCGGGCGCGGTCGAAGTCGTAGGCCAGGCCCTCGTCGGCCGCGATCTGCGTCACGTGCGCGAACATGCCCTTGACCTGCGACGCGGACAGTCCCTTGCGCGCGGCGAGGGACTCGCCGACCGGGCGGGAGTCGCCGACCGGAGTCGACGGGTCGAGCTGGTAGCTGCGCCACTCGACGGTGACGGCACCCTCGAACCGGGACAGGGCCGTCTCCAGGCGGCGCTTGCCGATGTAGCACCACGGGCAGACGATGTCGGACCAGACCTCGACCTGGATCATGCGCGCTCCCTCACTCGTTGACGGTTCAACAATAGCGCGCGCAGATGATCCAGGCCGAGGCCGGAACGGTCACCAGTCCGAGTTCGATCCCCCAGTACCCAGGATGACCTGGTCGAACGTGTTGCCGTCGTTGTCGTCGGTGTACGTGAAGCTGACCTCACCCCACGGCGAGACCGCGACTGACTGCTGCTCCTGGCGACCCGTGGCCGTCTGGCTGAGGACCTGGGCGGCCAGCCGGCCGGTGCCGGTGCCGTCGGGGTTGAAGCCGCGGACCAGCACGTCAGCGGCAGCGGAGTAGCCGACGACCGTGTTCGCCTGGTCGTCGATGCCGATCGACGGGTTGGCGCCGCCGGCCGCCACGAGCGCCTCCACCTGCCGTGGCGTGCCGTCGGCCGCGAACGAGCGGGTCCACACCCCCGCGGTGCCGGTGTGGTCGGACTCCCACGCGACCGCGAACGCACCCGAGAACGACGCCGCGATCGCGGGATGGCGTTGCTGCCCGTCGCCGAGACTGTTCGCGGAGCGGCGGGTCAGGTTGACGGCCCCGTTCGACTTCGCCAGCCGTACCAACCCCACATTGAAGAAGCCGTTCGCGTCGGCGTCCTCGTCCCAGACGACGAGCGCGTCGCCGGACGCCGAGGTGGCGATGTCGGGCTGGTGGTGGCCGCCGGTGGTCTGCGAGGCGGTCACCTCGTATGCCTTCGTCGTCGGTCCGGTGTACCCGGCGGCCTTCACCGTGTACACCGTGCCCTGCACGTCCTCCCAGACCACGCTGAACGCGACGGCGGCGGTGCCCGGCGCTCCGTCAGGGTCGACGGCCACCTTCGGCACGATCTGGTCACCCGCGGCGTCGGCGTTCGCCCGGCCCGAGGCCGTGACGCTGCCGGTGGGGGAGACGACCCGGTAGACGATGTTGAACACGCCGTTGCCGTCCGGGTCCTCGGCCCAGACCACGACCGCGTTGCCTTTGTCGTCCAGGCCCACGTCGGGGCTGACGTGCTTCCAGTTGGTGCCGGAGGTGCCACCGGCCGACAGCTTGAGCTCGTACTTGGCGACGCCGTCGGTGAACAGTCGCAGCCAGACGTCGGAGTGGCTGTTGTTCTCGGGCGCCGTGGTGTCGCGGTCGTCCTCCCAGACCACGGCGACCTGCCCGTTGCGGTTGGCGGCGATGGCGGGCGTGTCCTGGTCGCCGGTGGCGACGCTGTTGGCCGTGGTCCACGTCATCGACGCGGCGGCGAGTGCCAGAGCGGTGGCTGAAGTTGCGAAAACCATTGAGAAGACTCCTACAGGGCCCGGAGGCCGGGCTGGCCGTCGAGGATCGCGAACGACTTGAGGGTGGTGGCGGCCGCGCCGTGCTCGGTGACCGTGCTGACGGCACGGAAGTCGGCCCGGACCTGCGCGGGGCTGATCGTGGTCCGCACGTAACCGCGCAGCCCGGAGTGGAACTTGAGGTGCGGGTTCGTGGCGACGTTGGGGATCGCGGTCGCCGCCGAACCGTTGCCGCCGGACGTGATCGACGTGCAGACCAGTTCGGTGCCGATGGTCGCGGAGTTGCTGTTGGCGTAGTCGGCCTTCAGGTCGTTGGCCCATGCCGCGTGTACGTCACCCGTCAGCACCAGTGGATTGCGGACCGAACGGTCCAGCCAGCCCTGCTGGATGCGGGCCCGAGAGGCGCGGTAACCGTCCCAGGCATCCATGCTTGCGGCGCCGCTCGCGTCGAACTGCCGGGCGAAGAACACCTGCTGGCCAAGGATGTCCCAGGTGCCGTAGTGCTGGGCGAGCCCGTCGAGCAGCCACGCCTCCTGGGCCGCGCCGGTCAGGGTCCGGGTCGTCGTGTCGGCCGCGGCGCAGACCTTCCAGCCGTCGCCGCAGGCCTGGTCGTCGCGGAACTGCCGGGTGTCGAGCATGTGGAACGTGGCCAGGGTGCCCCAGCGGACCCGCCGGAACAGCGGGATGCTGTTGCCCGTCGGTGCCTGGCTCGGCCGCAGCGGCATGTTCTCGTAGTAGGCCCGGTAGGCGGCGGTACGGCGAGCCGTCCACTGTGCGGTGGTCAGCGCCGGGCTGCTGTCGGCGCGCACCATGTTCGCGTAGTTGTTCTCGACCTCGTGGTCGTCGGGGACCACCAGCCACGGCGCGATCGCATGCGCCGCCTGCAGGTCCGGGTCCGACTTGTACTGCGCGTACCGGCGGCGGTAGTCGGCGAGGGAGACGATCTCGGCGCCGGCATGCGCGCGGACCCCGCCGGTGCCGGCGCCGCCCTCGTAGATGTAGTCGCCCAGGTGCAGGATCAGGTCCGGGCGGTCCTCGGCCATGCGTCGGTAGGCGGTGTAGTAGCCCGACTCGTAGTGCGCGCACGACGCGAACGCCATCACCAGGTTCCGGCCGATGGTGCCGGCCGCGGGCGCGGTGCGGGTGCGCCCGACGGGGGAGAGGTGGCCCTGCGCGCGGAAGCGGTAGTAGTACTCGGCGTCGGGCGCGAGCCCGCCCGCGACCACGTGGACGGAGTGCGCGTCGGCGTAGCGGGCGGTCACCGTGCCGGACGCGACCAGGGAGGCGAACGTGTCGGTCGTGGAGACCTGCCAGTCGACGGTGACGTCGGCGTTCGCCATGCCGCCCTGGCCGTCGGCGTTCAGCGGCGACGGGGCGAGCCGGGTCCACAGTACGACGCTGTCTGCGGCCGGTTCGCCGGAGGCGACCCCGAGCTTGAACGGGAACGGGACGGCGGCCTGGGCGCCGGTCAACGGCAGTGCGACGGCCCCGGCGGTGACCAGTCCACTGAGGACGAACGTGCGGCGGCTGAGCCTCTTCATGCCGCACACTTTTATCAGTGTCGATGAACGGGCGGTGTCCGGCAGCTAGCCGCGGGCTGCATTCGGTGTACGGCCGAACTGCTGCCGGAACACCCGGTGGAAGCTGGCCACGTTGACGAACCCGGCCTCCGTGGCGACGTCGATGACCCGCAGGTGCCGCATCGCCGGGTCGGCGAGGTGCCGCGCCGCGCGCTCCAGCCGCAGCCGCCGCACCGTGGCCGCGTAGGACGCCTCGTGCCCGGCGAACAGCCCGTGCACCGTGCGCACCGAGATCCCGAGCCGCCGCGCGGTCACCGCCGGCGACAGGTCCTCGTCGGTGAGATGCTCCTCGATGTCCTCGACGCACGTCTGGTAGGACCTGGGCGAGCGCACCGGGGTCAGCAGCGACGGCTCGAGGGCGATCGACAGCATCCCGGCCGCGTGCAGTGCCAGCCGGGCGGCGGCCGAATCCCGCAGCGGCTCCCGGGCCAAGGTCTCCAACGAGTGCCGCACGGCCGCGCCGACCCCGGTCGTGGTGTCGACGGCGGTGGCGGTGCGCACCGGGTCCACCGTCGACAGCGTCGGCGCGGGTACGAACAGCGACAGCTGCCGGAAGTCCCCGTCGAACTCGAAACGGAACGGCTCGTCGGCGTCGACCACGGCGATGTCGCCCGGGCGCAGCGTCGCCACCCGGCCGTGCTGCGCCATCAGGCTCGTGCCGCGGACCTGCAGGTTGGCGTAGAAGCCGCGGATCGGGTCGCGCTGCACGGCGGCCTCGGTGCGGTGCACCGTCTGCCGCTGCGACTCGATCCGCGCCAGGCTCAGCTCACCCAGCCGCCACTGCGTCACCGAACCCGCGAACCCGCCCCGCAGGTCCGACTCGGGCGTCAACGCCAGGAACGCCTCGCAGATCAGCTCCCGCCAATGCGTGAACTGCTCGGCCGGCGCCAGCGCCGCTGTCGTCCAGTAGCTGCGGTTGTCCACGGTGTACGTCTCCTATGCCGCTCCCAGCCGCCATGCAACGCCGGGTTCCGTAGCATCCGACATGGTTGCGACGTCCTTCCGACACCGTGCTGGCACGAGGATCAGCCGGTCCGGTCGCCGGTCCGCTCGTGCGCTTGCTTGTCGGTCCGCTCGTGCGCTTGCTCGTGCGCTTGCCGGAAATAGGCGTTCGCCGACGCGGTGAACATCAGCGGCACCGCGGCCCAGACGGCGGCGACGTGCAGCGTCCTGGACGCGGCGATCGCCCACCAGGTCAGGTCCGCGTCGTCGGTGGCGGCGCTCAGGGAGTTGCCGTCCGCGAGCCAGGAGACGGGCTCGATCACCAGCGACAGGGTACCGACAATGCCGAGCACCAGGGCGAGAGCGAGACGCGCCCACCGGCGCCCGGCCCGCATCCGCAGGGTGGTGAGGATCGCCGCGGCGTACACCGCGCACCGGAACAGCACGCCGGGCAGCGGATTGTCGCCGGCCTGGTCCGCGGCGACGACGATGACGGTTTCGAGGGCGCCGAACGCGACGGCGGTGAGCCACAGCCCGGACGCGGCGCGCACCGCGACGGGTGGCCGGCCGGTGGTCAGGAGAGTCATACCCTTCACTGTTCGCCGTCGCGAACCGGGCGGCACGCCCCCTGCCCACCGGATCCGTGCTGCGGTTAGCCCCCGTACCGGTTGAGCATCGCCACCGCATCCCGGGTCATCGTCGCGATGACCTCGGCCGCGGGTAGCAGCGACGTGACGAGCCCGACCCCCTGACCGGCCAGCAGCGGCATCTCCTCCAGGTCGCCGGTGGTGAGCCCGCGCATCGGGACCAGGTTGGAGAACCGGTGCATGGTCACCGTCTCCCCGCCGAGGACCGTCTCGCCGATGATCGTCTCCTGTTCTTTCGCTTCTTTTGCTTCTTTTGCGGTGTCGAGCCACTCCCGTACCACCCGGTTGCGCAACACCCGCATCGGGTTGAAGTCCGGCGTCTCCGGCCCGAACATCGACGTGCTGACCGTCTCGGTGGCGTCGAAGCTCACCAGCCGGCTCTTGTACCCGTCGTGCGCGTCCGACTCCCCGGTGGCGACGAACCGCGTGCCGACCCACGCCCCGTCGGCGCCGAGCATCAGCGCGGCGGCCACCCCGCGCCCGTCGGCGATCCCGCCCGCCGCCAGCACGAGCGCCGGCGCGACCGCGTCCACCACGAGCGGCACCAGCGCGAACACCGGCAGCGTGGCCGCGTTGTGCCCACCCGCCTCCTGCCCCTGCGCGACCACGACGTCGACCCCGTCGTCCACCGCCCGCTTCGCCGCGTCGACCGAGCTGAGCTGCTCGAAGACCCGTACGCCCGCGGCGTGCAACTGGTCGATCCAGGCCCGCTTCGGGTGCCTCCAGTGGAACGATGCGACCGCCACCCCGGCCTCGCACACCGCGTCGATCTGCGCCTGCTCGGTGAAGACGGTGATGAAGTTGACGTTGAACGGCCGGTCGGTCTTCGTCTGTATGGTCGTGATCGTCTGCGTCAACGCGGCGGCCGGCATGAGCCCCACCCCGAGCGAGCCGAGCGCCCCCGCGTTGCTGACCGCCACCGGCAACTCCGGTGTCATTCCCACGAACGCCATGCCGGCCTGCGCGATCGGGGTGGTGAGGCCGTACGCCTCGGTGAACCTGGTCCTGAGTGCCATACCCTCCACCGTGCCGAATCCGTGCCGCCGTGGTGTTGCGAACCGCGCACTCCGCGTTGCATTCCGTGCAGACGTCGGCTCATTGACAGAGGCCCACCCCGCCGACAGCGGACGAGATCCAACGCTTCGAACGCTTCTACCGTGACCTCGGCGAGCAGCAGGGCTGGCGGATGGCACGGCACGAAACATCCAACCGGATCTGCGGCACCAAGACGGTCAACGGAACACCTGTCGTGTTCGGACTCGGCTCCGGCTACCAGGTGAACGGCCGGGACGCCTACCTGGCCAGCATCACGTACGAAGGCCTCGGCCAGCCGTCCAATGAATGCGAAGCCGCGGGGCCTGGGTGAGCTCGGCGGCCAGGCCTCGCGCTCCGCGCCGTTCGGTGTGTCCCCGGCCGCCGGGATCGCGCGGCCGGCATGCCGCATTGTGATTCCGCAGGCCGGGCAAATGGCCTGGTCAAGCTGGTGCGCCCGGTAGGGATCGAACCTACGACCTTGGGATTAGAAGTCCCCTGCTCTATCCGCTGAGCTACGAGCGCATGTCGTCGGACAGGCTACCGCCTGCGGCGGAGGATTCGCTTGTGGGGAGCCAAATCGACGCTCTCAGGACAGCATTCATTGTCGTCCGGCACAAGCGGGTTCCGTTGGTGCGACGTCGGTTTCGCAGCGGGTGGCGGTGGGATCACGCTTCGGGTCGTTCGGGTCGCTCCTTGTCTGCCGTCTTCTCCGGGGGCGTTCGTGCTCGCCGGCGTCAGACGCCGTGCCGTCCTTTGGCCGGGGTCACATGCCGTCCTATTGCTCGGTTACGCGTCGCCTATTGCTGATCCCGTGCCGCCTCATTGCTGGTCCCCGTGCGGCTCCCATTGCCGGTCACATGCCGCCCTATTGCCCGGTCGCGCGCCGTCCGGAGGTCGGGCGCGGCGCTGCGCCCGACCTCCCAGGTCGATCCGGGTCGACGGCGGGTCGTGACACCGGATGGTGCGGCGTCACGACCCGCCTCACGGGGTCAGGCGGGCACCGGGACCCTGCCGCCCCTGTTGCGGCGACGCCGGCCGCCGCTCGCCTCGTCGGACTCGCCCGAAGCGTTCTCGTCGTCCGAGCCTTCGGACTCGTCGCCGGAGGTGGCCTCCCCGTCCGATGCGGCATCGGCCGTCGTGAGCTCGCCGGCGTCGTCCGGCGCGGTGAAGCCCGCCATCGCGGCGAACGCCGAGCCGTCGAACGCGGCGCTGACCGCGTTGTCCAGCTCGGTCAGGACGTCCTCCGCGAACGGGTCGCGGGTGGCGTCCTGCGGCGGCTCCTCGACGGTTGTGACGAAGCCGCCGAGTTCGGCGTCGTAGTCGCGGTGGCGGGGCAGGTCGTTCAGCGCCGCTACCGGGGTGCTCGGCTGGCCGGCGATCCGAGCCTCCGACAGTTCGTCGTCGATGGCGCTGGTCAACGTGTTCGGCCGGACCCGGGCGAACTTCGCCCGCCCGCGCGACAGGTCGTGACCGACGGACGTGGCCTCCAGCTCGTAGGCCACCCGCTTGACGTGTTCCTCGGTCTCCCAGTTGCGGCTCGACAGCCTGCCGGTGACGACGACCGGATCGCCGACGTGGACGCAGCGCATCACGTTTTCCGCGAGCTGGCGCCAGCATGTGACGCGCAGCCGGAGCGTGTCACCGTCGACCCAGCGCTCCTGATGGCGGTCGTAGCGCCGGGATGTTGCGGCGACCCTGAAGTTGGTAACCAGCTGGCGGCTCTCCTCCAGCCGCCGGCATTCGGGTTCGGTGAGCACGTTGCCGACGATGGTCATGGTCGTCTCGTTCATGTCCGTCTCCCTCCCGTGTTGTGGACTCGGGACGGAGCATCGGTCAGATCGGGTCCTCGCCGCTCGGCGGTGGGGCCGGATCTGTGGATAACCGGGGGCTTGTGGACAGGGTCGCGTCAGGTCGGATGATCTGGTACGGGCGGCGCACCCCGGTACACCTCAGAATGCGGCGTGGGCGAGGTTCTGGGTGAACACTTCCCAGGCCCCGCGGCGGCGCACCAGCAGCTTGCGGGACAGCAGGTGCGGGTCGCCGGCGAAGAAGATCCTGTCGACCGCGCGCCGGACCTTCGCGAGGCCGGGCGGGGACTGCGAACCGGTCACGATCATGACGTCCCGGGCCGGGACGCCGACCACGAGCTCACCGGGCACGGCACGCTCCAGACCTGCCCAGAACGGCTCGGCGAGCAGCAGCGTCGAGGCGATGCCGTCGAACTGGAGCATCAGCGCGGGCGGCTGGCCGTGGACCTGCGCGGCGCCGAGCCGGTTGTCGAGGTTGTGCGCGGCCTGGCGGCGCAGCATCCGCCTCGGCAGCTCCATACGCTGCAGGTCAGCCCAGGTGACGAGGCGCTGCCCATACGGCGGCCCGTAGCTGTAGCCCACCCCGAGACCGCCCATGAACTCGTCGAGCACGGGCGCGTGCACGTCGTCGCGACGCATGTCGCGAAGTGGTGCGAGAACGGGGAGGAGCATGAGCTGCACGCTTGCAAAGTAGGACGGTGACGGATGTGAGACAAGCTCTTGTTTTTGCACCATCTGCTTGCTAGGGCGTCCGCGGGCCGTCGCGAAAAACTGTCGGTGGGGGTCGGTAGTGTCCGGCGCATGGCGAATCGAAGACTCCAGGCCGACGCAATCGGGATGGTACTGGGCGGTGTGCTGGACGCGATGTTCGGCGATCCGCGCAGGTGGCACCCTGTCGCGGGGTTCGGGCGGTTCGCGGGGGCGGTCGAGCGGCACACGTATGCCGACGCGCGGCCGGCGGGAGCGCGGTTCACGGCCGTGGCGGTGGGCGTCCCGGTGGCCCTCGCGGCGGTGGCGGCGTGGCTGACCCGGCGAAGGCCGATCGCCCGCACCGTGCTGGTCGCCGGCGCGACCTGGGCCGCGCTGGGCGGCACGAGCCTCGCGCGCGAGGGGCGGGTGATGGCCGACCGGCTCGACGGCGGAGACCTGGAGTCCGCGCGGGCGCAGCTGCCCAACCTGTGCGGGCGGGACCCGTCGGCGCTCGGAGCGCCCGAGCTGGCCCGCGCCACGGTGGAGTCCGTCGCCGAGAACACGTCGGACGCCGTGGTCGGCCCGCTGTTCTGGGGCGCTGTCGCGGGGCTGCCGGGCATCGTCGGGTATCGGGCGGTCAACACGCTCGACGCGATGGTCGGGCACCGCTCCGCTCGGTATGCGAGGTTCGGCACCGCGTCGGCCCGCCTCGACGACCTGGCCAACCTCGTGCCGTCGCGGGTGACGGCGGCGCTGACGGTCGCCGCTGCGCCGGTCGTCGGCGGGCGTCCCCGTGAGGCGCTGCGGGTGTGGCTGCGCGACGGAGGACGGCATCCGAGCCCGAATTCGGGGCAGTGCGAGGCGGCGGCCGCCGGTGCGCTCGGCATCCGGCTGGGCGGCCGCAATGTGTATGGCTCCCGGGTGGAGGAGCGACCCCACCTCGGCGACGGTGCGCCACCGGCGCCGCGCGACGTGCGCCGGGCCGCGACCCTGTCCGTCGTCGTCGGTGCGGCCGCCCTCGGGCTCGCCTGCGCGGTCAGGGCGGGCGCCGGGCGGAGTTCCGCCAAGCGGGGCGGGGGTGCGGCGTGAGCGGTCCGGAGCGGGGTGGAAGGGTTGTGCGCCGGGAGCGCGGGTGCGGCGCGGAGCGGGCCGGATGGGCTGTTCGCCGCGGGTACGGCGCGGGGCGGCACAGGAGTCCGGCGGAGGTGACGGCATGAGCGGGCTGCTGGTCGCCGGCACCACGTCAGACGCGGGCAAGAGCATGCTCACCGCGGGGATCTGCCGCTGGCTGCGCCGGCGCGGCGTCGACGTCGCGCCGTTCAAGGCGCAGAACATGTCCAACAACTCGGCGATCGCGATCGACGGCGGCGAGATCGGCCGGGCGCAGGCGCTGCAGGCGTATGCGTGCGGGCTGGAGCCCAGCGTCAGGTTCAACCCGGTGCTGCTCAAACCCAGCTCCGACCGCACCAGCCAGGTCGTCGTCCTCGGCCAGGCTACCGGGCACATCGGCGCGCGCAACTACCACGAGATCAAGGACGGGCTGCGCGGGACGGTGCTGGAGACGTTGCGTGAGCTGCGGGCCAAGCACGAGGTGGTGATCTGCGAGGGGGCCGGGAGCCCGGCGGAGATCAACCTGCGGGCCGGCGACCTGGCCAACATGGGCCTGGCCCGCGCGGCGGATCTGCCGGTGATCGTGGTCGGCGACATCGACCGGGGTGGGGTCTTCGCCGCGCTGTACGGCACGCTCGCGCTCCTCGACGCCGACGATCAGGCGCTCGTGTCGGGCTTCGTGATCAACAAGTTCCGCGGGGACTCGGGGCTGCTGCAGCCGGGCCTCGACTCGCTCGCGGAGCTGACCGGGCGGCCGACGTTCGGGGTGATCCCCTGGTCCAATGAGCTCTGGCTCGACGGCGAGGACTCGCTCGCCTATGACGGGCGGGTCCTGGGCCGGCCGGCGCCGCCGCGCGGCGGGCAGTGGCTGCGGGTCGCGGTGGTCCGTCTGCCCCGGGTCTCCAACGCGACCGACGCGGAGGCGCTCGCCGCGGAGCCGGGCGTCCAGGTGCGGCTCACGGTCGAGCCGGCCGACCTCGCCGACGTGGACCTCGTCGTGCTGCCCGGCAGCAAGTCCACTGTGGACGACCTGCACTGGTTGCGGGAGCGTGGCCTGGCGGACGCGGTGCTGGCCCACGCGGCGGCGGGCCGGCCGGTCCTCGGCATCTGCGGCGGGTTCCAGATGCTGTCCGAGCGGATCTTCGACGACGTGGAGAGCCGCCGCGGTGCGGTGCAGGGGCTGGGGCTGCTGCCGGTGGAGGTCACGTTCGCCGCCCGGAAGACACTGGGGCTGGTGACGGGGACCGGGCTCGGATCGCAGCCGGTGCGGGGGTACGAGATCCACCACGGCGTGGTGAGCCGGGCGGCGGAAGGGCTGACGCCGTTGATCCGGCTGGCCGACGGCACCGGCGAGGGCGCCGTGGTCGGCAGCGTGTTCGGCACGCACTGGCACGGGGCGTTCGAGACCGACGGGTTCCGGCGGGCGTTCCTGACCGAGGCGGCCCGTCTCGCCGGGCGGCACGGCTTCGAGGTGGCGCCGGACACGTCGTTCGCGGCGCTGCGGGAGCGGACCGTGGACGTGCTGGGTGACCTGGTCGAGGAGCACCTCGACACGGAGGCTCTGTGGCGCCTCATCGAGCGCGGCGCACCGGCCGGGCTGCCGACCGTCGTGCCTGCCCTGCGCATCACCGGGCCACGGCCACCGGCCGACGTGCCGGGTCCGTCACCGGCCGACGTGCCGGGTCCGTCACCGGCCGACGTGCCGGGGGCGCCGACCACCGGCGCGCCGGGATCGCCAGAGCCACCGGGATCGCCAGAGCCACCGGGAGCGCCAGAGCCACCGGGAGCGCCAGAGCGGCCGGGAGCGCCAGAAGCGTCAGGGGTGTCCAGCGTTGTGACGGGGGCGGGATGAGCGTCGGCGGGGTGCGGGTGGGCACGTATGACGGGCTGGCGAAGGAGGTTCTCGGCCGGGAGGCGCGGCTGGGGGACGTGCGGCTGGTGGCGGTCGATGGGCGGGCCGGGTCTGGGAAGACCACGTTCGCGGGGCGGTTGGCGCGGGCGCTGCGGCATGCCGGCGTGGACGTCGCCGAGTTGCACACCGACGACTTCCTCGACGGGTGGGCGGAGCTGACGGCGTGGCGGCCGAGGCTGGAGCGGTGGGTGTTCGCGCCGTTCAAGGTGGGTGACGACGCGCGGTTCCGGCGGTATGACTGGGTCGCGGAGCGCCTGCGGGAGGAGTGGGAGACGCTGCGGCGGCCGGACGTGCTGGTCGTGGAGGGGGTGGGGAGCGCTGCGGTGGAGGATCTGACGCTGGCGGCGTGCGTCCACGCGCCCGAGGCGCTGCGGCTCGAGCGGGGGCTGATTCGTGACGGTGAGGCGTTGCGGCCGCAGTGGGAGCGGTGGATGGTCGAGGAGGACCGGTTCTTCGAGGACGGCACGGCGTTGCGGGGCGTCGACGTGCATGTCGACGGGGCGCCGGGGGAGGAGCACGATCCGCAGAATGAGTACTTCATCCTCGCGGGCGGGTAGACGACGGTTGCGCAGGTGCGGGACGATCCGAGAAGCGGCCGGACGAAATCCGGGTGCGACGGGGAGGCGGAGCGGATGACCACGGACGAGGTGCAACGCCGGCGGGTGGTGCTGACCGGGATCAGTTCCCGGGCCTGGGAGCACCCGGCGGACAGGGGCGCCCTGGTGGCGCTGCGCGAGCTGCGCGGGTTCGACGACGCGCTGAAGTCGTTGCACGCGTTGTGGAATGAGCGGGCCTGGCGGCTGGAGTTTCTCGGCAACGCGATCCGTGTCGATCACCGGCAGTTCCCGCGGGTGCACCGGTTGATGGCGGAGGCTGCGGCGTCGCTGGACATTGCAGAGCTGCCGGAGCTGTATGTGCACAGCAGCCGGTCGATCAACGGCATGTGCATCGGCATGTCGAAGCCGTTCATCGTGATCAACCGGGGCTGCCTGGAGCTGCTGGACGACGAGGAGCTGCGTTGCCTGCTCGGGCACGAGCTCGGGCACCTGGTCAGCGGGCACGCGGTGTACCGGACGATGGTGATGATCCTGACGGACTGGGCGGTGCGGCTCGCGTGGCTGCCGGTCGGGTCGATGGTGCTGCGGGCGATCGTGGCCGCGCTCATGGAGTGGTGGCGCAAGGCGGAGCTGTCAGCGGACCGGGCCGGGCTGCTCGCCTGCCAGGACCCGGCGGCGTCGCTGCGGCTGTCGATGAAGCTGGCGGGCGGCGGGGACCTGTCGGAGGTCGACACGACCGCGTTCCTGGAGCAGGCCGCGGAGTTCGAGCGGGCCGGTGACCTGCGGGACAGCCTGATCAAGATCCGGATGGTGACGGCGCGGTCGCACCCGATGCCGGTGGCGCGGGCCGCCGAGGTGCGGGCGTGGATCGACAGCGGGGAGTATGGGCGGATTCTCGGCGGCGAGTATCCGCGGCGCGCCGACGACGGGGACGCCAAGGTCACCGACGAGATCAAGGCGGCCGCCGCGTCCTACCGGGAGGCGTTCTCCAGGTCGCAGGATCCGCTGGTGTCGTTGCTGCGCAAGCTCGGTGACGGCGCTTCGGAAGTCGGGGACTGGGTCGGTGCCGGCGCCGGGAGGATGCGCGGCTGGATGCGCGGAAACGGGTCCGACGGCACGGACGGGCGTCCGGCGCAGTAAGTTTCCGAGTATGACTGTGCTCACCGACGAAGAGCTCCGCGCCGCGATCCGGCGGGAGATGCCAGGTGTCCGCGCCGATCTGGAGCGACTCGTTCGCATCCCGGGCATCGCGTTCACCGGGTTCGACCACAGCCACGTCGAGCGTTCCGCCGAGGCGGTGGCGGAGCTGCTGCGCGGGGCTGGGATCCCGGACGTCCGGCTGGTCCGCAAGGGTGGGCAGCCCGCGGTGCTGGGCCGCCGGCCGGCGCCGCCCGGAGCGCCGACGGTGTTGCTGTATGCGCACCACGACGTCCAGCCGGTCGGTGACCGCTCGCAGTGGCTGAGCGACCCGTTCGAGCCGCAGGAGCGCGACGGTCGCCTGTACGGGCGCGGCACCGCCGACGACAAGGCCGGCGTCATGGCGCACATCGCGGCGCTGCGGGCGTTCGGCGAGGACCTGCCGGTCGGCGTGGTGCTGTTCATCGAGGGCGAGGAGGAGTTCGGCTCCGAGTCGCTGGAGGACCTGCTCCGCGAGCACCGGGACGAGCTCGCCTCCGACGTGATCGTGATCGCCGACTCGGGCAACTGGGATGTCGGCCAGCCGGCGCTGACCACGGGGCTGCGGGGGATCGTTAACGGGTTCTTCGAGGTCCGCGTGCTGGAGCAGGCCGTGCACAGCGGCATGTTCGGCGGCGCCGTGCCGGACGCGTTGATCACCTTGTCGCGGCTGATCTCGACGCTGCACGACGACGCGGGTGACGTCGCCGTCGAGGGGCTGGTCAGCACGGCGTCGGCGCCGCTGGACTACCCGGAGGACCGGTTCCGTGAGGAGGCCGGGATGCTCGACGGGGTCGAGTTCATCGGCACCGGGCGGCTGGTCGAGCGGCTGTGGACCCGGCCGGCGATCTCGATCCTCGGCATCGACGCCCCGCCGACCGAGGGCGCGCCCAACGCGCTGATCCCGGTCGCGAAGGCCAAGTTCAGTGTGCGGATCGCGCCCGGTGACTCGGCGCAGCGGGTGTACGACACGATGGTCGCCCACCTGGAGCGGCACGTGCCGTGGGGCGCGAAGGTCACGGTGACCCTTGAGCAGCTCGGCGAGCCGTGCGTGATCGACGCGACCGGGCCCGTGTTCGAAGCGGCGCGGCAGGCGTTCACCGAGGCGTGGGACGGCGTGACGCCGGTCGACATGGGCGTCGGCGGGTCGATCCCGTTCATCGCGACGTTCCAGGAGCTGTTCCCCAAGGCGGCGATCCTGGTCACCGGCGTCGAGGACCCGAGCACCCGGGCGCACGGGCCGAACGAGAGCCTGCACCTGGGCGAGTTCGAGCGGGTCTGCATCGCCGAGGCGCTCCTGCTGGCAAAAGTCGCCCGCGCGGCCTGAAGCCCGCACAGCCCAAAAGCCCACACAGCCTGAACAGGCAGGACCGGCCGGGCGAACGAGAGACCCGGCCGGTCAGCGGTGCAGGAGAAACGGTCAGCGGTGCAGAAAGACGGGACGGTTCACCCGCGTGGGGGAAGCTTCACCACGCTCACGAAGAACTCGTCGATCTGCCGCACCACGGCGATGAAGCTGTCGAAGTCGACCGGCTTCGTCACATAGGCGTTGGCGTGCAGCGAGTAGCTGCGCAGGATGTCCTCGTCGGCGCCAGAAGTGGTCAGCACCACGACCGGGATGCGGCGCAGGTCGGGGTCCTCCTTGATGGCCTGGAGGACCTGCCGGCCGTCGACCCGGGGCAGGTTGAGGTCCAGCAGGATCAGGTCGGGGCGGGGCGCGTCCGCGTGCGGCCCCTCCCGGCGCAGGTAGGACAACGCCTCCTCGCCGTCGGAGACGACGTTGAGCTTGTTGCGGACCTTGTGCTCCTCGAACGCCTCCTGCGTCATCAGCACGTCGCCCGGGTCGTCCTCGACCAGGAGCACCTCGATCGGCAGGGACGATTCCCGGGGTGCGGTCATGAAACGGACTCCTCAAGCAAAGGGGCGGCGGCGTCGTCGTCGAGTACAGGCACGGGGAGCGTGAACCGGAACAGCGTACCTTCGGTCTGTGACGGGTCGATCCAGATCCTGCCGCCGTGGTATTCGACGATTTTCTTCGCGATCGCGAGGCCGATACCAGTTCCCGGATAGGCGTCTTTCGCGTGCAAGCGCTGGAAGATCACGAAGACCTTGTCGGCGAACTCGGGTTCGATGCCGATCCCGTTGTCCTCCACGCTGATCTCGTACTCGTCGCCGACGCGCCGGCTGTCCACGATGATGCGCGGCGTGCGGTCGGGGTGCCGGAACTTCAGCGCGTTGCCGATCAGGTTGCTGAACAGCGCGCCGAGCAGCGGCTCCTCGCCCCGCACCACCGGGAGCTCGGTGAATGTGATCTCGGCGCCGACCGCCGCGCGCTGCGACTCGAACTGCTCGGCGGCGTCGACGACCACGGTGTTCAGGTCGATGTCGTTGAAGCCGCTGGTGAGCCGGCCGATGCGGGAGAAGGCGAGCAGGTCGTTGATCAGTCGCTGCATGCGCTGCGCGCCGTCGACGGCGAAGGCGATGTACTGGTCCGCCCGCTCGTCGAGTTGCCGCGCGTACCGGCGCTGCAGCAGCTGGCAGAAAGAGGCCACCTTGCGCAGCGGCTCCTGCAGGTCGTGCGAGGCGACGTAGGCGAACTGCTCGAGGTCGCGGTTGGACCTGGTCAGCTCGGCCGCCTGCTGCTCGAGCATCCGGTTGGCCTCCTCGACCAGCCGGCGCGCCTCCACGACGTCCTGCAGCTCGGTGTTGATCCGGCGGCGCATCGTGTCGACGTCGGCGGCGAGGGCCGCGAGCTCCGGGGGGCCGCCACCGGTGATCTCGTGGTCGTAGTTGCCGGCCGCGACGATGCGCACCTCGGCGGCCAGTTCGGTCACCGGCCGGGTCACCAGCCGCCGCAGCAGCAGCGCCAGCGCCACGCCGGCGACGATGATCACGATCCCGGCGAAGACGAGCAGCAGGATCAGCATGTTGCCGGACGACCGGACCTGGGCGGCGACCGCGTCGCGCCGGGTGCTCAACGCGGTGCGCAGCGTGTTGATCCGGTCGGAGGCGGCGGTGTAGACGGCCCTGGAGGTGTCCGTCGGCGTGGCGCGCTCCGCGCTCGGCCCGTCGCTGCGGGTCTGCGCGATCAGCGGTTCGGTGATCTCCCGCCGGTACTGGGAGGTCGCCGCGGCGATGTCGTGGACGGCGGCGAGCAGGTCGGGCTCGTCGGACAGGAGCCGCTCCGAGTCGGCGAGGATCTCGGTCTCGGACTGCTGGGCGGCCTTGTACGTGTCGAGGTCGCTCTCCTTGCCGGTCAGCAGGAACGTGCGGACGCTGGTCTGCTGGCGCAGCAGCTGCGAATACAGCTGCTCGGCATTGACCAGCGCCGGCGTGAGCCGGTCCATCACCTTCGTCGTGTCGGCCCGGTTGGTGCCGGCCGTGACGGTGGCGCTCACCGCGATCAGCCCGAGCAGGCCGGCCACGATCGCGCAGAGCGCGATGATCCGGCGCCAGAGCGACCAGGTGGTGGGATTCATGCCGTACTCCTAGGGTCCAGCAGCAGCACGGCGATGTCGTCGGACAGCGGCCCGCCGTTGTGCCCCTCGGCCTGCGCCGCGAGCCAGGCCGGCAGGTCGCGGGGGAGCGCGCCGCCCCGGTCCTTCAGGACCTCGACGATGCCCTCGATGCCGAGGCGCTCGCCGCCCGACGCGTCCGGCGTGGCACTCCCTTCGATCAGGCCGTCGGTGTACAGCAGCAGCTGCCAGCCCGGATCGCCGAGGCGCACCTCGGTGGCCGGGCGGGGCACGCCGGGCATCACGCCGAGCACGAGACCGGGTCGCACGTCGCACGGCTCGACCCGGTCCCCGGCGATGACGATCGGTGGCGGGTGGCCGGCGAGGCGGATCAGCGCGGTGCCTTCGGCCAGGTTGACCTTGGCGACCGCGACGGTCGCGAACAGCTCGTCGGAGCGCCGCTCGCTGACCAGTACCTGCTCCAGGGAGTCCAGGATGTGGTCCTCGGGCACGCCGGCCAGCACCAGGGCCCGCCAGGCGACCCGCAGCGCCACCCCGAGCGGGGCCTCGTCGACGCCGTGCCCGCACACGTCCCCGATGAGCAGGTGCAGGTGGGTGCCGTCGACCCCGATCGCGTCGAAGAAGTCGCCGCCGAGCAGCCCACGGTCGCGGCCGGGACGGTAGATGGACCACAGGTCGGCCTCGACCCCGGCCATGATCGGCTTGGGCAGCAGCCCGCGTTCGAGCCGGGCCGACTCCGCCTGCCGCAGCTCCGACTCGCGCAGCAGCCGGGCCTGCTCGTCGGCGCGCTTGCGCTCCACGGCGTACCGCACGGCGCGGGACAGCCCCGTACCGTCGACCGCGCCCTTGACCAGATAGTCCTGGGCCCCCTCGGCGACGGCAGCGGTGCCCAGGTGCTCGTCCTCCAGGCCGGTCAGCACGCACACGGCGACCCGGCCGGCGTCCTGCAGCACCTGGCGCAGCCCGTCCAGGCCGCTCGCGTCGGGCAGCCCGAGGTCGAGCAGGACGCAGTGCACCTCGCGCAGCAGCGGGCGAGCCTCCCGCATCGTCTGCGCGACCTGCACGTCGAACGGCGCGTCCGCCTCCGCGAGCAGCTCCTGGACCAGGAACGCGTCGCCGGGATCGTCCTCGATCAGCAGCACCCGGATGCGCTCGCCGGTGCGCAGTCCCAGCCGCCGGTTACGAAGGTCGATCGTCGTGCCGACGTCGGCCATGCTCACACCCCTGCCACGGATGCGGTTAGTTGTCGCGCGGCACACATGGGGACGATCCTTCCCTACCTGACGGCTCGCTGCACGTGCGGGTGCAGTGTCTCAGCCGCAGTGGTCGCCGTCACCACACTCCTGCTGCGTCCTACGGCTGGATAGGCTTCGCGCGTGCACGGGCTCGAGAACATCGTCGGACTGATCGCGGTCGTCGTCGCCACCTCCGTGGTGGCCCGCCGTATCGGTGTGCTGTCCCCCATCTTGCTGGTCCTGGTCGGCATCGGGATCTCCTTCATCCCCGGGGTCCTGGAGGTCGAGCTGGACCCGGAGGTGGTGCTGCTCGGCATCCTCCCGCCCATCCTGTACGTGGCGGCGCTGGAAACCTCGGTGCCCGCGTTCCGCTTCAATCTGCGCCCCATCCTGCTGCTCGCGGTCGGACTGGTCCTGTTCACCGCCGCGGCCGTGGGCTTGACCCTGAACATGCTCCTGCCACAGGTACCACTCGCGATGTGCTTCGCGCTCGGTGCTGTCGTCGCGCCGCCCGACGCGGTCGCCGCCACCGCGGTCGCCAGGCGCATCGGCCTGCCACGGCGGATCGTCACCGTCCTGGAGGGCGAGAGCCTCATCAACGACGCGACCGCGCTCGTCACCCTGCGGGTCGCGGTCGCCGCCGCGGTCGGCCAGGCCGTCGACGCCTGGTCGATCACCCAGGCGGCCACGATCGCGGTCGTCGGCGGTGTCGGCATCGGCGTCGTCGGCGGCATCGTCCTGGGCTACGTGCACAAGCGCATCGAGAACCCGCTCATCGACAACGCGATGTCGCTGCTCACCCCCTGGCTCGTCTTCCTGCCGGCGGAGCGGATCCACGCCTCCGGCGTCGTCGCGGTCGTCGTGTGCGGGCTCGCGCTCGGCCACAAGATGCCGACGCTGATGTCCGCCGCGTCGCGGCTGCAGATGGACGCTTTCTGGCGAATGGTGAAGTTTCTGCTCGAAGGGGCGGTCTTCCTGCTCGTCGGTCTGCAGATCCGGGCGCTCATCGAGCAGGTCGAGCAACGGTCGTTCTGGTTCGTCATGGGCTGCCTCGGCGCGGTCGTCGGCGTCGTGATCGTCACCCGGATCGTGTGGCTGTTCCCCACGGTGTACCTCGCCCGGCTCATCCCACGCGTCCGCCGCCGCGACCCCGCCCCGGCGGCCGCGGCGGCCGCCGTCATCTCCTGGGCGGGCATGCGGGGCGCGGTCACCCTCGCCGCCGCGCTTTCCCTGCCGGCGAGCAGCGAGGCGGACGACTATCCGCGCGGACTGTTCGTGATCCTGGCCTTCAGTGTCATCGTGGCGACGCTGGTCCTGCAGGGCGCCACCCTGCCGACCGTCGCCCGCTGGCTGAAGGTGCCCGGCGACGACGAGAAGGAGGACGCGCTCGCGGAGGCGTCGGTGCAGCACGAGGCGAGCCGCGCCGGCAAGGACCGCCTGGAGGAGGTCGCCGACGACGCGCCCGAAGGCGTGGTCGAGCGGCTGCGGCAGGTCGCGCTCAGCCGTTCCAACCTGGCCTGGGAGCGCCTCGGCCGGTCCGACCGGGAAACGCCGTCCGCAGCGTACGCCCGCCTGCGACGCGAGATGCTGAACGCCGAACGGGAGGTCTTCCGGCGCGCGCGCGACACCGGCAAGATCCCCGAGGAGACGCTGCGCCAGGCGCAGCGGGACATGGACCTGGAAGAGTCACTGCTGGAGCGAGGAGATCTGTGACCTGCGCGCACATCGAAGCAGCGGAGAAGATGGACGCCCCCGAGGTCGAGGGTTGTCCGGAATGCATCGCTATGGGCTTCTCCGACTGGGTCCACCTGCGGCAGTGCCTCACCTGCGGACACGTCGCGTGCTGCGACTCCTCGCCGCGAAGGCACGCCACGCAGCATTTCCTCACCACCCACCACCCCGTCATGCAGTCGATCGAGCCCGGCGAGTTCTGGCGCTGGTGTTACCTGGACGAGACCATCGGTTGACCCTTCCGTGACGTCCTACCTGCGGGTATGCGTGTTCTCAGCGGTTTCTAAGGAGACGCCGGACACAATCATCTCCAGTTGGGCATGGAGTCGGGTGCATTCGTGTTGCCATGGTCAACGGGGAATGGTCGACTGACGACGGGGTAGGGGGCGGACCATGGTGAGCGGGACATGGTAGACGCGGTCATGGACTTGGTGGCTGCGCCCGGAGTCCTTTATGCCACGATCCTGATCCTCCTCACTATCGACGCGTTCATTCCGGTCGTCCCCGCGCAGGCACTGATGATCGGCGGCGGCATCCTGTCCACCACCGGCCACGTCCAGCTGCTGCTGCTCGTGGCCGCGGGTGCCCTCGGCGCCGTCTCCGGCGACCTGCTCGCCTTCCTGGTCGGCCGCCGGCTGGCCCGCCGCGACGCCGACACCCCGGAGCGACTGAGCCGCCGCAAGCCGCGGGCGATCACGCTGCGCCTCAACGAAGCGATGCGCAAGCACATCTTCCTGGCCGTGCTGCTGTGCCGGTTCGTGCCCGCGGGCCGCATGATCACCGCGATCTACGCCGGCCGCAACGGCATGTCGACCCGCCGTTTCGCCTCGTACGACGTGGTCGCCGCGACCCTGTGGGCCTCCTACGGCGCCCTGCTCGGCCACTTCGGTGGCGAGGCGATCGCCGACTCGTCGTGGCTGCCGCTGGTCCTGGTCGCCGCGGCCGCACTGCTCTTCCTGGCGGGCGCCCCGCTGATCGGCCTGGCGGGCCGGCTGCGCAAGCGGTCCGCCCTCGGGTCCCAGCCCGTGGTCCTCGCGCTGGCCGCCGAGCCGGCGTCGGCCCTCGAGGCCGCAGTGGTCGCGTTAGGTGCGCCCGCCGCGGTTTCCGTGGTGAACGTCGCAGCTGTGGCGGTCGGGGATGCGAAGGTACGGGACGAGAAGGCCGGCCGGTCGACCAGGAGTGTGTTCAACGGACGCCGTCCGTCGGGGCGGTCCATCGTCAGGGCGGGGCTCGCCGCGAAGGTCGGCGCGGTCGCCCGGGTGATGCGGGTGGCCGGGAGCATGCCGGTCGTCGCCGCGTCGCCGCAGCCGGCCCGTCGCCGCTGCCGCCGCACCGCGATGGAGACCCTGGCCGCCGCCGAGCCGATGGCCGCGATCGAGGTGCTCGTCGCCGCCGAGGCCGTCGCCGCCGCGGAGTCGGTCGTCGTCCAGGTCAACGGCCTGCAGAACGCCAGCTGACCGAAGCGCCCCGGCGGTTCCCCGCACGACGATTCCTGTTGGGCCGTGGTCTCGTTCCGACGATCGCGAAACGCCCACGGTGCTTCGTGCCCGCCGGAGTTCCGCACACCTTTGGTTCCTGCGACCGTGCCGAGCGGTCGTGTCCAGTCACGCCCGACATTTCGGATTTGCGGAAAGTCGATGCGGTGGGACGGCCGATGCGTGGGACGGCCGATGCGTGGGACGGCCGATGGCAGTGGCACATCCAATGGCAGTGGCACAGCCGATGCAGTGGGACGGCCGATGGCAGTGGCCGGCCGATGCAATGGCAAATGTGATGCGGTGGGACGGCCGATAACGGTGGCATAGCCGATGCAATGGCGAAGTTGATGCGGTGGCTTGGGTGACGGGCGGGCCGTGACCGAAGGCGTCCCGTGGTCGTCCGGAAACCCGTTGCGCATCGACGGTCCGCGCCGGCAACCGCGCGTCGCCGCGAGACGGGCACGCCCTCACCCGATCGGCGATCCCATCCCAGGTGGGACCACCCCGGGCGGTCCCACCCCCGGCGATCCCGCCCGGGGCGGTCCCACCCCGGGCGGTCCCACCCCGGGCGGTCCCACCCCGGGCGATCCACCCCGCGCGGTGGCCAGGGAGCAGGGCGCGAAAAGGCAGGGGCGCGGTGCCGAGATCGGCGCCGCGCCCCTGCCTGATGGTCCCGCTACGTCAGCGGTTGATCTGCTGTCCGTTGTCGTTCCAGGCGTTGCCGCTCCATTCGGGCAGCTGCGACGCGTTGAGGGCCTGGGTGCCGTAGTAGCCGCCCTTGGGCCAGAAGCCACCACCCGACTGGCGCATGAACTTGTTGTTCGTGACCTTGCCGTTGGTGATCTTGTAGTTGGCGTCGTACCAGTAGAACGAGTAGCCGCCGCCGTTCATCAGGTTGCTGTCGACGATGACGTCGCTGATCGAACCGATGTCGGCCTTGAGCAGGATGCACGACGTCTGGGTGTGCTGGTTCTCCAGGCGGTTGTGCAGGATCCTGATGTAGATCGCGTTCGTCGACTGGATGACGTCGTTGTGCTGCGCGGAGCCGGTGCCGCCCGGGTCGTGCAGCCAGGAGTCCTGGACCGTGCCGCGGCCGTCGATGCGCACGATGTCGCCGGAGCCGTGGGCGTTGACCCGCAGGAGGGTGAAGCCGGTCCGGCCGATGAGGGAAATGCCACCGGTCGAGGCGTCCTTGAGCTGGCCGTCGATCTCGGTGTCCTCGATGCGCAGGTTCGCGTTGTCGTCGGTGGACGTGACGGCCTGGACGTTGGCCACGCGGATCCGGCTGTTGCGGATCGTCACGTTCTTGGCCTTGATCTCGATGTGGCCGTTGATGTCCTTGCCGTCGATGACCGTGCCGGCGACCGTGATGGTCATCGGGCCGGTGTACGGCGTCAGCGTCACCTTCTTGCGGGTGTCGCCGGCCAGGCCCTGCGGGTAGCCGGTGTTGTTCGCGGCCGGGTAGCCGGCGACCGTGTAGGTCGGCGGCACGCCTCCGCCGTTACCGGGCGCGGGCGGCTTGGTGCTGGTCGGCGCGCCCTTGGTCGGCGACGCCGACGCCGAGGGGGACGTCGAGGCGACCGGCGCGACGCTGGCCGAGGCGGGCGGCTTGCTGGTGACGGGGCTGGCCGTGGGACGGGGGGCCGCGCCGGTCTCCGGCAGGTCCTTGCAGGCGCTCAGGGCGCCACCGGCGAACAGCGCCGCGGCGACGATGCCCACACTCGTGCGGCGCAACGCGCTGCGGGTCACGATGGTTGAGGAGTTGTCTTGCGTGTTCATGTACGGGGAATCCTCCCGGATCAGTCGACATCCGTCAGTCGACGCGGCCTCAGGCCTGTCGGAGCTTCTCGGCGTGAATGCTCGGTTGGTGATTCCGCTCCTTACTTTCGACTGCAAATGTCTTGCGAGGAAACCGGGCGCGATTCATTCTCGGCAATGCCGTCAAGATCGGCGCACGGTATGACACTCGCAACCTTGCGTAACTGTTTTCCGGTCGAAGCATGCCACGGCTCGGCGGGGGAGTGAAACCCTGTGACGTGCCGTCGTGGGGACCTTTAGTTTTCTTAAGTCGGGCCTAAGAAATAGCACGACTGGAAAGCGGCACGATAGCCCCGGATCGGGCATATCGGCACGCGCCGAGAGTGGCCTAGATCACTCGATCGTGCGCGCGGGACATAACGCGGTGTTCAAGGTCGCTGCGTTGCGCTGAACCATACAGCCAGATAGCCGTCTGGCCTAGTCATGACGGGTGTGACGTAGCCAATCATCCATGCGACGACGCCCGGGGAGCGCCCCCGGGCGTCACAAAACCGGACGAATCACGCGCGGAACGGGTCGTGATCGGTGAGCAGCTTGTCGAGTCGGGCCTGGTCGACCCGCTGGACGACGGCCGTGGACTCCTGGTGGTCCCGGACGCACTTGGCAAGGGTGAACGCTGAGGTGACGGTGTAGAGCAGGCCGATGCCGAGAAAGGCTCGCATCCACTGGTTGACCGGCAGATAGGCGATGCCGATACCGAGGCCGACCACCGCGACCCCGAACGAGACCGCGGACTGCAGGAAGAATGCGGTGGTGGTCTTCGAGGGCACTGGTGTTGTCATGCCCTGAGTCTCGGCAGCGCCGGGAAGAAAGGCCTGAGTAGGCCTACTCAACTCAGGGCGGGTACCGGAAGCTCGATCTTATGAGCCCGCTGCCACGCGTCGACCACCTGATCGGTGACGTGCACGCGGAAATAGTCGTTGGCGCTGAGCCGGCCGGTGACCGGCTCCTCGCCCTCGGCCAGGAGACTCGCCGGGACGAGCCGGAACTCGTTCTGCACGGCGGCGCTGAGCCGGCGGTGGCCGTCGATGACGTAGTAGTCGGGGCCGGAGTGGCCGATCGTCAACGGCTCGAGGGCCCGCGGGCCGGCGTCGCCGACCTCCGCCACGAAGCCGCGGTCGAGGGACTCGCCGACCTCTTCCAGCTCGCGGGTCGGGTAGATCCGCATCGGGTCGAGCAGCATCAGCGGCGGGCGCTCGCGGAGGATGTCGCCGCCCAGGCGGCCCTCGAACGCGTCCACGATCATCGCGACGATGTCGTCGGGCCGGGCGCGGGTGCTGTCGCACACCAGGTCGTAGTTGCGCAGGCGCAGCTTGTCGGCGCCGTAGCGGGTCAGGAACCGCACCCGCTCGCTCTCGCTGCGGCCGTGCAGTCGCTCCTTGGCCTCCTCGAGCGTCGCGTAGCGCTCGACCTCGCTGTGCGGGCGGGCCAGCACGCGGCGGGCGGCCTCGGTGGGCTCGGTGATGAGGTGGACCTTGAACGCGTCGTGGAAGAAGAACCAGGCCAGGCGGCTGTCGACGATGAGCTGCTCGCCGGACTTGGCGATGTTGCTCTGCAGCTCGTCGACCGCGCTGTCGATCGCGTCGTCGAGCTCCGCGTGAAGGTTGAGCTGCAGCGCGGTCATGCCGCGTTCCTCGGCCATCTGCCGGTACATGTCACCGACGCTGATGCGGCGCAGTGCGAGTCTGCTGGAGAGCTCCACGGAAACGGTGCTCTTGCCGCTGCCGAGGTCGCCGTTGATGACGACTGACCGGTGATTGCTCATGCGCAACTCTCTAGGTAGACCCGCGGGGCAGTCCAGGTCAGGAGCCTAACACGGCGAAGTTGCCCCCAAAGAAGGATGCCCGGAAGTGCATGATGAATTGCATTCAGAAAGCAACGGTAAATGCAGAGAATGGCGTGTAATGCTGGGGAAACATCGGCCTGGCAGCATCTCGCGAGGAACCCAGGAGGTTGTCGTTGTTCCTGACCCGCCACGAGCAGGAGCGCCTGCTGATCCACGTCGCCGCAGACGTGGCACAACGCCGCAAGGACCGCGGCCTGAAGCTGAACTACCCGGAGTCGGTCGCCATCATCACGGCGTTCCTGCTGGAAGGCGCCCGGGACGGGCGCACGGTGGTCGACCTGATGGAGGCCGGCCGGCACGTGCTCGGCCGTGACGACGTGCTGGAGGGGGTGCCCGAGATGCTCGCGGAGGTGCAGGTGGAGGCCACGTTCCCGGACGGCACCAAGCTGGTGACCGTCCACCACCCGATCCCATGATCCCCGGCGAGATCTTGCCGGGCGAGGGCCCGGTGGTCATCAACGCCGGGCGACCCGAGCTGACGCTGACGGTCGACAACACCGGCGACCGGCCGGTGCAGGTCGGCTCGCACTACCACTTCGCCGAGGCCAACGACGCGCTGTCCTTCGACCGCGAGGCGGCCTGGGGCCACCGGCTCGGTGTCCCCGCGGGCACCTCGGTCCGCTTCGAGCCGGGCGTTTCGCGCGAGGTCGTGCTGGTGCCCCTCGCCGGCAACCGCGTCGTGCCCGGGCTGCGCCACAAAGAAGGCGGAGGAGCACTGTGACCGAGATCGACCGCCGGCGGTACGCCAACCTGTACGGACCCACCACCGGCGACCGGATCCGGCTCGCCGACACCGACCTGCTGATCCAGATCGAGCGCGACGACTGCGCCGGCGGTGACGAAGCGGTCTTCGGCGGCGGCAAGGTGATCCGCGAGTCGATGGGCCAATCCCGGGCGACCCGCGCCGAGGGCACCCCCGACACCGTGATCACCGGCGCGGTCATCCTCGACCACTGGGGCATCGTCAAGGCCGACATCGGCATCCGCGACGGCCGGATCGTCGGCATCGGCCGGGCCGGCAACCCCGACATCATGGACGGCGTCGACCCCGCGCTGGTCATCGGCCCGTCCACGGAGATCATCGCCGGCAACGGCCGCATCCTCACCGCCGGCGCCATCGACTGCCACGTCCACCTGATCGCGCCGCTGATCCTGGAGGAAGCCCTGGCCAGCGGCATCACCACGATCGTCGGCGGCGGCACCGGGCCCGCCGAGGGCAGCAAGGCCACCACCGTGACGCCGGGCGCCTGGCACCTGGCGCGGATGTTCGAGGCCCTCGACCCGTGGCCGATCAACGTGCTGCTGCTCGGCAAGGGCAACACCGTGTCGGAGCCGGCGATGTGGGAGCAGCTGCGCGCCGGCGCCGGCGGCTTCAAGCTGCACGAGGACTGGGGCACCACGCCCGCCGCGATCGACGCCTGCCTGCGGGTCGCGGACGCCTCCGGGGTGCAGGTCAACATCCACACCGACACGCTCAACGAGGCCGGCTTCGTCGAGGAGACCCTGCGGGCCATCGGCGGCCGGTCGATCCACGCGTATCACACGGAGGGCGCCGGCGGCGGGCACGCACCCGACATCATCACCGTCGCGTCGCACCCGAACGTGCTGCCGTCCTCGACCAACCCGACCCGGCCGTACACCCGCAACACCCTCAGCGAACATCTCGACATGCTCATCGTCTGCCACCATCTCAACCCGAGCGTGCCGGAGGACCTGGCGTTCGCGGAGAGCCGGATCCGGCCTTCGACGATGGCCGCCGAGGACCTGCTGCACGACCTGGGCGCGATCTCGATCATCGGCTCCGACTCGCAGGCGATGGGCCGGGTCGGCGAGGTCGTGCTGCGCACCTGGCAGACGGCGCACGTGATGAAGAAACGCCGCGGGTCGCTACCCGGGGACGGCGCCGCCGACAACGAACGGGTCAAGCGCTACGTCGCGAAATACACCATCTGCCCGGCGATCGCGAGCGGCATCGACGCCGAGGTCGGCTCGGTCGCGGTGGGCAAGCTCGCCGACCTGGTGCTGTGGGATCCGGCGTTCTTCGGGGTACGCCCACACGCCGTCATCAAGGGCGGCGCGATCGCGTGGGGCGCGATGGGCGACGCCAACGCCTCCATCCCGACGCCGCAGCCGATCCTGTCCCGGCCGATGTTCGGTGCGTACGGCAACGCGGCACCGGCGACCAGCCTCGCGTTCGTCGCGCAGGCGGCGCTGGACGACGGGCTCGCCGACCGGCTCGGGCTCAAGCGGCGGCTCGCGGCCGTCGCCGACACCCGCGGCAGGGGCAAGGCCGACCTGCCCGGCAACGACGCGCTGCCGCGGATCGAGGTGGAGCCCGACACGTTCACCGTCCGCATCGACGGCGAGGTCGTCGAGCCCGACCCGGTCACCGAGCTGCCGATGGCCCAGCGCTACTTCCTCTTTTAGATGGCATGAACACCCAACTGCTCCTCCTTGCCGACGGCCGCTTCCCGTCCGGGGGCCACGCGCACTCGGGCGGGCTGGAGGCGGCCGTGGTCCGGGAGCGGGTCCGTGACCTCGCCGACCTGCGCGGGTTCCTGATCGGGCGGCTGTACACCACCGGCCTGGTCGGGGCGGCCTTCACCGCGGCGGCGTGCGCGAGGCCGGAAACGATGGAGGAACTGGACGAGGAGCTCGACGCCCGGACCCCGTCGCCGGCGCTGCGCCTGGCGTCGCGCCGGCAGGGCCGGTCGCTGTGCCGGGCCGCCGCCGTGGTGTGGCCCGGCCCGCACGTGACGAGCGCGAGCGCCCGCAGGGGCGGCCTGCAGCAGCCGGTCGCGCTCGGCGTGGTCGCGGAGGCGGCCGGTTGCACGCCGGGGGAGAGCGCGCTGATCAGCGCCTACCACGCCGTCTCCGGCCCAGCCAGCGCCGCCGTGCGGCTGCTCGGGCTGGATCCCTACCAGGTCAACGGGCTCATCGCCGAGCTGGGCGACCAGTGCGACGAGGTCGCACGACGAGCCACCGAAGCCGCGCGCGGCCCCGCGGCGGACCTCCCGGCGGCGTCCTGGCCGCTGCTGGACGTGTCCGCCGAGGACCACGCCTCATGGGAGGTACGACTCTTTGCATCCTGACGAGCACATCCACGAGCACACCCACGGCCCCGACGAGACGCCACATACGCATCCGCACCCGGACGTCGACCCGCACGCGCCGCTGCCGCAGTCGAAGCGGGCCGTGCGCATCGGCATCGGCGGGCCGGTCGGCTCCGGCAAGACCGCGCTCGTCGCCGCGCTGTGCCGGGCCATGTCCGCCGACCTGCGCCTGGCCGTCGTCACCAACGACATCTACACCACCGAGGACGCCGACTTCCTGCTGCGCAACGGCGTCCTGCCGGCCGAGCGGATCCGCGCGGTGGAGACCGGCTGCTGCCCGCACACCGCGATCCGCGACGACATCTCCGCCAACCTCGACGCCATCGAGGAGCTGGAGGACAGCCTCGGCCCGCTCGACGTGATCCTCGTGGAGAGCGGCGGCGACAACCTGACCGCCACGTTCAGCAAGGGCCTCATCGACCGGCAGATCTTCGTGGTCGACGTGGCCGGCGGCGACAAGGTGCCCCGCAAGGGCGGCCCGGGCGTCACCGCCGCGGACCTCCTCGTCATCAACAAGACCGACCTCGCCCCGCTCGTCGGCGCCGACCTCGGCGTGATGGAGCGCGACGCGGCCGCCCGGCGCGGCACCCTGCCGACGGTGTTCCTGTCGCTGGTGGAGGACCCGTCCGCCAAACCCGTCCAGGAATGGGTCCGGGGTCTGGTGTGAAGGCGGCCGCGCGCGTCGTCGCCGAGCTCGACCACGGCCGCACCGCGCTGCGGGTGCTCAAGGGCGAGGCGCCGCTGCTGCCGAGACGGACGGGGCCGAACGAGGTCCACTTCGTCGGCGGCGCGGCCGCCCCGCTCGGCGGCGACGACCTCACCATGGAGATCGAGGTCGGCCCCGGCGCGGAACTGGTCGTGCGCACGGTCGCGGCGAGCATCGCGCTGCCCGGCCGGTTCGGCGAGGCGTCGCTGCTGTCGGTCAGCGTCAGCGTCGCCGAGGGTGGCCGGCTGCTCTGGCTGCCCGAGCCGCTCATCGCCGCGGCCCGTTGCCGGCACACCACGGTGTCCACAGTGGACCTGGACGGGACGGCCGAGCTGATCTGGCGCGAGGAGCTCGTCTGCGGGCGGCACGGCGAGGAGCCCGGCGACGTCACGCTGTCCACCGTGCTGCGCCGCGACGGGCGCCCGCTGTACCGCAGCGACGTCAGCGTCGAGAGCCTCGGCGGCGCACGGGTGCTCGCGACCGTGGTGAGCACGCACGAGCACCCGGCGGCGGCGACGCCCACGAGCGCGGTGATGACCCTCGCGAAGGGCGGGACCGTCGCCACCGTGCTCGGCCGGGACCTGACCGAGACCCGCCGGATCACCGATGCGCTGGTTACACCACCGCAACGGACGGGCAAAGCGGCAGTAACCCCGCAGGCGTCTACTGCCATCGACTCACCACTGGTGAGGCGCGCCTAGGGTTCCGCGCCGGGCAGACCGGCGGCTGGTCCGAGAGGTGCAGGCGCCCCGCGGCGAAACCACGGGGCGTTCCACGGCGGGACAAAAGCCCGGGAGACAGCCGCGCAGTCCGGCTGTGGCCGGACGCACCCCGAGGGGGTCTGTCCATGGGCTTCAACCACCACCATCCACACCAGCACGAGCTGCACGACAACTACGGTCCCGAGGCGCGCTACGCGGTCGAGCGCGAGGCCGAGCTGCCCACCACCAAGTGGGAGGAAGAGATCGCCCGCGGCCTGGAATACGGGCTGCCGGGCGCGGACTCCATCGTCGACAAGCGCATCCCGACGTTCTCCCGCGGCGAGCTGCCGCACTTCGCCGGCATCAACACGTTCCTGAAGGCGCCCTACCTGGAGGACGTGCGCCGCTGCGGCGAATACGACGTCGCCGTGCTCGGCGCCCCGTTCGACGGCGGCACCACCTACCGGTCTGGGACCCGCTTCGGTCCGCAGGGCATCCGGAAGATCTCCGCGCTCTACGGGCCGTACAGCTTCGAGCTCGGCGTCGACCTCCGCGAGTCGATCACCATCGCGGACCTCGGCGACATCTTCACCATCCCGGCGAACATCGAGAAGACGTTCGACCAGATCTCCAAGGCCGTCGCCCACGTCTACGAGTCGGGCGCGTTCCCGGTCGTGCTCGGCGGCGACCACTCGATCGGCTACCCCACGGTCCGCGGCGTCGCCCAGCACATGACGGGCAACCTCGGCATCATCCACTTCGACCGGCACGTCGACACCCAGGAGACCGACCTCGACGAGCGGATGCACACGACCCCGTGGTTCCACGCCACGGACATCCCCAACGTGCCGCCGAAGAACCTCGTGCAGATCGGCATCGGCGGCTGGCAGGCGCCCCGCCCGGGCGTCAAGGTCGGCCGGGAACGCGGCACCACCATCATGACCGTCACCGACTGCGTCGAGATGGGCATCGAGGCCGCCGCGGAGCGGGCCCTCGAAGTGGCGTGGGACGGCGCCGACGCCGTCTGGCTGTCCTTCGACGTCGACTGCCTCGACGCGGCGTTCGTGCCCGGCACCGGCTGGCCCGAGCCGGGCGGCTTCCTGCCCCGCGAGGTGCTCAAGTTCATCCAGCTGATCGCCGAGCGGCCCCTCGCGGGCATCGAGGTCGTGGAGTGCTCGCCGCCGTATGACAACGCCGAGATCACCGCGCTCATCGCGACCCGCGTCATCTGCGACACCCTCGGCTGCCTGGTGCGCGCCGGGCACCTTCCCAGGAGGACCTCATGAAGCGCCGTTCTTTTCTGACCGCGGTTGCGGGGGCGGCCGTCCTGGCTGCCTGTGGCGACGATAAAACGGACAGTGGCAGCAGCACCGCGAAGATCACCCTCGGCTTCTCCGCCTGGCCCGGCTGGTTCCCGTGGCAGGTCGCCCAGGAGAAGGGGCTGTTCACCAAGAACAACGTGGCGGTCGAGCTGAAGTACTTCGACAGCTACACCGACAGCCTCAACGCCCTCGCCACCGGCAACCTGAGCTGCAACAGCCAGACGCTCAACGACACCCTGTCGTCGGTGTCCGGCGGCTCCAAGCAGACCATCGTGCTGCTCAACGACAACTCCACCGGCAACGACCAGATCATTGCCGGGCCGGGTATCAGTACCGTGGCGCAGCTCAAAGGCAAGAAGGTCGCCGCCGAACAGGGCACCGTCGATCATTACCTGCTGCTGCTCGCGCTGGAGAAGGCCGGCCTGACGGAGAAGGACGTCACCTTCACGCCACTGCTCACCGACGCCGCCGCGGCCGCGTTCGTCGCCGGGCAGGTCGACGCGGTCGGCGTCTTCGCGCCGTTCACCACCACGGCGCTGGGCCGCAGCGGCAGCACCGCGATCAGCACGTCGAAGGACTTCCCGGGGGCGATCCCCGACGCGCTGTCGTTCCAGTCGCAGTTCGTCAAGGACCACCCCGACGAGGTGCAGAAGGTCGTGCAGACCTGGTTCGACACCACCGCCTGGATCAAGGCCAACCCGGCGGAGGCGGTGAGCATCATGGCGAAGAAGGGCGGCGTCTCCGACGAGGACTACAAGACCTACGACGCCGGCACCACGATCTTCACCAAGGAGCAGAACCTCGAGGCGTTCGCGTCCGGCTCCGACGCCAAGCACCTCGACTTCCAGGCGAACAAGATCGCCGAGTTCCTGGTCAGCACGAAACTGGTGGACACCAAGCCGCCGCTCGACGGGCTGTTCGAGCCCAAGTTCGTGAAGGCAGTGCAGTGACCGTGACCGCCCCCAGGACGTCCGCTGTGTCGAAGCGGGCTGCCTGGGGGCCGTTGCCCCGCCGCCGCGCGGTCCGCCCGCCGCGGGCGCTGTCCGCGATCCGGTCGCCGCTGCCCGCCCGCACCCGGCTCGTGCTGGTCGCAGTGTCGGTGCTGCTGCCGATCGCGGTCTGGCTGGTCCTCGGCGCCACCGAGGCGGTCCCGGCCCGGTACCTGCCCAGCCTCGGCAAGGTCTGGCAAGCGGGCGTGGACATGGCCGCCACCGGTCAGCTGTGGACGGACACCTGGGCCACGGTGCAGCGCATCGTCTACGGCTTCGGCCTCGCCGTGCTCGTCTCGGTGCCGCTCGGCGTCGCGATGGGCAGTTTCGCCGCCGCGAACGCGCTGCTGGAGCCGCTCAGCGGGCTGCTGCGCTACCTTCCGGCCGCGGCGTTCACCCCGCTGCTGCTCATCTGGCTGGGCATCGACGAACAGCCGAAGATCGCGCTCATCTTCATCGGCACCGTCTTCTTCAACATGTTGATGACGGCGGACGCGGTCCGGCTGGTGCCCCGGGACTTCATCGACGTCGCCTACACGCTCGGCGCCAGGCGCAGGGAGGTGCTGTGGAAGGTGATCCTGCCGCACTCGCTGCCCGGCATGCTCGACGCCGTGCGCGTCAACTTCGCCGCCGCGTGGAACCTGGTCGTCGTCGCGGAGCTGGTCAACTCCGACACCGGCCTGGGCAAACGCATCCTGCTCGCGCAGCGGTTCACGCAGACGGACAAGATCTTCGCGATCCTGGTCGTCATCGCGGTCGCGGGGGTCCTCACCGACGTCCTGCTCCGCCTGGCCCGCAACAGGATCGGACGGTGGGTGTGATGCTGGAGCTGACCGGCATCGGGCGGACCTTCGGCGCGAAGGTCGCCCTGCAGGACGTGTCCGTCTCCGTCGACCGCGGCGAGTTCGTCTGCGTCGTCGGCGCCAGCGGCTCCGGCAAGTCGACGCTGCTGTCCATCGTCGCCGGCCTGGTCGCGCCGACCTCCGGCACCGTCACGCTGGACGGCGCGCCAGTCGTCGGGCCCGGCCCGGAACGCGGCCTGGTCTGCCAGTCCGGCGCCGTCTACCCGTGGCGCACCGTCGAGCGCAACATCGCCTTCGGGCTCGAGCTGCTCGGCCTGTCCCGGGCCGAACGTAGGGCCCGGGTCGACTGGTACCTCGCCGAGACCGGCCTGGAGCCGTTCCGCCGGTCGTTGCCGAAACAGCTGTCCGGCGGTCAGCGGCAGCGGGTCGCGATCGCCCGCGCGCTCGCCTGCGAGCCGGAGGTCCTGCTCCTCGACGAGCCGTTCGGCGCGCTCGACGTGCAGACCAAGGAGGACATGCAGGTCTTCCTGCGGGGCGTGTGGCAGGACACGGGCACGACGGTGCTCATGGTCACCCACGACGTCGAGGAGGCGGTGTTCCTGGGCCGGCGGGTCATCGTCCTGGCCAGCGACCCGGGCCGGGTCGCCGCGGACGTCACCGTCGACCTGCCCGACGCCCGCGACCTGGGCGTCAAGCGGACGCCGGAGTTCCTCGCGCTGCGCGCCCAGGTCGAGGACCTGGTCCGCACGTATCACCGCAGCCACGCCGGCGCGGTCGCCTGACGGCCGGCCGGCCGGGCGCGCCCCGGCCGGCCGTCGCCGGGTATGTGGGCGGGTTTACGGCACGGGGTCGTGGGTGCCGTGCGGGGTGGACGGGTTACAGCGCTTGATCCGGGCGGCCGTGAGCCGCGAGCCCTCGACGAGGCCGTAGCGCTGCACCGCCCGCAGGCCGTAGTCGCTGCACGTGGGGATCTGCCGGCAGTGCGTCGGCAGGTGCGGCGACAGCCACCGCTGGTAGCCGCGGATGGCCATGACGCCGGCCCGGCCGGGGCCTGTCGTGCTGCGACGCGGGGCCCGCCGCGGTGCGGCGATCGCCATCAGGCCGAGCAGCGAGCCGAGCATGAACGGGTTGCAGTCGCACGGGTCGCAGTCACAGCCGTCGCTGTCCCGGTTGCGTCGCCGCTGCTGCTGCCGCTGGTTGTGCGGGTTGTTCTGGTCCTGCCTGCGCCGGCGCTGGCGGCGGTGCCGCCAGATCGCCACGACGTCGCCGATTCCGATTCGCGCCATGGGCGGCATTGTGTGGCCGATCGCCGGTGCGATCAAGGACCGGTCGCGTTTCTTACTGCGGCGCACGACAAAACGCACCCGGATGGCCGACTTCGTTCGGGCGGCCGGGAATGTCCGGACAGTCCCGGACACCCGAACGAAGTCGAACAACCGAGTGCGTCGATGGTCGTCGAGACCTGGGCGCTCTGGTGGGTGGCCGGCCCGCGGGGCTGATACCGCGGGCCGGCGTGGTCAACCACACCGTCAGGAGCTGGTGTTGCCGGTGGTTCAGCTGGCCGCGATGGCCGGGCCACCGTCGGTGTGCAGCTCGGTCGCCGAGGCGAACGCGCTGTCCAGGCGGGCCTGGAGGGCGTCGAGCTCCGAGTACTCCGCGGTGTGCGAGGACTCGCTGCCCTCGGCCGCGAAGACGTGGTCGGTCTCGGCCTCGTTGTGGTCGTAGGAGGTGAAGTCCGACTCCTCGTAGTGCTCGCCGGACGGGTTCGAGTACTCCACGTGGTGGCCCTGGTCGAAGCTGGTCGACTCGGCCGACGCGTGGTCCTGCTCGTACACGCCGAACTGCGACTGGTAGTCGGCCTCGCTGGCGTTGACCTGGTGCAGCTGGTCCAGCGCCTCGTGGTTCTCGCCGGTCTCGACGTGACCGTAGTCGGTGCCGCCGTCGTAGCCGGTGTCGCCGCCGTCGTACTCGCTCATGGGGTGCTCCTTCTGGGTGGTGGTGTGTGGTGTGGCCTTGCGATGCATATGACGTTACGGAAGGCCGGACCGTCCCGAATCCCAGAAACGTGCCACGGTCCTATGCGCGCAGCGCCGCCGCGGTTGCCGCGTCGGCGGGGAAGAACGACTCGATCGCGAGCTCGGCGACGGTGACGTCCAGCGGCGAGCCGAACACCGCGGTGATGCTGAAGAACCGCAGCTCAGTGCCGTCATGGCGGATCTGCAGGGGCACCACGACGTCGTGCGGCGCCGGTGCGGGTCCGGTGCCGCCGGGGTACGCCGACAGCTCCTCGAACAGGTCGTCCAGCGCCGGATCGCCGGTCGCGCGGGCCTGGCGCTGCAGGCGGCCCAACAGGTGCGCGCGCCACTGCGCCAGGTTGGTGATCCGCGGCGCGAGACCGTCCGGATGCAGCGACAGCCGCAGCACGTTGACCGGCGGCGCCAGCAGCGAGGGCGCCACGCCGGCGGTGAGCAGCCCGACGGGGGCGTTGGCGTCCAGCATCGTCCACACCCGGTCCACGACGACCGCCGGGAACGGTTCGTGACCCGTCAGGACCTGCCGCAGCGACTCCCGCACCGCCCGCAGCTGCGGGCCGTCGAGCCGGCCTTCCGGGTACGCGGGCGCGTAACCACCGGCGAGCAGCAGCGTGTTGCGCTCCCGCAGCGGCACGTCCAGGTGCTCGGTGAGCCGCAGGATCATCGAGCTGGTCGGCTTCGAGCGCCCCGTCTCCACGAAGCTCAGGTGCCGCGTGGAGATCTCCGCCTGGATCGACAGCTCCAGCTGGCTGAGCCGGCGCCGCTCCCGCCACTCGCGCAGCAGCACCCCGACCGGTTGCGTCATGATCCGATCGTAGGAGGGCCGTCGCGCACCGGCCATTACCTCGCAGGGAATCGACCGGCGGCGCCGCCGGCGGCAGTCTCGACGGCATGAGCGAATACGAGAAGCTGGTCGAGCGGTACATCGAGGTGTGGAACGAGACGGACCCGGCCGCGCGCCGGGCGGCGATCGACGCGCTGTTCACCGAGGACGTGACGTTCGTCGACCCGATGTCGGCGGTACGGGGCCAGGCGGAGGTCGACTGGATGATCGGGGGTGTGCAGGCGCAGTTCCCCGGCTTCGTGATCAGCCGCCTCGGCGCCGTCGACGGCCACCACGACCAGGCGCGCTTCGGCTGGGAGATGGGGCTGCCGGGCCAGGACGCGCCGGTCGCCGGGTTCGACGTGGTCACCGTGGCCGATGACGGCCGGGTCAACCAGGTCCTGGGCTTCCTGGACCGGGTGCCACCGCAGGGTTAGCCAGGTCCTGGGCCCCTGGACCGGGTGCTACCGCAGGGTTAGCCGGCCGCGCGTAGGCAGCGCAGCCCCGACAGCACCATCCACAGCGGCGTGGCGGCGGTGATGGCGGACGCGGCCAGGGCCAGCGGTGAAGGGTTGGCGGCGGCGGTGTGCCAGGCGGGGCTGAGCAGTGACAGGGCCATGCCGCCCACGACGAAGAAGGCGCAGGTGCCGATCGCGGCGATGCCGGTGGCGCGCACGAAGCCGCTGCCGACGCTGACGTAGCGGCTGCCGACACCGCAGGCCAGGGCGGCGAGCAGACCCAGGACGAAGACCGCGTAGCCGGCGTAGTCGACGGTGTGGGCGAGGAAGGCGTAGCCGCGGCCGGGGTGCCAGCTCCAGCCGGTCGCGGCGGAGCGCCAGGCCACCTCGGAGATGACCTGCTGCACGGCGACGGCGGCGGCGACGAACAGCGCGGTGCGGCGGCCCTGGAAGAGGGCCAGCTCGCGCTGGTAGTCGGGGGCGAGTTCGCGGACGGAGCCGAACTCGTCCACGGCGAGGCGGGCCGCGTCGTCGCCGGGCAGGCCGGCGGACTCGTAATGCGCGGCGGCGTCGTGCAGGCTGTCGCGCACCTCGGTCAGCAGCTCGCGTTTCGCCGCGCGGGGACCGCGCAGCACGGCGCCGAGCGAGGTCACGTAGGTGTCGATAACCACCCGCCCAGTATTGCCGAGCAGCAGCGCCGCGATATCCGGGAAAAGCTCAGGGACAACCCCCAATGTGGGAATCGCCTTCAGCAGCGAAGCTACATGTAGCAACGCTACTTATAGGCGAGGGGGACGACGGTGCGCAGGTGGCTTCTCGGTGGGCTCGGCCTGCTGCTTCTGCTCTGCGGGGGCGGCGTCGCGGTGGTCACCTGGCTGGTGACCCGGTCGGCCACGGACACCGTCGGCAAGGTGGCCTTCGACCGGCCCCTCCAGATCTCGCCCCTCGCGGCGTCGACCGTCGACGCCGACGGCCGGCGCGTCTTCGACCTCACCGCGCAGCCTGGCGACAGCGACCTCGGCCACGGCGCTGCGACCCGGACCTGGGGCTACAACGGCGCCTACCTCGGCCCGACGCTGCGGGCGAAACGCGGCGAGCGGGTCGCGGTCAACGTCCACAACCGGCTCAACGAGCCGACGACGGTGCACTGGCACGGCATGCACCTGCCGGCCAAGGTCGACGGCGGGCCGCACCATCCGATCCCGCCCGGCAGCGACTACCAGGCCGCGTGGACGGTGGACCAGCCGGCCGCGACGCTGTGGTATCACCCGCATCCGAGCGAGACCACCGAACGCCAGGTGTACCGCGGCCTCGCCGGCCTGTTCATCGTCGACGAGCCGGGCGTGGAGCCCGCGGGACTGCCGCGCGAGTACGGCGTCGACGACATCCCGGTCGTCGTGCAGGACAAGGGCTTCGACGGCGGCCAGCTGAGCATGAGCGACCGGTTCCTCAGCGACGTCGGCGTCCTCGGCGACGAGATCCTCGTCAACGGCACGCCCGGCCCGTACCTGGACGTGCGGACGGCGCTGGTCCGGCTGCGGCTGCTCAACGCCTCGACCGCGCGGGTCTACGACTTCGCCATGTCCGACGGCCGGCCGCTCACGATGATCGGATCCGACGGCGGGCTGCTCGCGGCGCCGTACCCCACGCAACACGTGCGGCTGTCCGTCGGGGAGCGGGCCGAGGTCGTCGTGGCGATGCGGCCGGGGGAGCGGGTCGAGCTGCGCAGCCAGCCGACGGGCCTCGGCAGGTTCCAGGGCGGCCGGGACGCCTTCGACGTCCTGCAGCTGCGCGCGGCCGCCGAGCTCCGGCCGGGCGAGCTGCCCCGGCAGCTGGCCGACATCCCGCGGCTGGATCCGCGGCAGGCGGCCCGGACCAGGACGTTCACGTTCGCGGGGCGGGAGATCAACGACGGCCGGATGGACATGGACCGCGTCGACGCCGTCGTCGTCAAGGACACCACGGAGGTCTGGAACGTCGCCAACGGCCACGGCACGCCGCACAGCTTCCACATCCACGACGTGCAGTTCCAGGTGCTGTCGGTGGACGGTGGCGCGCCCCCGCCGGAGCTGGGCGGCTGGAAGGACACCCTGTTCCTGGAGCCGCGCCGGCGGTTCTCGGTGATCGCCAGGTTCGCCGACTACGCGGACCCGACCACCGCCTACATGTTCCACTGCCACGTCCTGCGGCACGAGGACGAAGGGATGATGGGCCAGTTCGTGGTGGTCGAGAAGGAGGGCGACCGGCCGAGGCTGGCGCACGGGTGAGGCGAACGCGAGGTGCCGGGCCCCCCGTGGCGGCGCGGGGCCCGGCACGTCTCGCAAGGCGTCTTCGTCGTCCCCGTGTGCGCCGTCGTCCTGGCCGTCGTGGTGACGACCGGACGGCGGCGGCAACCCGCCGAGAACCGCTTTGTGATCGGCATGACACATGGATCACCGCTCCCATGTCAAGAGCTTCATGGACGCGCCGTGTCGCGGATCACCGTGGCGCGCCCAGATGGCGCCGCAGCGCGACCGGAAGATCCCGCTCTGTGCCGGTCCAGGCGGTGTGGCCATCGGGCCGGACGAGGACAAAACGGTCGTTCACCCCGTGCACCAACCGGTCCTCGTAACCACGGGGAGCCGAGGGCGCGAGGAGCACGTGCCGTCCCGCCCGCAGCAGCTCGTACACCCGCGAACCCGTCGAAACGGTCAGGTCGGGCTGCCGGGGCGCGCCGGGATAGTCGATGCCGATCCCGGACACCGTGCCGGCGGCCTTGCGCATGATCGTCGGCACGTGCAGCAGCGCCCCGCCGAGCAGGTCGCGACCGGCCCGCGCCGCGCGGGAGTGCAGCATCGCGAGGCGGATCAGGCCGCCGCTGCTGCGCAGCACCAGTTCGCCGACCGGGTGGCGCTCGGCCTGGTACGTGTCGAGCAGGCCCTCGGGGGCCCACCCCTGCGCGACGGCGGCGAGCTTCCAGCTCAGGTTCGCCGCGTCCTGCAGGCCGGTGTTCATGCCCTGCCCGCCCGCGGGGGAGTGCACGTGCGCGGCGTCGCCGGCGAGGAAGACGTTGCCCTTACGGTAGTGCGGGGCCTGCCGCTCGTCGCTGTGGAAGCGCGACATCCACCGCGCCTCCTTCATGCCGAAGTCGGTGCCGAGCGCCCGCCGGGTCACGTCGCGGACCTCGTCGAGGTCCAGCGGCGCGCTGTCCGGCTGCTGGGAGCGCCGGTCCCAGGCGAACACCCGGAACCAGCCGTCGCCGAACGGCGCAACGAACGCGAACGCGTCGCCGACCGCGTTGACGGCGAGGACATCGGCGGGCGCCTCGGTGAGCCGCACGTCGGCCAGCATGATCGAGCGCAGCACGGCCTTGCCGGGGAACGGCATGCCGATCGCCTCGCGGACCGCGCTGTGCACGCCGTCGGCGCCCACGACGTAGTCGGCGTCATAGGTGTCGCCGCCGGCCAGGACCGCGTCCGGCGCGAGCCCGGTGACCGTCACGCCGCGCACGATGCGGGCGCCCAGGTCGAGCGCGCGCTGCTCCAGGAGTTGCTCCACGTTGTACTGCGGGGTGATGAGCAGGAACGGGAAGCGGGACGGCAGCGTGCCGAGGTCCACTCGCAGGCTGTTGAACAGCCGCAGTTTCGACACCGGCTGCCCGGTCGCGATGAGCTTGTCGGCGAGGCCGCGGGCGTCGAGGTGCTCCAGCGTCCGGGCGTGCACGCCGAACGCTCTGGTCAGGTTGGAGTCGGTGGCGCGCCGCTCCAGGACGGTCACCTCGACACCCGCGGCGGCGAGGTCACCGGCGAGCAGCAGCCCGGTCGGCCCGGCACCGACGACGACGGTCTTCATGGCATCTCCCTCTTGGCATCCCACTCGAAAGTCAACAACTGTTGGCCAACACATGTTGACCCTGCGGGCCGGTGCATGTCAACAGGCGATGAAATGACGGCCGTCACTTCCGGTTGACCTGAAGTGCGGTTCAGGTAGCACCGTGACCGGGTGCAGCAGAGAAGAGCCCTCACGGCCGGCATGGTCACGCTCGTCACGTTCGTCGCGTTCGAGGCGGTGGCGGTGACCACGGCCATGCCGACCGTCGCGCAGGCCCTCGACGGCCTCGCCCTCTACGGGTTCGCGTTCGGCGGGCCGTTCGCCACCGGCATCGTCGCGACCGTCGCCGCCGGCACCTGGAGCGACCGCCGCGGCCCCGCCAGCCCGACCCTCACCGGTGTCGTGCTGTTCAGCCTCGGCCTGCTGCTCGCGGGGCTCGCCCCCGACATCTGGACCCTCATCGCCGGCCGCCTCGTGCAGGGCTTCGGCGGCGGGCTCATCACCGTCGCGCTCTACGTCGTCGTCGGTCGCGCGTACCCCGCCGCCGCGCACCCGAAGGTCTTCTCCGCGCTGTCCGCGGCCTGGGTCCTGCCCGCCGTCGTCGGACCCGCCGTCGCCGGGCTCATCGTGGAGCACCTCGGCTGGCGCTGGGTCTTCCTGCTCATCGCCGTCGCGACGCTCCCGGTCGCCGCGCTGATCCAGCCGCATCTGCGCCCGATCCAGGGTGTCGCCGGCACGGCGCCCAACACCCGCGTCCCGTGGGCGATCGGCGTCGCCGCCGGGGTCGTCCTGCTGCACTGGGGCGGTCAGGCCGGCGGGATTCCGTTCATCCTCGGCGGGCTGGTCGTCGTCGCCGTCTGCGGGCCGCGGCTGCTGCCCCTCGGCACCTTCACCGGCCGCCGCGGCCTGCCGAGCGTCATCCTCGTGCGCGGGCTGGCCGGCGCCGCGTTCATGCAGGCGGACGTCTTCATCCCGCTGCTGCTCACCCGCGAGCGCGGCCTCACCCCGTCGCTGGCCGGGCTCACCCTCACCGCCGGCGCGCTGCTGTGGTCGGCCGGCTCGTGGATCCAGGCCCGGCAGGGGCAGCGGTTCAGCCCCGCCGCCCGGCTGCGCGTCGGCCTGTCCGGCATCGCCCTCGGGGTGCTGTCCGCGGTCGCGCTGGTCGCCCCGGCCGTCCCCGTCGCGGTCGTGGTGGCCGGCTGGTGCGTCGCCGGCTTCGGCATGGGCCTGGCGTCCCCGACGGTCTCCGCGCTCGTCCTGCAGCTGTCCCCGCCGGACGAGCAGGGCGTCAACAGCTCGGCGCTGTCGGTCGCCGACTCGCTGCTGACCACTGTGGTGCTCGCGGTCGGCGGGTCGGTGTTCGCGGTGCTGGTCTCCGCCGGGCCGGTGGCCTACCTGGCCGCGTTCCTGATCGCCCTGCTCCCGGCCGTCGCGGGCGCCCTGCTCGCCGGCCGGGTCACGGTGCCCGCCGCCGTCGCTGCATCCGTGTCCGCCCATGGGGCCGGGCTGCCCAGGTAGCGTCGGTGGCATGCCCAGCCCGATCCGCGCCCGCAGCCTGACGCGCACCGAGGCCGAGGCCCGCGCCGGCCTCATCCGTGTCGAGGGATATGCGGTCGCCCTCGACGTCACCGACCCGTCGACGTTCCTGTCCCGCACCACGATCGAGTTCCGCTGCGCCACTCCCGGCGCCACCACGTTCGCTGAGGTGAAGGACGCCCGGATCGACAGCGCCGTCCTCAATGGACGGCAGCTGGACCCGGCGACGCTCGACGGCAACCGCCTGCCGCTGCCCGGCCTGCTCGCCGCGAACCGGCTCGAGGTGACGTTCACCGCGCCGTACTCCCACACGGGGGAGGGGCTGCACCGCAGCGTCGACCCCTCCGACGGCGCGACGTACCTCTACGGGCAGGCACCCCTGGACGAGGCGCAACGGATGTTCGCCTGCTTCGACCAGCCCGACTTGAAGGCGCCCTTCACCCTCACCGTCACCGCACCTCCACAGTGGACGGTCCACGGCAACGCGCCGCTGCGGGAGGTCCACGACGGGCGGTGGAGCTTCGAGCCGACCCAGCCGATCGCGCCGTACCTCTTCACCGTGCTCGCCGGGCCCTGGCACGTGCGCACCGCCGAGCACGACGGCATCCCGCTCGGCCTGCTGTGCCGCCGGTCCCTCGCACCGCAGCTCGACGGCGACGCCGAGGAACTGTTCGCCGCCACCGCCGCGAGCTTCGACCGCTACCACGAGCTGTTCGGCGTCCGGTACCCCTTCGTCAAGTACGACCAGGCGTTCGTCCCCGACTTCGCCGGCGGCGCGGTGGAGAACCCGGGCATGGTGAACTTCCGCGAGGAGCTGCTGTTCCGGACCGTGGCCCCGGACTACGAGCGGCGCCGCCGCTTCGTGATCATGGCGCACGAGATGGCGCACATGTGGTTCGGTGACCTGGTCACCCTGCGATGGTGGGACGACATCTGGCTCAACGAGGCGTTCGCGGAGCTGATGGGCTGGCGGGTCGCCGCAGACACCGGCCGCTACCCGGCCGCCGCGGCCGACTTCGTCATCTGGCGCAAGCGCTGGGGCATGCTCGCCGACCAGCGGCCCTCGACACACCCGGTCGCCCCCGACGACGTCGCCGACACCACCGCGGCGTTCCTGAACTTCGACGGCATCTCCTACGCCAAGGGCGCCGCGGCGCTGCGGCAGCTTTCGGTGCTGCTCGGCGACGACGTGTTCCTCGCCGGGCTGCGCGTCTACTTCGACCGGTTCCGCTTCGGCAACGCCGCCCTCGCCGACTTCCTCGCCGTCCTCGGCGAGGCGTCCACAGTGGACCTGACCGGCTGGGCCGGCCGGTGGCTGCGCACCACCGGGGTCAACACCCTGCGCCCGTTGCGCGGGCCGGCGGGGCTACGCGTCGAGCAGCGCGGCGACCCGCTGCGCCCGCACCGGTTCCGGATCGCGGCGTACGACCCGACCGGCGCCGCGGTCCGCCACGGCGGCGTCACCCTGGACGGTGACTCGGCCGCCGTGGACGGGTTCGCCGGCCTGCCGGCCGGGACGGTCCTGCTGGTCAACGACGGCGACGACACCTACGCGAAGCTCCGCCTCGACGCCGCGAGCCTGGCCGCGCTGCCCTCGGTCCTGCCGGCGGTCGCCGACCCCCTCGCCAGGGCCCAGCTGTGGACCGCGGCGATGGACGCGACCCACGACGGCGAGCTGCCGCCGGAGGAGTTCCTGGCCCTGCTGGAGGTCGCCCTGGCGGGTGAGGCGGAGACCAGCGTGCTGGTCGAGGTCCTCGAGTTCGCCCGGGACGGCCTGGCCCGGCGCGGCCTGGCGCCCTTCGGCCCGCTCGCCACGGTCTGTGCCGCGGCGCTGTCGGCGGCGGAGCCGGGCAGCGGCCGGCAGTTCGCCCTCGCCACCACGCTGACGACCGTCGCCGGCCCGGCGCAGGTGGCCGAGCTGGCGGACTGGCTCGCCGTCGACCCCGTGGACGTGCTCACCAACGCCTCCCACCGGGCCGGCCTGCACGGCGCCCCCGTCGGCAGCGCCCTGACCCACGTCTCGCCCGGTCCGCCCGGGCTGAACGTCACGCAGGACCTGCGGTGGGCGGTGCTCGGCAGGCTCGTCGCGCTCGGCGGCG